>VGYY01000125.1 GCA_016872815.1 Planctomycetota bacterium
CACGCTCCACGAGGGCCGCGCCGTGGCCGCGATCGAGCAGGATGGCGCGCAGCGCGTGACCGGGGTGCGGCTCGACGACGGCAGCCGCGTCGCCACCCGCACGCTGGTGGCGTGCGGCGGCCCGTGGACCCGGGCTCTGCTGGCGGCGGCCGGAGCCGACCTGCCGCTCGCCGCGGTGGCGCCGGAACAGGCGTTCTTCATCCCGCCGCTCGCCCATGGCGCCGACCGCTGCATCTGGGCCGACCTCGCGCACGGCATCTACTGGAAGAGCGAGGCGACCGGGTTCACCCGCGTCGGCCAACTCGCCTACGACCACGACCGGAAGGTCGACGATCCCGACGCGAGCGACGAAGGGGTGAGCGGCGCCTTCCTCGCCGACTGCCGCGCGCGTCTCGCGCGCCGCGTCCCCGCCTATGACGACGCCACCTGCTGGGGCGGCGTCGCCGCGCTCTACACGGTGACCCCCGACGCGCAGGCGCTGATCGGGCCGGTGCCGGGCCATCCGGGCCTGCTGGTCGTCTCCGGCTTCAGCGGCCACGGCTTCAAGCTCGGGCCGAGCGTCGGCGACGCCGTCGTCTCGCTGCTGCTCGGCGCGGACGCCGGCCCGTTCGAGCGCGACTTCTTCGCGCCCGATCGGTTCGCCCGCGGCGCCGTCCGCAGCGGCGCCTACGGTTTCTCGGTGCTGGGATGAGGCGCATGACCCGACCCGTTCGCAGCCTGTCGCTCGCCGCCGTCGCGCTGGCGGCGGTGGCCCTGCTCCGCTGCAGCGGCACCGACGGCGAGCGCGACACGGTCACCGCACCGCCGGCCGCCCCCGCGCCGAACCTGGGCGACCCGCCCGCTCCGAACCACCTGCACCTGCTCGACCGGGTCGGCGAGGCGGTGGTGCACGGCGATCTCGCCGGCCTCGACGGCGACCCGGCCGCCGCCGGCGAGCGCGTGCTGCTCGAGGAGTTCGCCGCGCCGCCCGGCGAGCCGTGGTTCGACGGCGACTGGATCGCGGCGCTGCAGGAGGACGCCGAGGCGCCGCGCCGCTGCGACGTCGCGCTGGCGCACGAGGAGGGGACGACGCTCGCGGCGCTGCCTGCCGGCTCGACCGGCCTGCACGCCGCGTTCGACACTCGCGCCGACGAGGCGTGGCTGATCCGCGCCCGCGTGCGCGCACCGCCGGGAGCCGACGGCGGCGAGCTGCGCACGACGCTGCTCGACGAGACGCTGCCGGCGGCGCCGCCGCTTGCGCAGCAACTGCTCGCGGTCACGCCCGAGCGGTTCGCCGCGGGCCGCGCCACCCACCGCCCGCCGTCGCCGCGCGGCGATTGGCAGGAGCTCGCCCTCTTCGTCGCCCCGCGACCGCGTCCGACCGGCTGCACCCTCTCGCTGCTGCCGTCCGACCGCGGCCTCGAGATCGATCGCGTCGAGCTGATCCGGCTGCGCACCGCCGCCCGGCTGCACCACACGCCCCGCCTCGCCTGCGATCCCGCCACCCATCCGCTGCGCCGCTGGATCGATGGCGAGGAGGAGTTCTGCGACGCGCTGCTGGTGCCGGCCGGCCGCCGCGTCGAGTTCCGCCTGCCCGTCGCCGCCGTGCGCCCGCGGCTCCGGTTCCTCCCCGCCGCTCTCGGCACCGCGCGCGACGTCGCGATCACGCTCTCGGTGCGGATCGACGGCGTCGAGCGCTGGCGCGAGGAGCGCGGCACGCTGCGGATCGATGAAGCGGCCCGCTTCGCGCCGGTGGAGATCGACCTCGCGCGCCACGCCGGGCGCAGCACGCGAGTCGAGTTCGTGGCGGCCAGCGCCGGCGACGCCGTCGCCTGCTTCGGCGCGCCCGAACTGCTCTCGGCGGCGCCGCGCCGCGACGGCCACAAGAACCTCCTGATGATCTCGCTCGACACGACGCGCGCCGACCACCTCGGCTGCTACGGCGATCGCCGCGGCCTCACGCCGCACCTCGACGCCTTCGCCGCGCAGGGCGTGCGGTTCGAGCAGGTGGTGGCGCCATCGTCGTGGACGCTGCCGACGCACATGAGCCTGTTCACCGGCCAGCACCCGATCCTGCACGGCCTCATCGCCAGCCCGCGCTACATGGACCCGACCCGGTCGCGCCCGCTGGCTGCCCGGCTGCGCGAGCGCGGTTGGTGCACGGCCGCATTCACCGCCGGCGGACCGATGGTGCCGCGCAACGGCTTCGGGCTCGGCTTCGATCGCTACTCCACCAACGACCCGCTCGGCCTGACCCGCTACAACCGCTACGCCGAGGACGTCCGCACCGCGCGCGAGGCGGAGACCGACTGGCTGGCGCCGACGCTCGAGTGGCTCAGCGCGCACCGCGACCAGCCGTTCTTCCTCTTCGTGCACACCTTCTTCGTGCACAACTACCACCCCCACGATGAGTACCTGCGCCGCTTCGCCGATCCGTCGGCGAAGGTGCACGCCGACCTGCCGCTGGTGATGGGCGAGAAGGCGATCGCCGGCGACTCCGCCGCGCTCGATCGGCTGCGGCAGCTCTATGCCGCCGGCCTGGCGGAGACCGACGCCACGCTGATCCCGCGACTGCTCGGCGCGCTCGATGCGCTGCAGCTGGCCGACGACACCATCGTCTGCATCCTCGCCGACCACGGCGAGGAGCACCTCGAGCATGGCCAGTTCGGCCATCGCCTCGAGCTCTGGCACGAGTCGACGCGGGTGCCGTGGCTGCTGCGCGGACCGGGAGTGCCGGTCGGCGCCGTGCGGAGCGACAAGGTCGACCTGACCGATGTCTCGGCGACGCTGGCCGACCTGCTCGACCTGCCGCCCGAGCCGCTCGACTTCAGCCGCGACCTGCTGGCGCCGGGCGCCGACGAGGCCGGCGACGAGACCGAGTTCCTGCTGGTCTTCGGCCCGTTCGGTGAGCCGGGCGGACGCGAGGCGCTCGAGGTCGGGCCGTGGAAGCTCATGCGCTGGCGCCGACCCGACGGCGCCGACGACTGGAAGCTGTTCCGGATCGACCAGGATCCGCTGGAGACGCGCGATCTCGCCACCCTTCAGCCCGAGGTGCTGAACCGCCTCAAGGCGCGGCTCGACGCGCGCCGACGCGCGCTGGAACAGCAGGCCACCGAGCTGCCCGGCAGCAACATCCTGACCCGCGACCTGACCGCCGCCGAGCTCGAGCGCCTGAAGGGGCTCGGCTACGCCGATGAATGACGCTGCGGCCGGACCGCGCGCGCCGGCGACGATCGCGACGCTGCTCGCGATCCTCGCGCTCGCCGCATTCCTCCGTTTCACTGCGCTCGATTTCGGCAGCGCTCTCCCGTACGCGCGGCCCGACGAGAACCGGATCGCCGGCTACGCCGACTGGCTCGCGACGGAGACGCCGGACCCCGCAAGGCAACGGCCGAGCTTCGCCTATCCGGCACTCTTCCCGCGGCTGGTGGCGTGGGCGCGCCCCGGAGTCGAGCTGCTGTGGCCACCGCCGCCGGACGCGCCGGCGCACGTGACCGCCCATCGGGCCGCGCGCGTGCTCTCGGCGACGGCCGGCGTCGCGACCGTGCTGCTGCTCTTCCTGCTGGCCCGTCGGGTCGCCGGTGGCGCCGCCGGCCTGCTGGCGGCGACGCTGCTCGCCGTGGCGCCGCTCCACGTCCGCGACAGCCACTTCGGCGTGACCGACGTCGCGCTCGGCGCGGCGACCACCGCCACGTTGCTGCTGCTGGCGGCGTCGCAGCACTGGCCGCGGCGGCGCCGCTTCCTGCTCTGCGGCGCGGCGCTCGGCGTGGCCGCCGCGATCAAGCAGCCGGCGATCTGGTTGCTGGCGCCGTTCCTGCTCGAGGCGCTGCGACCGGCCGTCGACGCTGCGCCGGGCATCGCGCCGGGGAGTCGCCTCGCCGCCGCCGCGCGCACGCTCGGACTGGCGATCGTCGTCGCAGCGGTCGCCTTCCTCGTGCTCAATCCCGGCGCGGTGGTCGAGCCGCGCCGTTTCCTCGCCGAGAACTGGTTCGAGCTGACCCACAAGAGCGAGGGGGCGGCCGATTTCGCGCAGCGCGGCTGGATCACGCACGCGCGGGCGACGCTGCCGTGGGGACTCGGCTGGCCGGTGGCGCTGGCGCTCGTGCCGGGGGCGCTGCTGCTGCTGACTCGCCGCAGCCGGGCCGGCGCCATCGTGCTGGCGTTCGCGCTCGCCTGGTACGTCGGCATGGGCAGCGGCACGCGGACGTTCGCCCGTTACATGGTGCCGCTGCTCCCGGTCGCGGCGCTGCTGGCGGCGGTCGCGCTGCAATCGCTCGCCGCGCGGCTGCCCGCGCGCCTGCGCCTGCCGGCGACGCTCGCGGTGCTGGCCGCACTGGCCTTTCCGGGCGCGCGCGCCGCGACCACCGGCAACCGCCTGCTGGCCGCGACCGACAGCCGGACGTTGACGGCGGACTGGCTCGCCGCGCAGCTGCGCGACGGGGAGCGTGTGCTCTGGATCGACCGGTACACGTGGCCGTTCCCGCCCGGCCACGATGCCCGCTTCGACCTCCGCGACGGGCCGGCGCTCGCCCGCGAGCTGCCGCCCGAGGTCGCGCCGATCGACGCCCTGCGCGGCGGCGGCTGGAGCCACGTCGTGCTGGCCGACCACTGGCTCACCTCGCACCAGGCGCTGCCGGCCGCGCTGCGCGCCGCGATCGCCCCGGCGCTCGAGGAGGTGGCGCGCTTCGGCCCGCTGGCCGAACCCCGCCAGCGAGACAGCGTCAGCCCATCGTTCGATCGCGGTGATCTCTTCTTCGTGCCGCTCGCCGGGTTCGACGGCTTCGTCCGCCCCGGCCCATTCCTCGCGGTGCACCGAATCCGCAAGTAGCCTCGTGCCCTGCGCCGCCGCGACGCTCGCCGCCGATTCGCCGCCACCCGCTGCGGGTGGCTCGCGGTGGCCGGTTTCGCCGCGATCCCGGCGCCGGGTTGTCGTGACGTCGGCGCGCCGTCGCCCGCCGCCGCGCTCGAGCTGCAGCCCGGCCGACCGCTGCGGCTGCTCGACGCGATGGCGCAGGCCACGGTGAGCGGACCGCTGCGCGGCTTCGACGGCCGGCTCGAACCGGCCGATGGCGGCGCGGAGGTCTGGCGCGAGGACGCCGCGCCCTGCCCGTCGCGCACAAGCGCTTCCGCTCGCCCCCGGTCATTCCCACTCGATGGTCGCGGGCGGCTTGCTGGTGATGTCGAACACGACGCGGTTGATGCCGCGCACCTCGTTGGTGATGCGGGTGGCGATGGTGGCCAGCAGCTCGTGCGGCAGGCGTGCCCAGCCCGCGGTCATGAAGTCCTCGGTCTCGACCGCGCGCAGCACCGCGACCCGGCCGTAGGTCCGGCAGTCGCCCTGCACGCCGACGCTGCGCACCGGCAGCAGCACCACGAACGCCTGCGAGGTCCGCCCCATCCAGCCGCTCTTCTCGAGCTCCTCGCGCGCGATCTTGTCGGCCGCGCGCAGCCACGCGAGGCTCTCGGCGTCGAGCGCGCCGAGGCAGCGGACTGCGAGCCCGGGCCCCGGGAACGGGTGGCGCATCAGGATCGAGGCCGGCACGCGCAGCCGTCGCCCGAGCTCGCGCACCTCGTCCTTGAACAGCTCGCGCAACGGTTCGACCAGCGCGAGGCCGAGCTTCTCCGGCAGCCCGCCGACGTTGTGGTGGGTCTTGATCGTGTGCGAGGGGCCGCCCTTGGGCGAAACCGACTCGATCACGTCGGGGTAGAGCGTCCCCTGGCCGAGGAACTTCGCGTCGCCGAGCGAGCGCGCCTCGGCCTCGAACACCTCGATGAAGACGCGCCCGATGATCTTGCGCTTCTGCTCGGGATCACTCACGCCGGCCAGCGCGGCGAGGAACCGCTCGCCGGCGTCGACCGCGCGCAGCTGGATCCTGAAGGTGTCGCGGAAGGTGGCGACGACCTCGTCGGACTCGCCGGCCCGCATCAGCCCGTTGTCGACGTAGATGCAGGTGAGCTGGTCGCCGATCGCCTCGTGCAGCAGCACCGCCGCGACCGAGGAATCGACGCCGCCTGAGAGCCCGAGGATCACCCGCCCCTTGCCGACCTGGTCGCGGACCTTCTGCTTGGCCTCCTCGAGGAACGACTCCATCGCCCAGCTCTTGGTGGCGCCGCAGATCGCGTAGAGGAAGTTCGAGAGGAGCGTGCGCCCCTCGGCGGTGTGGGTGACCTCGGAGTGGAACTGCGCCCCCCAGACGCGACGCGTCGCATCCTCCATCGCCGCGAGCGGACAGCTCGGCGACCGCGCGATCAGGCGGAAGCCGGCCGGCAGCTTCGCGACGCTGTCGCCGTGGCTCATCCAGACGCTGCTCGACCGGCTCATGCCGCGCAACAGCGGACTCTCGCCGCCGCTGCTGCCGGCGTCGTCGACCCGCTCGAGCGTCGCGTGGCCGTACTCGCCGCCACGCGCTCCGCGCGCCACCGCATCGCGGCCGGCGAGCTTGTAGGCGAGCGCCTGCATTCCGTAGCAGACGCCGAGCACGGGCACGCCCCGTTCGAGCACCCAGTCGGGCACCTGCGGCGCCCCCGCGTCGTAGACGCTGTTCGGCCCGCCCGACAGGATGATCCCGACCAGCCCGCCGGCGGCGGTCGGCGCCGCATCGCTCGCCACCCAGCATGGCAGCGTCTCGGCGTAGACGCCGAGTTCGCGCACGCGGCGCGTGATCAGGTGGGTGTACTGCGAGCCGTAGTCGAGGATCAGGACGCGCTGGCGGGCGGCCACTGGCACCTCACGCTTCCGATTCGGCGGCGAAGTAGTTCGGTGCCTCGCGGGTGATCTTGATGTCGTGGGCGTGGCTCTCGCGCAGTCCGGCCGAGGTGACCTGCACGAAGCGCGCCTTCGACTGCAGCTCGGAGATGTTCGGCGCGCCGACGTAGCCCATGCCGCTCTTCACGCCGCCGCAGAGCTGGTAGACGAACTGCGACAGCGGCCCGCGCAGCGGCACGAGCCCCTCGACGCCCTCCGGCACCAGCTTGTCGCGCTGGCGCACCTTGCCCTGCCCGTAGCGATCGGAGCCGTCCATCATCGCGCCGATCGAGCCCATGCCGCGCACCTCCTTGTAGGAGCGGCCGCGGAACAGGACCGTCTCGCCCGGCGATTCGTCGACGCCGGCGAACAGCGCGCCGAGCATCACGCACGCCGCACCGGCGGCGAGCGCCTTGACGATGTCGCCCGAATGGCGGATGCCGCCGTCGGCGATGATCGGCACGCCGGCGCGCCGCGCCGGCTCGACGCAGAAGTCGATGGCCGACAACTGCGGCACGCCGACTCCGGCGACGATGCGCGTGGTGCAGATCGAGCCCGGTCCGATGCCGATCTTGAGCGCGTCGGCGCCCGCCTCGACCAGCGCCTCGGCCGCCTCGGTCGTCGCGATATTGCCGGCGACCACGTCGATCTGCGGGAAGCGGTCCTTCAGCATGCGGACCGTCTTCATCACGTTCAGCGAATGGCCGTGGGCGGTGTCGACCACCAGCACGTCGACGTCGGCCTCGACCAGCGCCGCGCTGCGCTCCTCGTCGAAGACCCCCACCGCCGCCGCCACCCGCAGCCGGCCGCGGGTGTCGCGGCAGGCGTTCGGATACTCGTCGAGCTGCTTGATGTCCTTCATCGTGATCAGGCCGGCGAGGTGGTTCTCGCCGTCGACGAGGAGCAGCTTCTCCACCTTGCGCTGGTGGAGGATCTTCTTGGCCTGCTCGAGCGTCGTGCCGGGCGGCGCCGTGACCAGCGACCGCGTCATCACGTCGCGCACCTTGGCGCCGGCGGCCTCCTGGAAGCGCAGGTCGCGCCGGGTCAGGATCCCGACCACCTTGCCCCCGTCGATGATCGGCACGCCGGAGATCGAGTGGGTCTCCATCAACTCGCGCGCGGCGGCGACGTCGGCGTCGGGCGGCAGCGTGACCGGATCGACAATCACGCCGTTGGCGCTGCGTTTCACCTGATCGACCTGACGCGCCTGCTGGTCGGGCCGCAGGTTGCGGTGGATCACGCCGATGCCGCCTTGCCGCGCCAGCGCGATGGCGAGGTTGGCCTCGGTGACGGTGTCCATCGCCGAGCTGGTGATCGGCACCTTCAGCTCGACGCGCCGCGAGAAACGGGTCGACAAGTCGACCGTCGTCGGCAGGACTTCGCTGCGGCCGGGCAGCAGCAGCAGATCGTCGAAAGTGAGCCCGGTAGTGAGGATGCGGTGGGAGAGCGCCATGGAACAGGATTACCGTCGCCCTCGGGTGATTTCCATGGAGGCCGCGCGGCGCCGAGCGCTGCCCACGGGTCGTCCACGCGGCGAAACCGTCGACATTGCCGCACGGACGACTAGTGTCCTGGAACTGAAGTTCGCGAACACTGCCCGAGGGGATGTTTGGCCCAGGCGAGGAGTGCCGACGAGGCGACTTCGAGAGCAGTCGGCGAGGAGGCGTGACGAAGCCTGGGCCGAAGAGCACCCGGGATGTGGAAGCGAACTTCTGTTCCAGGACACTAGCTTGTCGCTCCGTCCCACGCCCCGATGGCTCCGCGACCCGACGCTCCCACCGAAGTCCCCGAGGCCGACCGTGCTCGCTGGCGCGGACGCCGCCTCGCGCTGACGGTGATCGCGACCTTCCTCGGCCTCCAGACCCTGGCCGGACTCAAGCTGCTGGCGCCGCCGAAGCGGATGCCGGCGCTGCAACCGCTGCGCGTCGCCGCCAATCCGACACTCTGGCCGTTCCTCGCCTACGACATGTACACGCGCGCCTGGTCGACCGGCCGCGAGATCTCCCGCCCCGAACTGGTGGGCATCGACGCCGACGGCGGCCGCCACGCGCTGACGCCGGCGGCGCTCGGGCTGCCGTTCCGCGAGTATCGCGACGAGTGGATGAACCCGCTGCGCGGCGGCGCCGAGGCGAAGGCGGCGCCGCTCGCGCGCCGCTTCGAACGGCAGGGCGGCGTGCCGCTGGTCGAACTGCGCTGCGAGGACGTGCCCGCGATCGTCGCCGACGACGGCGTGCGCGACGGTCCGCGTCGCGTCGGCCGGCGCTACGCCGTCGGCGAGCCGCTCCGATGAGCCGGCTGGCCGGTTTCATCGAGCGCCGCTTCTTCCCGCCGGCGCCGCTGCGCGCGCTCGCGATCGTGCGCATGCTGGTGGTCGGCTCGCTCCTGTTCGTGATGCTCTTCCCCTACGCGCTGTTCACCTTCCCGGTGTGGGGCCGGCTCGACCTGCTGGCGGCGCTCCCCGACGCGCAGTGGGAGCCGATCCCGATCGTCCGCCTGCTGCTGCTGCCGTTCGGCGACGGCTTCCGCCCATCGCTCGCGGCGATGACGGCGGTGCTGCATGCCAGCATGGTGGCCGGACTGTTCGCGCTGGTCGGCTGCTGCACGCGGACGGCGCTGCTGCTGTTCGCGCTCGGCAACCTGCTGATCTCGGGGTACGGCTACTCCTACCAGGAGCACCACCACATCGAGGCGCTCACGCTGCTGGCGCTGTTCGCGCTGGCCGCGGCGCCGGCCGGTGCGGCGCTCTCGTTCGATGGCTGGCGCGCCGCGCGGCGCGGCCGGCCGGCGCCCGCATGGAGCGACCAGGCGCGCTGGCCGCTCGAGCTGCTGCAGTGGCTGTTTGCGCTCTGCTATCTGTCGGCGGCGGTATGCAAGCTCGGCGCCAGCGGCCTCAAGTGGCTGAACGGCCACACGCTGCAGGCCTACCTGCTGCAGGAGGGGATCTTCTGGGGCACCACGAGCGGCCCGTGGCTGGCTGACCACCACGGACTCTGCGTGCTGCTCTCATGGATCGCGCTCTTGGTCGAACTGCTCTTCCCGCTGGTCCTGTGGCGGCGCAGTCTCGCCTGGTTCTTCGTGCCGGCGGCGGCGGCGCTGCATCTCGGCATCTGGTTCACGATGCGGGCGCCGTTCTGGCTCTATTTCCCGCTCTACGCCGTCTTCCTGCCGTGGGACCGGCTGCTTCGCGCCGACAGGCCGGCGCCGGGCGCGGCCGCGGCCGCACGGAAATAGCCGGGGCCCAGTCCGGCTCGCGCCGTCCAGGGCCCCGACTACAAGAAGGAGGAGAATGCAACCTGTTTCGAGCGAACGGGCGCAGCCGCAAGAGGGGGGCGCCGGACTTCGCACCGGAAATCGCTGCTGATCGTCCGTGCCGCCGCGCGCGCGCTTCGCTCAGGCGCGCGAGTCCGCCTTGCGCTGGAGACGGAACTTCTCGAAGTCGTCGGTCTCCTCGAGCGGCTTCGCCACCGGTGCGCGCGGCGTCCCCGGCTTGGCGCCGGCCAGCGGCTCGACCGTTCCGCCGCCGGCCCCGCCCGACGGCGCCGTCGCGGCGCCACCCGCGACCGGCGCGCCACGGTTCAGCATCGACTGCACCGTCGCCGGGTTGTTCGCGCGGGAGAGCGCGTCGTCGATCGTGACCAGCCCCTGTTGCATCAGCTTCACCAGGTGCGCCTCGAGCGTCTGCATGCCGAACTGCTGGCCGGTCTGCAGCACCACCGAGAGCTGCATGCGGATCTGCTGCTGCGCTTCATGCGGGAAGACGTCGATGATGCGGCCGATCGTCTGCACCGCACTGGTGGTGTGCAGCGTGCCGAACACGAGGTGGCCGGTCTCGGCCGCGGTCACCGCCAGCGCGATGGTCTCGATGTCGCGCATCTCGCCGACCAGGATCACGTCGGGGTCCTGACGCAGCGCCGCGCGCAGCGCGGCGCCGAAGCTGCGGCTGTCGGTGCCGATCTCGCGCTGGTTGACGAAGCACTTCTTGTCCGAGTGGACGAACTCGATCGGATCCTCGAGCGTGAGGATGTGGCCGCGCTCGGTGGCGTTGATGTGGTCGATCATCGCGGCGAGCGTGGTCGACTTGCCCGAACCGGTCGGCCCGGTGACCAGCACCAGCCCGCGCGGCTTGGCGCACAGCTCCTTGATCACCGGCCCGAAGTTCATCGACTCGAGCAGCGGGATCGCGAACGGGATGGCGCGCAGCACGGCGCCGCAGCTCTCGCGCTGGTGGAAGAGGTTGACGCGGAAGCGGGCGAGCCCGGCGATGCCGTAGCTGAAATCGACTTCGAGGTTCTTCTCGAAGGTGGCGCGCTGCCCCTCGGTGATGAGCAGTTCGTCGCAGTACGCCTGCGTCATCGCCGGCGTCAGCACCGGTTCGCCCTCGATCGGCACGAACTCGCCGTGGATGCTCAGCCCGGGCGGGCTTCCGGTCTTGAGGTGGAGGTCGGACGCGTTGTTCGCGACCATCCGTTCGAGCAGGGTGCGGATCGACATGGGCGGGGCTCCTCGCCTCCCCCCATCGACTCGCCGCTCCCCCACGCGCGACGGCAGTCCATTCGCACCGCGTCCCCGGCGGCGCCCCGCTCGCGTCGGGCGGCTCCATTGCGCATGCTCACCGACGGCGGAGAAGTGAGGAGACGATGCACCCATCCCGACACCGGCCCGCGCGGTCGGCCGCACTCGGCGCGATCGTCGCCCTCGCGGGTTGCGGCTCGCCCGGCGCCGATCCGGCGACCGGCCTCGCCCCGGACGCCGACGGT
>VGYY01000126.1 GCA_016872815.1 Planctomycetota bacterium
GGCCGGTGCGGCGGGGGCTGCGGGCAGCGGTCGCTGAGCGCCGCAGCCGCCGCGGCGCGCCGCCGCGCCCGGCGTCACTGCACCATCTTGCTCGGCTTGATCGGCGGGCTGATCGCGGTCGTCGCGGCGCCGCGCCGTTCGGCGACGATCCCGTCGCCGTAGCGGATCACCACGGTCCGATCGGCGGCGAGCGGTCCGTCGAAGATCTCCTGGCGTCCGCCCGGCCACTGCACCGTGATGCGGTCGACCTGCGCGGCGGCGCCGAGGCCGAAGTGCGCGCGCGAGTCGCTGTGACAGAGGTAGGAGCTGTTGTCGATCACGAAGCGGCTCTGGCGGCGCCCGCCGGCCTCGATGGTGACGCGCGCGCCATAGCCGTCGCGGTTGATCGGCGCGACGCCCTCGACCTTCACCTTGAGGAAGCCGCCGGCGCGCGGCGTGTCGTTGCGCAGCAGGCGGATCGGTCCGTCGACGTCGGAGAGCGCCACGTCGAGGTCGCCGTCCTCGTCGTAGTCGGCGATCGCCGCGCCGCGTCCAGGACGCCGTTCGGCCAGGGGCAGCCCGCACGCCTCGGCGCACTCGGTCCAGCGCCGCGGCCCCTCGGCTGGAGGGTCGGCGCGATAGAGGAGCGGCCGCTGCAGGTACTGGTAGTGCTGCGGCACCTCGGTCTCGAGCTGCGGATTGACGTGGCCATTGATGACCAGCAGATCCTCGTCGCCGTCGCACTCGAAGTCGGCGAAGACCGCGCCCCAGCCGACGAAGACGCGGCTCGAGCCGCCCTTCTCGAACTCCTTGAACTTGTCGTCCCAGGTGCCGTCGCCGTTCGACACGTAGGCGGCATTGGTCTCGCCCTGAAAATTGGTCACGAACAGGTCGGGCAGCAGGTCGTCGTTCAGGTCGGCGACGGCGACGCCCATGCACGCCTGCGGCTTGCCGATGGTCGAGACCGCGACACCGCTCTGTTCCGCGACCTCCTCGACCAGTCCGAGCTTGCGGCTCCGGTAGAGCAGGTTCGGCGTGCGGTCGTTGGCGACGAAGAGGTCGGGGAGATCGTCGCCGTCGAGGTCGGTGAAGATCGTGGTGAAGCCGTGCTCTTCCTCGTTGACCAGGAAGCCGGAGCGCTTGGTGGATTCGGTGAAACCGCCCTTGCCGTCGTTCTGGAAGTAGCGGTCGGGCGCTCCGGGGTGATCGTTCGGAGCGAGCGACACGTCGAGGTCGCGCACCTTGCGGCCGTACGCCTTCGGCGGGTTGGCGAGGTCGAACTTGAGATAGGCGGAGACGTAGAGGTCGAGGTCGCCGTCGAGGTCGAGATCGCCGAAGGCGGCGCCCGGCGTGACGCCCGGGAAGGCGACCGGCTTGCCCGCGGCCTCTTCGCTGAAGGTGCCGTCGCCGTTGTTGCGGTAGAGCAGGTTGGGGCCGACGCAGGCGACGTAGAGGTCGGCGTCGCCGTCGTTGTCGATGTCGCCGACCGCGGGTCCGACACCCCAGTTCGCGCTCAGCAGCCCCGCTTTCTCGGTCACGTCGGCGAACGTGCCGTCCCCGAGGTTGCGGTAGAGGCGGGGGCGGCGGAGATTCGGCTCGGTGCCCTGCCAGCCGGCGAGGGTCGAGCCGTTGGCGCAGTAGAGGTCGAGCCAGCCGTCGCCGTCGTAGTCGAACCACGCCAGTCCGGTGCCGACCTGGTCGATCAGGCGCGGCTTGCCCGGCTCGCCGCATTCGGTGACGAAGTCGATGCCGGCGGCCTTGGCCGCCTCCGTCCAGACGAAGGGCGGCGGTCCGGTCGGGGGTGCGGCCGGCGCCGGATCGGGGCGGTCCTGACCGGCAGGGGGCGCCGCATCGAGGTCATCGGCCTGCAGCGCGAGCAGCGCCGCCGCAAAGGTCGCCAGGACACCCATCGCGCGTCGCTCCGCACGAACCGCGGCGCGGCCTCCCGGCGGCCGCAGGGGGCCGGCGGGTTCGCGCCGATCGCCGCATGATCGCCGCTCGGACGGCCCGGAGCGAGTCCCCGGCGCTGCGGGGGCCTCTTTCGCGCTAACGTTTCCCGCCTTCGGAGGACCGGATGAGCACGCGCCCGAACAAGGAACTGGAGACCTTTCCGAACCCGCGGCCGGGGCGCGACTTCCTCATCGCGATCGACTGCCCCGAGTTCACCTGCGTCTGCCCGAAGACCGGCCAGCCCGACTTCGCCACCATCCGGCTGCGCTACGTCCCCGACCAGAAGTGCGTCGAGCTCAAGTCGCTGAAGCTCCACCTCTGGAGCTACCGGGAGCAGGGGGCGTTCCACGAGGCGGTGACGCAGCAGCTGCTCGACGACCTGGTGGCGGCGACGGCGCCGAAGTGGATGCGGATCGAGGGTGACTTCAACGTGCGCGGCGGCATCCACACCCGCGTCTTCGCCTACCACGGCGCGCGGCCGGCGACCATCCCGGAACCGCCGATCTGACCGCCGAAGGGCGGCTGTCGCCGGGTGGGAAAGCCGGGGAGACGGTGGGGAGGCGGTGCGACCGCCCGGCGCGTCCCCGTTGACGGCGCGCCCCCGGACGGTCGAATGGCGTCGGTTTGCGCGCAGAGGCGCGCGTGGTCGCGACGGGATGTGTGGCGCATCCCGCGACGATCGCCGTGGCCGGGTCTTGGCAGGCGCGCGGGGAGGGTTCGCGATGAAGTCGTTCGAAGGGCGTGGCCGCGGCATCGCGGGCGCCGGGTTCGTCCTTTCGGCGCTGACCGTGTCGGCGCTGTCGCTGCCGACCGGCTGTGCGATCCCCGAATCGCAGGTCGGCGAGGCGTACACGACGATCCAGCTGACCAATCCGACGGCGATGCAGCGCTACCACGAGCCGGTCGAGATCCCGCTCAGCGAAGTGCGCGCGCGCTATCGCAACTTCAACGAGAAGGACTTCTCGGCGCACCTGTTGCCGTCCAACTGGTATCCGGACCGCGGCGACGGCCTGCTCGCGACCGATCCGGCGCCGATGATCCCGGCGCAGGCGATCGACAAGGACTTCGACGGCACCGCCGATACGTTGCTCGTCATCGCCGACTTCGAGCCGAGCGAGAAGCGCTACCTCGCGCTCGCGTCGCCGGTCTTCTCCAAGCTGGCGAAGAAGTCCGGCCCGCGCACGAGCGGCGGCATGTGGGCGCGCGAGACGACCCGACGCGAGGCGGGCGCGCTCAAGGCCGAGGGTGCCTACACCAAGGTGCAGAACGCCGTGCTCGATCCGTCGCACCAGAAGGGCGACGGGCTGTACCAGGGCGATGGCGTCCTGTTCGAGACCGATCGCTCGGCCTGGCGCGTGCTGTTCGACTCGCGGCTCTGCCTCGACGTCGTCGGCAAGCGCGATCGTGAGATCCGCTTCGATCCGAAGCAGAAAGCGTTCACCGCCGACTTCCTCGACCTGAACGCCGCGCCGTGGGGCGGTTCGCTGCTCGGCGACGTCACCGGCTTCGGCGCCGGCGCCTTCGGCTACCAGGAAGGCGGCACGATCGTGCCGCTCGCGGGCGTCGACTCCGTCCAGTACCGACTGATCAAGGACGGCCCGGCCGCGACCGAGATCGAGTTCGTGATGTTCGGCGCGCGTCTCGGCGCCGAAGCGTTCGACCTGCGGTGGCGGATGACCCACTATGCGGGCGGTCGCATCATCCGCCATGACGTGAACGTGTCGCGCTTCGGGCACGGCCTCGCCTTCGCCATGAACTCCGGCGGCGAGCGCAAGGAGTCGCCGACCGGCCAGCAGAGCTGGATGCGGTCGACCTCCTTCGGTGCCGGCAACGCGACCGGCGCCGCCGGCGGCGAACTGGGGCTGGCGATCATCGCCAGCGGCCGCACCGCCACTGGCTTCGTCAAGAGCCCGGCCGACGTGATGGGCGTCGCCTTCGACAGCGTGTCGCGCAACCTGACCTTCTACACCGTCGCCGCCTGGAATCAGGAGACGGGTGGCCTGCGCGATGCCCAGGACTTCCAGCGGTACGTCGAGGAGCTGGTGCAGCGCCTCGACCAGCCGATCCGTTCGTTCAACCTGAACAAGACCATCGGCAGCTGAACGCGGACCTCGTGCGGCCCGCGGACGGTCGCCGTCCGCGGGCCGTTTTCGTTCCGGCGGGCGCGGTGCCGGCGCCGGCGGCGTGACGGAGGGAGCGATGCTGTCGGCGCGGTCGATCCTGGTCACCGGCGGGAGTCGCGGCATCGGGCTGGCCACCGCCCGCGCGCTGGTGGCGGGTCCGCGGCGCGAACTGGCGCTGGTGCTGGCGGCGCGTGACGGCGAGTCGCTCGAGCATGCAAGGCTCGAGGTCGAGCGCGTCGGCGTCGGCCATGGTCCGCTGCGCATCTGCACGGTCGAGATGGATGTCGGTGATGCGGCGTCGGTGGCCACCGGCATGCAGGCCGCGGCGGAGTTCTGCGGTCCGCTCGACGGCCTGGTGCTGTCGGCCGGCGTCGCCGAGAGCGCGCCGTTGCACAAGACCGGCGACGACCTGCTCGAGCGGATGCTGGCGGTCAACCTCTGGGGCGCGTTCCGGCCGCTGCGGGCGGCGCTGCCCGACATGGTCGCGCGGGGCTTCGGCCGGGTGGTGGTGGTGGGCTCGATCGCGTCGCTGGCGGGCGCCGGCTACGTCGCCGCCTACACCGCCAGCAAGCACGCGGTGCTCGGCCTGGTGCGGGCCGCGGCCGTCGAGTACGGCGGCAAGGGCGTCACCGTGAACGCCGTCTGCCCGGGCTACGTCGACACCGACATGACGCGCCGCTCGCTGGCCCGCATCGCCGGCAAGACCGGGCTCTCGGCCGAGCAGGCGCTCGATCGGATCCTCGCGCGCGTGCCGATGCGCCGTCTGGTCCGGCCGGAGGAGGTCGCGGCGTCGATCCTGTTCCTGATGAGCGAAGCCGCCGCCGCGGTGAACGGCACGGCGCTGACGCTGGACGGCGGGGAGCTGGCGGGATGAGCGCTGCAGGCGAGCGACCGGAGTCGATCCTGCCCCCCGGCTGGCCGCGCCCGAAGGGCTACAGCAACGGCCGGCTCGCGCCTTCCGGAGCGCGCCTGCTCTGCATCGCCGGCCAGGTCGCCTGGGACGAGCAGGAGCGCATCGTCAGCGCCGATTTCGTCGCGCAGTTCGCGCAGGCGCTGCGCAACGTGAAGGCGGTGCTGGTCGCCGCCGGCGGCGCGCCCGAGCACCTGCTGCGACTGACCTACTACGTGACCGACAAGGGCGAGTACGCGACGGCGCAGGCCGCGGTCGGGGAGCGATACCGCGAGATCCTCGGCCGGGTCTGGCCGGCGGCGACGCTGGTCGAGGTGAAGGGGCTGCTCGAGCCCGGTGCCAAGGTCGAGATCGAGGCGACGGCCGCGCTGCCGGCGGCCGCCGGCGCGGGCGGCGCAGCACCCGCCGCTTCGTCGCCACCGCGCGCGCCGTAAAACGGGCGCGATGGAACGCCCGCAGCCGACGACCTTCCGCTACGACGAGGACGCGCACGGCGTCGCCACGATCCGGCTCGACCGGCCCGACCGGTTGAACGCGCTCACCTTCGCCAGCTACCGCGAACTGACCGACACCTTCCGCGCGCTCGACCGGCGGCGCGAGGTGCGGGCGGTGGTGCTGACCGGCACCGGTCGCGCCTTCTGCTCGGGCGGCGACGCGCTCGACATCATCCAGCCGCTCCTCAAGATGGACTCGGTGGAGCTGCTCGAGTTCACGCGCATGACCGGGGAGCTGATCCTCAACATGCGCCAGCTGCGGACGCCGATCGTCGCCGCGCTGAACGGCACCACCTGCGGCGCCGGCGCAGTGATGGCGCTCGCGGCCGACTTCCGCCTCGCGACGCCGACCGCGAAGATCGCCTTCCTCTTCACCCGGGTCGGCCTCTCCGGCGCCGACATGGGCGCCGCCTTCCTGCTGCCGCGACTGGTCGGGATGGGCCACGCCACCGCGTTGCTGATGCGCGGCCACTTCGTCGCGGCCGACGAGGCGGCGCGCATCGGCCTCTACCACGAGGTGGTGCCCGAGCCGGACCTCGCCGGGCGGGCGCTGGCGCTGGCGCGCGAACTCGCCGACGGACCGCAGGGCGGGCTGCGCATGACCAAGGAGATGCTGAACCGCGAGCTGTCGATGGACCTCGCCGGCGCCATCGAGGCCGAGGCGCAGGCGCAGGCGCTCTGCATGCGCGACCCCGACTTCGGCGAGGCGAACCGCGCCTTCGTCGAGAAGCGCGCGCCGCGCTTCCGGCGCGAGGGAGGCGCCGGGTGATCCCGCGCGTCCCGCTGCTGCCGACGGCTTTCCTCGAGCCGCGCCACGAGGAGATCGTCGCGTTCGCACGCTCGGAGCTCGCCGTTCCGCTGACGCAGCTCGACGACGCCTTCGCGGCCGGGCGGCTCGACGAGGACGGCGCGGCGCGCGCGGCGGTGAAGGCGCTGGCCGGCACGCGGCTGCTCCACGAGGCGGTGCTGGGCGAAGCGCGCAGTCTCTGCGTCGCGCGCCGCGAGGTGGCGTGGATCTCCGGCTTCGCCGACTGCCTGCTGGCGCTGCAGGGGCTCGGCAGCTGCCCGATCCGCCTGGCTGGCACCGATGCGCAGAAGCGGCGCTGGCTGGAGCCGGCGGCCTTCGGCGCGGCGATCCCGGCGTTCGCGTTGACCGAGCCCGAGGCCGGCTCCGACGCGCGCCAGCTCAAGACCCTCGCGCGCCGCGACGGCGACGCCTACGTCCTCGACGGCGCCAAGACGCTGATCACCAACGCGGGAATCGCCGATTACTACTGCCTGTTCGCGCGGATGGCGGAGGATGGGCGCCATGTCGCCTTCGTGATCGAGGCCGGCACGCCGGGACTCGTGGTCGCCCGCCGCCTCGCCGCGATGGCGCCGCACCCGATCGGCGACCTCGAGCTGAAGGGCTGCCGCGTGCCGGCGGAGCAGCGCCTCGGCGTCGAGGGTGGGGGACTCGACCTCGCGCTGGCCACGCTCGACCGCTTCCGCGCCAGCGTCGGGGCGGCGGCGCTCGGGCTCGCGCTGCGGGCGCTCGGCGAGGGGCGCGCGCACCTGCGCCGGCGCCGGCAGTTCGGCAAGGCGCTGGCCGACTTCCAGCTGCTCAAGGCGCAGCTCGCCGAGGGGTTCGTGGCGCTCGAACTCGCCCACCTCGCGGTGCTGCGTGCGGCGTGGCTGACCGACCGGGCGGCAGCGCCGGCGCACGGCGCGGGACACGCTGCCGACCGCGCGGCGGCGGCGGCCGCATCGTCGCTGGCGAAGCTCGAGGCGACCGAGGCGGCGCAGGGGATCATCGACCGGGCCGTGCAGTTCCACGGCGGGCGCGGCGTGGTGAAGGGCAGCGTGGTCGAGCGGCTCTATCGCGAGGTGCGCGCGCTGCGGATCTACGAGGGGACGAGCGAGATCCAGAAGCTGATCCTCGCCCGCGAGCTGCTGCAGGGTTCGCTGGCGGGCGAGGGCTGAGCGCCCGCGCGGACCGCGCGGAGCCGGAACCGGGAGCGAGCGGCAAGTGGCCAAGTTCGAGCATCACCTCTTCGTTTGCGAGAACGTGCGGCCGCCCGAGTCGCCGCGCGGTTGCTGCTCTGCGAAGGGGGCGGCGGAAGTGCGCGCGCGCCTCAAGGAGGAGCTCGAGCAGCGCGGGCAGAAAGGGCGGGTCCGGGCCAATGGCGCCGGCTGCCTCGACCAGTGCGCGCAAGGGCCGTGCATCGTCGCCTACCCCGGGCAGGTCTGGTACGGCGGCGTCACGGTGGCCGACGTGCCGGAGATCGTCGACGCGCTGCTGGCAGGGAAGGTGGTGGAGCGGCTCGTGATCCCCGACGCGAAGCTGACCGGCAAGGCGGGGGCGCCGCGATGAGCAGGACGCCGCCGAACGCGCCCGTCCGCGGCCTCCCCGACGCCGATGCCGAGGAGGCGGCGCTGCTCGCGCGGCACACCGAGTTCCCGATCCTCGCCAAGGCGACCTACCTCATCTCCCATTCGCTCGGTGCGATGCATCGCGGGGTGTTCGACTCGATGCAGCAGTACGCGACGATGTGGGCCACCCGCGGCATCCGCTCGTGGGCGGAGGGGTGGTGGGCGCTGCCGGGCGCCACCGGCGACCTGCTCTGCGACATCCTCGACGCGCCGCACGGCTCGATCGTGATGCAGCAGAACGTCTCGATCTGCCAGTCGATCGTGGCGAGCTGCTTCGACTACCGGCCGCCGCGCAACAAGATCGTCTACACCTCGCTCAACTTCCCGACGGTGATGTACGTGTGGGAGGCGAAGGCGCGCGACGGCGCGGTGATCCGCGAGGTCGCCTCCCCCGACGGCATGACCATGCCGACCGAGCTCCTGCTCGACGCGATCGACGAGCAGACGCTGCTCGTCCCGATCTCGCACGTGCTCTACAAGAGCTCCTACCTGCAGGACGCGCAGCGCATCGTCGAGAAGGCGCATGCGGTCGGGGCGAGGGTGGTGCTCGACTGCTACCAGTCGGCCGGGACCGTGCCGTTCTCGTTGCGCGAACTCGGCGTCGACTTCGCCTGCGGCGGCTCGGTGAAGTGGTTGTGCGGCGGGCCGGGCGCCGGCTGGCTCTACGTGCGGCCCGACCTGCGGCCGCTCCTCGAGCCGCGCGTGACCGGCTGGATGGCGCATCGCGCGCCGTTCGACTTCGTGCCCGGCCCGATCGACTACGCCGAGGGGAGCTATCGCTTCCTCACCGGCAGCCCGGCGGTGCCGGC
The DNA here is from genome assembly GCA_016872815.1 of Planctomycetota bacterium. Classification (GTDB taxonomy): domain Bacteria; phylum Planctomycetota; class B15-G4; order B15-G4; family SIAN01; genus SIAN01. The sequence goes on from VGYY01000126.1 coordinate 8,678, forward strand.
GATGTTCGCCGCGCGCCCGGGCTACGAGGTGATCCGCGACCTCGGCGTCGCCGCCATCCGCCGCAAGTCGCAGCGACAGACCGAGCTGCTGCGCCACGAGGGGCTGACGCGCGGACTGCGGGTCACGTCACCCGTCGACCCGGGGCGCCGCGGCGGGACGATCACCCTCGATCCGACGCCGCTCGCCGCCGCGGGCACGACCCGATCCACGCGCGACCTGCCGCTCGACGACCGGCTCGGCGCCGCCGTCGTGAAGGCGCTCGCCGCGCGCGAGATCCTGGTCGACTTCCGCCCCGGCGCTGGCATCCGCGTCTCGCCGCACTTCTACAACAGCGACGAGGAACTCCGGCTTTGCCTCGATGCCATCGTCGAGATCGTCCGCACCCGGGCGTTCGCGCAGCATCAGGGTGGCGCCGCGTACTGAGTCCGGAGACGCCACGGAGCGGCGATGAGCGCGCAGACGATCGACTACCCCGAGCGCTTCAACCTCGCGGCCTGGCTGCTGGCGCACAACCTCGCCGCGCGGCCGGGCAAGCTGGCGGTGCGGAGCGAGTCGGGGGAGTGGAGCTACGCCGCGGTCGCCGACCTCGCGGCGCGGGCGCAGGCGCTGCTCGCGCGGCTCGGCCATCTCCACGAGCAGCGGGTGCTGCTGGTGCTGCCGGACGGGATCGAGTTCGTCGCGGCGTGGCTCGGGACGGTGCAGGCGGGCGGCGTGTTCGCCATGGTGAACCCGCGGCTCAAGGCCGAGGAGTACGCCTACTACCTCGACTACTCGCGCGCGCCGGTCGCATTCGTGCACGCCAGCGCGTGGGCGGAGTTCGTCGCGGGCGCGCGCGGCGCCCGCTTCCTGCGCGCGGCGGTGGTGGTCGGTGCGGGCGCCGACGCCTGCGTCGAGTCGCGCGGCGGCTTCGCGGCGCTGCCGTGGGACGCCGCGCTCGCCGCCGAGACGCCCGCTGCGGCGCCGTTCGACTCGCACCGCGACGACTGCTGCGGCTGGCTGTTCACGTCGGGCACCTCGGGCAAGCCGAAGGCGGCGCTGCACCGCCACGCCGACTTCGCCTGGAACATCGACCATTACGCGAAGCAGGTGCTGCGCCTCGCCGAGCGCGACGTGACGATGGCGGTGAGCAAGCTCTTCTTCGGCTACGCCACCGGCACCAACCTGATGTTCCCGTTCGCGGTCGGCGCGACGACGGCGCTCTTCGCCGAGCCGTCGAAGCCCGAGGCGGTGATCGCCCATGCGCGCCGCCACCGGCCGACGCTGCTCGCCGCGGTGCCGACCACGCTGAACGGCATGCTCGAACTCGGCCGGGAGAGCGTCGCCGAGGCGTTCCGTTCGCTGCGCCTCGTGCTGTCGGCCGGCGAGGCGCTGCCGCCGAGCCTCGCCGTCGCGTTCAAGGAGCGGTTCGGCGTCGACATCCTCGACGGGATCGGCTCGGCCGAGATGTTCCACATCTACGTCAGCAACTTCCCGGGCGACGTCGTGCCCGGTTCGCTCGGCAAGGTGGTGCCGGGCTACTCCGCGCGCATCGTCGGCGACGACGGCCGCGAGGTCGCCGACGGCGAGGTCGGCACGCTGCAGGTCAGCGGCGCGTCGGCGGCGCAGGGCTATTTCCAGGACGTCGCGAGGTCGCGCGCCACGTTCAAGGGCGACACCTGCGTCTCGGGCGACCTCTTCCGCCGCGATCGCGACGGACGCTTCTGGTACGAGGGGCGCGCCGACGACCTGCTCAAGGTGGCGGGGATCTGGGTGGCGCCGCGCGAGGTGGAGGAGTGGCTGCTGAACCACCCCGCGGTCGCCGAGTGCTGCGTGGTCGGCTGCGAGGACGAGCACGGGCTCACCGCGCCGCTGGCGTGGGTGGCGCTCCACGCCGGCCATGCGCCGACCGCCGCGACCGCCGCGGCGATCATCGCCCACGCGCGCGCGAAGCTGTCGCACTGGAAGGCGCCGCGCCGGATCGAGTTCCTCGCCGAACTGCCGCGCAACGACCGCGGCAAGGTCGCCCGCAGCGAGCTCAAGGCGCGCGCGCAGGCGCTCCCGCGATGATCCGCCTCGCCGAGGTGCCGTGGAGCGAGGCGCAGGCGGCGCTGGCCGGCCGGCCGTTCGTCGCGCTGCTGCCGACCGGCTCGGTCGAGGCGCACGGTCCGCACCTGCCGCTGGCGACCGACACGCTGCTCGCCGAGGCGATGGCCACGGCCGCCGCCGCACGCCTCGAGGCGGCCGGCCACGCGGTGGTGTTGCTGCCGGCGCTCGCCTACGGCGTGACCGAATGCGCGCGCGACTTCTTCGGCAGCCTCTCGCTCCGACCGGAGACGCTCGCCGCGCTGGTCGCCGACGTCGCCGCCAACCTGCAGCGGCTCGGCGCCACCGCGTTCGGCCTCGCCAACTGCCACCTCGAGCCCGACCATCGCCGCACGCTGCGCGCCGCGGCGCAGGCGGCCGCCGCGACCGGCCTGCCGACCTGCTGCCCCGACCTGGTGCGCGGGATCTACGCGCAGCGGCTCGGCCCCGAGTTCCGGAGCGGCGCCTGCCACGCCGGCTCGTTCGAGGGATCGCTGCTGCTCGCCGCGCGGCCGGAGCTGGTGCGCGAAGGGGCGCGACGGGCGCTGGCGGCGAACCCGGTGTCGCTCGGCGCGGCGCTCGCCGCCGGCAAGCGGACCTTCGTCGAGGCGGGCGGCCCCGCGGCCTACTTCGGCGAGCCGGCCGCCGCCGCTCCC
>VGYY01000127.1 GCA_016872815.1 Planctomycetota bacterium
CGGCGGGCGGGGCGGTGGCGGCAGGGGTCGGTGGCGCGGCGGCGTGCGCGACGCCGCCTCCCGGCGCGGCCGCACGGTCCGGCGTCCGCCAGACCGACTCGCTCTGCGGCTTCTGCAGGACCAGCGCCTGGATCGGCACCGCGAGCACTTCGGGGCGGCGGTCAGTCTCGATGCGCGCGCTGCAGGTCAGCCCGGGACGCACGCCCGGGATCGCATCGAGCACGGCAATCTTCACCAGGTAGCTGGTGCCCTCCCGTTCGGCGCCGGTGGCGCGGGTGACCGGGTTGTGGCCGACCTCGGTCACGACGCCCTTGAACAGCCAGTTGCGATGGGCGTCGATCTCGAGCTCGGCCGGCTGACCCGGCCGGGCGAGGATCGCCTCGGTCTCGTCGACCTCCACCTCCGCCTCGATCGCGCCGAGGTCGGCGACGGTGAGCAGCACGGTGGCCGGATTGTTGAACGCGCCGACGAAGGCGTATTCGCCCGCCTCGATGTTGAGCGCGGTGACCGTGCCGGCGATGTCCGACAGGACGTCGACCTTGGTCAGCTCATGCCGCGCCTCGGCGAGGCTCGCCTCGAGGCGCGGGATCTCCTGCTCGGTCGCCGCGAGGCGCGCCTGCTCGACTTCGACGCTGGTCTTCTCACGATCGACCTGCTCCGCGGTGACCAGCCCTCCGGCGGCCAGGCTCTCGGTGCGGCGCAACTGCGTCTCGCTCTGCTTCAGCTGCGCCTTCTGCAGCTGGATGTTGGCGCGCGCCGACCCGAGCGACGCCTCGAGTTGCTGCACCTGCGTCTCGAACGGCTTCGGGTCGATCTTGAGCAGAGGCTGCCCCTTCTCGACCCGATCGCCGTCCTTGACGAAGACGTCGAGCACCTTGCCCGAGACGGCGGCGCTGACGTCCACCATGGTGGTCGGCAGGATGCGGCCCGAAGCGGAGAGGACCGCCTTCAGCTCCTTGCGCTCGATGCGCTTGATCTCGACCTCGGTGACCTGCTTCGCTTCGTGCGACTGCTTGGCCTGCCAGCCGATGCCGCCGGCCACCAGCAGGATCACCAGCCACCACACCTTCGTTCGCTTCTTCACCATCCGCTCCCGGGAACCCGCGTGTGCCACCCCGGCACGCCCGCCGACCGTCCGCGTCGTTTCCTACGCCTCACTTCCCGGGGAGTTCACCTCCCGGGCGACCGTTGCACCCTTCAGCCCGCGAACGCCGCGCCGCCCCCTACTCCCGCAGAAACGTCGCAGCGACGTTTCGACCGGGTCAGGGGCGGGTGAGTTCGAGCGCGAGGCCCATGCCGCCGCTGATGCAGAGGGTGGCGAGTCCGCGCCGCGCGCCGCGGCGTGCCATCTCGTGGGCAAGGGTCACCACGATCCGCGCGCCGGTGGCTCCGATCGGGTGGCCAAGCGCGATGGCGCCGCCGTTCACGTTGAGCCGTTCGCGCGGGAAATGGAGCTCCCGGTCGCACGCCAGCACCTGCGCCGCGAACGCCTCGTTCAGCTCGACCAGATCGAAGTCGGCGATCTTCAGCCCGCGCCGGCGCATCAGCTCGCTCACCGCCGGGACCGGGCCGATCCCCATGATCGACGGGTCGACGCCCGCCGCGACCGCCTCGCCGAGCGCCGCCAGCGGCACGAGCCCGCGCCGCGCCGCCTCGTCTTCGCTCATCACCAGCAGCGCCGCGGCGCCATCGGTGATGCCACTCGAGTTGCCGGCGTGGACGCTGCCGTCCTTCTCGAAGACCGGCGGGAGCTTCGCCATCGACGCGAGCGTCACGCCGTCGCGCGGGTGCTCGTCCGCAGCGATCACCGTCGGCCCCGCCTTCCCATCGAGCGTGATCGGCGCGATCTCGGCGGCGAACTTCCCTTCCTTGCGCGCCGCCTCGCACTTCGCCTGCGACGCGACGGCGAACTCGTCCTGCTCCTGGCGCGCGATCGCGTACTTCTTCGCCAGCGTCTCGGCGGTGCCGCCCATCGGCTTCTTCGCCATCGGGCAGTCGAAGCCGTCCTTGTACATGAGGTCGACGACCGGCGCGTGGCCGAGGCGATAGCCGGTCCGGAAGCCGTCCAGCATGAACGGCAGCCGGCTCATGCTCTCGGTGCCGCCCGCCACCGCCACCTTCACGTCGCCGCGGCGCACGCTGTCGGCCGCCAACAACAGGCTTTTCAGTCCCGAGCCGCACGCCATGTTGACGGTGTAGGCGGTCGCGCTCTCCGGGAGGCCGCTGCGGCAGAGGACCTGCCGCGCCACGTTCGGCCCGCCGCCCGCCTGCCGGCCGTTGCCGAAGATCAGCTCGCCGACGTCGCCCGGCGCGACGCCCGACTGCGCCAACAACGCCTTGACCGCATGGACGCCGAGGTCGGCCGAGGTCATCCCCGACAGCCCGCCCAGGTACTTGCCGATCGGGGTGCGCAGCGCGTGGGTGATGACGACGGCGGGAGCGGCCATGACGATCCTCGGCGAAGGGGAACCCGCGATCGTATCGCGCGCCGTTCGTCGCGGCGGATGCGTGAACCGGTAGCCTGCCGGCCGATCATGGAGCGGAACGTCGCCTCGTCCGACTCGTCTGGCAGCGGCCGCCCACGGCGCGGCCTGTCGCCCCCCACCGTGGCCGTGCTGGCGTACGCGACGGCGGCCGTCGCCGGCGCGGCGCTCTTCCGACTCGATGCACTGAATGCCCGCGAACCGCTCGGCCTGGTCGACGCGCTGTTCCTCGCGGCGTCGGCGGTCTGCGTGACCGGGCTGTCGCCGGTCCCCGACCTGGCGGCGCAGCTCTCCCCGCTCGGCGAAGGGGTGCTGCTGCTGCTGGTCCAGCTCGGCGGCATCGGCATCGTGCTGCTCGGCGCGCTGCTCCTGCGGATGCTCGGTCGTCGCGTCGGATCGCGCCACTCGGCGGCGATCGCCGAGAACTACGGCGACCACAACGCGCTGCCGCTCAACCTGCTGCTCGACGTGGTCGCCACCACCCTGGCGATCGAGGGGATCGGCGCGCTGGCGCTCGCCTGGTGCTGGCGCGACCTCGACGCCGGCGGCTGGCATGCCGTGTTCCACGCGGTCTCCGCCTTCTGCAACGCCGGCTTCACCACCTTCGCCGGCGGTCTCGAGGGGCACGCGCCGCCCGCCGGCGCCGGGGGCGTGCTGCTGCTGCTGGTCGTCCTCGGCGGTCTCGGCTTCAACGTGCTGCGCGAGCTGCTGCGCCGGCCGTGGCGCGGCGGCCGACCGCTCTCGCTCCACGCCCGGCTCGTCGTGCGCCTGACGGCGCTGCTGATCGTCGGCGGCGCGATCGGCCTCTTCATCTGCGACCCCGGCCAAGGCGCCTGGCACGCGCTGTTCCTCTCGATCAGCGCGCGCACCGCCGGCTTCCAGCTCGACGACCTCGTCTGGGCCGGCGCCCCGACGCTGCTGCTGCTGCTCGCGTTGATGGTGATCGGCGCATCGCCCGCGTCGACCGGCGGCGGGATCAAGACCAGCAACGTCGCGATCTTCCTGCGCAGCATCGTCACCCAGATGCGCGGCGGCGGCGACGTCCTCTTCGGCGAGCGCGCCCTGCATGAGTCGCAGGTGCGCCAGGCCGTCGCCCTTGCGGCCAGCTACATCGGCCTGCTGCTGCTGTTCGTGTTCGCGCTGGCGTGCGCGGTGCCGGCGCCGGCCGACCCGCGCGGCTTCCTCGCGCTCGTGTTCGAGACCGGTTCGGCGCTCGGCACCGTCGGGCTCTCGACCGGCCTCTCCTGCAGCCTGGAGCCCCCGGCCAAGCTGATCCTGACCGTCGCCATGCTGGCGGGCCGCGTCGGCCCGCTCACGCTGCTGCTCTTCCTCGGCGGGCAGGCGCGCCCCTCGGCGCTGCGCTACCCGCGCGAACGCCTCCATCTCGGATGACCCTGCCGCCATGAAGACCGTGCTGATCCTCGGCCTCGACTCGTTCGGTGCGACGCTGGCGACCTCGCTGGCCGGCCTCGGCGTCGAGGTGCTGATCGCCGACTTCGACGAGGAGGTGGTGCAGCGAGCGCGCGATCGCTTCGCGCTGGCGGTCGTCGCCGACGCCCGCGACCGCGAAGCGCTGACCGAGCTGTGCGCGCGGCAGCCCGATCTCGCCGTGGTCAGCCTCGGCCCCCACATCGAGGCGAGCGTGCTGTCGACGCTTCTGCTCAAGGAGCTCGGCGTGCCGCAGATCCTGGCCTGCGCGCGCAACGACGACCACGAGAAGGTGCTGCGGAAGGTCGGCGCCGATCGCGTGGTCCAGCCGGTCACCGAATCGGCCGAGCGGATGGCCCGTTCGCTCGCCTCGAAGAATCTCGCCGACTTCGTGCTGGTCGGCGAGGACTTCGCGATCGTCGAGCTGCCCGTGCCGGAGAACTGGGTCGGCAAGTCGCTGAAGGAGCTCGACCTGCGCCGCCGCTTCCGGGTGACCGCGATCGCCATCAAGCGCCACGAGGCGGACGGCACCGAGCGCGTCGCGGCGCCCGACCCCGATCAGCATCTGCCCGAGAACGTCTCCTTGCTCATGATCGGCCTGACCAAGGACCTGGCGAAGATCGAGCGGCTCGATCCGCGCTGACGGCGCGAGCGCCGCAAGCGCCGCCGCTTCGATCACTCCGGGAGCGCGTCGAGCAGGCGCAGCAGGCTCCCCTCGGCGACGCGACGCGCGGACGCGGCGGCGCACGATCTCGGCGGTGAGGCGGTAGCTGTCGGTGACGATGCCGACGGTGTAGCCGCGCTTGCGCAGTCCGATGACCGCCTCGACCGCACCCTCCATCAGCGGCAACCCCCTCGCCGTCTCCTCGAACTCGGCCCGGGGGACGCCCTTGAACAACCGCGCGATGCGCCGGCCGCGCTCCTCCGGTGCGACGTCGGCGCGGTCGAGCCATTCGGCGAGTTCGACGGCGCGATTCGTGCGCTGCGCCAACGCGACGACGAACCGCCCGTCCACCAGCACGCCGTCCATGTCGAGCAGCGCGAGCCACCGCGCGTGGCCGACCTTGTTCAGGACCAGCGAGAGCTCCGCCTGCGCGCGGCGCTCGACCTCCTCGACCTCCTTCATCTGGGTCAGAGAGAACCGACCGTACCGCGCCGCGCGCTCGAGGATGGTGCGAACCACCTGCGTGGCCATGTCGCCAAGAACCTCGAGGGATGGCTCTCGTGCTCGATCGAGCCGATGTCGGCCTCGACCAATCGCGCGCCGGTCAGGGCTGCGTCGATCAGCAACCCGACGTCGACGCCGTAGTCGTGCTCGAATCGAAGGCTGCGCAGCAACGTCCGGCGCGCCGCCACGATGCCGCCGAGCGGCTGCTCGAAGCGGACGAGCTCGAGGAAGAAGGTGCGCAGAGCGGCCGCGCCGTCAGCGTCGTGACCCGCCCGGCCTCGCGCGAGAAACGCGCCTTCACGTAGTCGGCGCGGCCGGCGACGAACGGCGCCGCCATCCGCTCGACCAGGTCGGGAACCAGACCGGCGAGGTCGCCGTCCAGGTAGAGGAGGTGCTCCTCGTTGGCGGCGAACAGGCCGTCCGCCATCGACCCGCCCTTGCCGAGGAAGGTGCTGGTGATGACCCGCGCGCCGGCCGCCGTCGCCAGCGCCGCGGTCTCGTCGGTGGAGCCGTCGTCGACGACGATCACCTCCTGAACCAGCGGCGATCGACGCGCGAACTCGACCACCGTCGCAATGCGCGCCGACGCATTCAGCGCCGGGATCACGACCGAGAAACAGAAGCTCGTCGTCTGTGCCGGCGGCGCCGGCGAAAGGAGTGGTTCATTCATGACGGCTCAACGATTGGGAAGGGGGACGTTGCGCGACCCCTAGCCCGTCGCTGCGCGCCTTGCCCGGAAAAATCTCCCGTCACGCGCGCGATCAGAAGCCCGTCCCGTCCTGCACCAGCGAGCGCGAGATCACCAGGCGCTGCACTTCGCTGGTGCCTTCGCCGATGGTGCAGAGCTTGGCGTCGCGGTACATGCGCTCGACGTGGTACTCGCGGGTGTAGCCGTAGCCGCCGTGGATCTGGATCGCGTCGCTGGTCACGCGCATCGCCATCTCGCTGGCGTAGAGCTTCGCCATCGCCGCCTCGCGGGTGAACGGCAGGCCGGCGTCCTTCTTCCGCGCCGCCTGGTGGATGAGCAGGCGCGCCGCCTCGATCTGGGTGGCCATGTCGGCCAGCTTGAACGCGATCGCCTGGTGGTTGGCGATCTCCTTGCCGAAGGTCTTGCGCTCCTTCGCGTACTGCAGCGAGCGCTGCAGCGCCCCCTCGGCCAGCCCGAGCGCCATCGCGCCGATGATGATCCGCCCGCGATCGAGCGTCTTCATGAAGTACTTGAAGCCCTCGCCCTCCGGCCCGAGGCGCTGCGCCGCCGGCACGCGGCAGCCGTCGAAGAAGAGCGGGCAGGAGTCGCTCGAGTGGAGCCCGAGCTTCTTCTCCGGCTTGCCGATGGCGAAGCCCGGCGCGTCGCGGCGCACGATGAAGGCCGAAATGCCGTCGGCGCCGCGGCCCTCGCTGGTGCGTGCGGTCACGACGAAGCTGCCGGCGTAGCTCGCGTTGGTGATCCAGCTCTTCTGGCCCGAGATCACGTAGGCGTCGCCTTCGCGCCGGGCGACCGTCCTGGTGGCGCCCGAGTCGGAGCCGGCCTGCGGCTCGGTGAGGCCGAACGCGCCGAGGTACTTGCCGGCCGCCAGCGGCGGCACGAACTCCTTCTTCTGCTCCTCGGTGCCGAAGTCGACGATCATCATCGTGCCGAGCGACGTGTGCGCGGCGAGCGTCAGCGCCAGCGAGCCGGAGACTTTGGCGATCTCCTCGACCGTGAGCGCGTAGCACATCGTCGTCATGCCGGCGCCGCCGTACTCCTCCGGCACCGGGATGCCGAGGAAGCCCATCTCGGCCAGCTCGGCCACCAGCTCCGAATGGAAGCGGCACTCCTTGTCGCGCGCGAGCTCGCCCGGCAGCACGCGCTCCTCGGCGAAGCGGCGCACCGTGTCGCGCAGCAGGATCTCGTCGTCGGTGAGCGCCGACGGGCCGGTGGCGGTGGTTTCCATGTCAGTCCTCTTCGGCTTCGAACGCCCCGGCAGCGTGGCGCGACCGTCCCGCGGCCCCCGCCGCGCGCGCCGGTGCGGCAGCGCCGCGGCCCCCGTTCGCCCCCGCCGCCGCCACGAGAGCGCGCGCGCCGTCGGCGGCCGCCGCCTCCTCGTCCTCACGGTCGAGGAAGTCCTTGCTCCGGCCGGCGCCGATCCACGCCTCGAGCGCCTTGCGCGAGAACTTCCACTCGCGCCCCACCTTGCGGCCCGGCATCTCGCCTTCGCGCAGCACCTTCTGGAAGGTCTTGGTCGAGACGCCGAGATAGGCGGCCGCCTCGTCGAGGTTCAGGATCTCGCGCTGCGGATCGGGCAGGTCGGAAGCCGGCATGTCAGCTTGCTCCGCAAAGCGACCGGAAGGAGGCGATCGCCTCCGCGGTCGTAGTCCCGGGACCGAACACGGCGGCGACACCCGCCGACTTGAGCCGCGCCGCGTCGTCGGCCGGGATGATCCCGCCGACCACCACCGGCAGCTCGCCGAGGCCGCGCGCCTCGAGCGACGCGAGCACCTTCGGCACCAGCGAGTTGTGCGCGCCCGAAAGCACCGAGAGGCCGACCGCGTCGACGTCCTCCTCCTGCGCCGCCGCGGCGATCGTCTCGGCGGTCTGACGCAGCCCGGTGTAGATCACCTCGAAGCCGGCGTCGCGCAGCGCGGCGGCGATGACCAGCACGCCGCGGTCGTGGCCGTCGAGGCCGGGCTTGGCCAGCAGCACGCGCGGCGGACGCGGCGAGGTCGGCATCGTCGCGCTCACAGGCTGCGGCGGTAGCGACCGCCGACGGCGTAGAGCGCCCCGCTGATCTGGCCGAGCGACGCGACGCGCACCGTCTCCATCAACTCGCCGAAGACGTTGCCGGCGGCGAGCGCCGTCTGCTGCAGCCGCGCGAGCGCCGCCGGCGCCTTCGCCGCGTGCGTCGCCTGGAAGGCGCGCAACCGCGCGATCTGGTCGTCCTTCTCCGCATTCGAGCTGCGCGCGAGCGGGATCTCCGTCGGCGCCGCGCTCGCGGCGGCGGCGCCCTCGCTGTCCGCCGGCCGCTCGAAGCAGTTGACGCCGACGATCGGCAGCTCGCCGGAGTCCTTCTTGAGCTCGTAGAGGAGCGACTCCTCCTGGATGCGGCCGCGCTGGTAGTGCGTCTCCATTGCGCCCAGCACGCCGCCGCGCTCATGGATCCGCTCGAACTCGCGCAGCACCGCCTCCTCGACCAGGTCGGTCAGCTCCTGCGTCAGGTAGGAGCCTTGCAGCGGGTTCTCGTTCTTCGTCACGCCGAACTCGCGCTGGATGATCATCTGGATCGCCATCGCGCGGCGCACCGACTCCTCGGTCGGGGTGGTGATCGCCTCGTCGTAGGCGTTGGTGTGCAGCGAGTTGCACTGGTCGTAGATGGCGGTCAGCGCCTGCAGCGTCGTCCGGATGTCGTTGAAGTCGATCTCCATCGCGTGCAGCGACCGGCCCGACGTCTGGATGTGGTACTTGAACTTCTGGCCGCGCTCCGACGCGCCGTAGAGGTCGCGCAGCGCCACGCTCCAGATCCGGCGTGCGACGCGCCCCATCACCGAGTACTCGGGGTCGAGGCCGTTGCTGAAGAAGAAGCTCAGGTTGTGGGCGAAGGCGTCGATCGGCAGCCCGCGCGCCAGGTAGTACTCGACGAAGGTGAAGCCGTTGGCCAGCGTGAAGGCGAGCTGGCTGATCGGGTTGGCGCCGGCCTCGGCGATGTGGTAGCCGCTGATCGAGACCGAATAGAAGTTCCGCACGTCGTTCCGGGTGAAGTACTCCTGCACGTCGCCCATCAGCTTGAGCGAGAAGTCGGTGCTGAAGATGCAGGTGTTCTGCGCCTGATCCTCTTTCAGGATGTCGGCCTGCACGGTGCCGCGCACGACCTTCAGCACCGCGCCAGCCAGCTTCTTGCGTTCCTCCTCGGTCACCGGCCGCCCGAGCTTGCGCGTCTGCTCGGCGCACTGCTGCTCGATCGCGGCGTTCAGGAAGAAGGCGAGCACGATCGGCGCCGGGCCGTTGATGGTCATCGAGACGGAGGTGTTGGCGTCGCAGAGGTCGAACCCCTCCATCAGCACCTGCATGTCATCGAGCGTGCAGATCGAGACGCCGCCCTCGCCGATCTTCCCGTAGATGTCGGGGCGCTCCTCCGGGTCCTCGCCGTAGAGCGTGACCGAGTCGAACGCCACCGAGAGGCGTTTCGCCGTGTCGTGGCGCGACAGGTAGTGGAAGCGCTTGTTGGTGCGCGCCGGCCCGCCCTCGCCCGCGAACTGGCGGCGCGGCTCCTCGTCGACGCGCTTGAAGGGGTAGATGCCGGCCGTGTAGGGGAAGCGGCCCGGCACGTTCTCCAGCCGGAAGAAGCGGTAACGGTCGCCATCGTCGGCCAGGCGCGGCAGCGCGACCTTCGGGATCGAGGAGCCCGACAGCGAGGTCGTGCGCAGCTTCACTGCGTGCTGCTTGCCGCGCACCTCGTAGCGGTACTCCTCGCCGCGGTAGTTCGCGATCTCGGCCGACTCGGCGGCCAGGAGCTCCTGCGCCCCCTTCGGCGCCGCGGCGCGCTCGCTCGCGAGCTTCGCAGCCAGCGCATCGACGGCCGGCTGGGTCGCGACCCCGCCGATCGCGCCTTCACCGACGAGCGCCGCGCGCGCCTTCTCGAGCGCCTGGATCCGCGAGAGCCGCTCGGCCGACTCCTCGGTCGTGCGGCGGTAGCCGCGAATCGTGCGCACGATCTCGCCCAGGTAACCGACGCGGTCGGGCGGCAGCAGGTGCGCCTTCGCGGTCGGCGCGGGCGGCAGCTTGGGCGGCTCGCGGAAGAGGCCGAACTTCGCGCGCAGGAGATCCGCCAGCGCGCCGAAGAGGCGGTTCACGCCGGGATCGTTGAAGCGGCTCGCGACCGTCGCGTAGGCCGGCATCGACTCGTCCGTGACCGTGTCGGGCCGCTGGCCGGGCTGCAGCGCGCGCGTGCGGCGCAGCTGGCGGCGGACGTCGCGCAGCGCATCCTCGGCGCCGCGCCGATCGGCCTTGTTGATCACGACGAGGTCGGCCAGATCGAGCATGTCGATCTTCTCGAGCTGGCTCGGCGCGCCGAACTCAGGCGTCATGACGTACAGCGACGCGTCGACGAAATCGACGATCGCCGAGTCGCCCTGACCGATGCCGCTGGTCTCGACCACGCAGAGGTCGAACCCCTGCTGCTCGAGGACCGCGAGCGTTCCGGCCAGCGCGGACGAGATCTCGCTCTGGCTGCCGCGCGTCGCGAGGCTGCGCACGTAGACGTTCGCCGACTCGATGCCGTTCAAGCGGATGCGATCGGCGAGCAGCGCGCCGCCCGTGACCCGCTTGCTCGGGTCGATCAGCACCAGCGCAAGGCGCATCTGCGGCGCCGCGTAGCGCATGCGGCGCACGAGTTCGTCGGTGAGACTCGACTTGCCGGCGCCGCCGGTGCCGGTGATGCCGAGCACCGGCATCTTCTTGGTGCGGCTCGGCGCGCCCTTGCCCGCCTGCGCGGCGCGCTCGACGCCGGTGATGGCGCGCGCGATCGTCGCGTCGCGCACCGCCGCCGCATCCTTGCCAGCCGGCGCCGCGAGCTTCAGCGTGTCGAAGCGGCAGGTCTCGATCATCTCGCGCGCGATGCCGACCATGCCGAGGCGGCGTCCGTCCTGCGGCGAGTAGATCCGCGTGATGCCGTACTTCTCGAGCTCGGCGATCTCGCGCGGCACGATCACGCCGCCGCCGCCGCCGTAGACCTTGACATGGCCGGCGCCGCGCTCGCGCAGCAGGTCGACGACGTACTTGAAGTACTCCATGTGGCCGCCCTGGTAGGACGACAGGGCGATCCCTTGCGCGTCCTCTTGCAGCGCGGCGCGCACCACCTCCATGGCGCTGCGGTTGTGGCCGAGGTGGACCACCTCGGCCCCCTCGCGCACCAGCAGCCGGCGCACGATGTTGATCGAGGCGTCGTGGCCGTCGAACAGCGCGGCGGCGGTGACGAAACGGACCGGGAGGGCGCCGGGGGCGGTCGCACCAGTCGCGGCGACGGCCGGCAACGGCTGGCCGCCGGCGAGCGAGGAGGCGGAAGGGTTCATCGCGGGGCGTCCGTCGGAGAGGAAGTTCACGGCGCCTTATACCGCAGTCGAGAGGACGAAACGGGCGCGGGCGCGTGGCAGCCACAACGCCGACGCGACCTCACGTCGACGTCCGCAGCCTCTCCGCCACGGCGCGCGCGAGCGCCTGCGGCGAGCCGCCGTTCGCGGCCAAGTCCTGCGCCGCCGCGAGCAGCCGCGGCTCGAGGTCGCGCAGCACGAGGTGGCGCACGC
>VGYY01000128.1 GCA_016872815.1 Planctomycetota bacterium
GAGGCGCGGGCCGCCGCGACGGCGCGGCGCCGCGGCCGACGGCGGCGGCTCCGTCTTGCGCTCGATCCGCAACGGGTTCAGGTCCACGGGGCGAAGCTCTCCGGCGCGAGGGATGCGCCACGCTAGCGGACACGTCGATCGGACGGAGGGAGTCGACCTCGCCCATGTCGCCGAGTCGGCCGCCCGCGACGGCGAACGGCGGCGCGAGCTACTGCAATCGCCCCTTCAGGCCGGGATGGTCCGCCGGGATGCGCGTGGCACGGAACAGCGCGGTCGGCGGCGCCGGCGGGCCGTCGCCGGGCGCGGCATCGGTGAACGGATGGAGGTACTCCCACACCATCGTCCCGTCGGCCAGCACCTCGAACACGCGGCCATTGACGCCCTCGCAGACCAGGGTGCTGCCATTGCTCAGGCGCTGCGCACCCGAGATGAACGACGAGAAGAAGTCGCTCTTGTTCGGGGCGGCGTAGCGCCACGCCGGCTGCGCCGGCTCCGGCGCCGCGAACGGCTCGAGTCGCAGCGAACCGTCGGCGTTGCGCGGCAGTTCGAGTTCGTACACCTCGGAGAAGTTGCTGCCGTCCGGTCGATTGCCACCGTTGTTGTAGATCAGCAGGCGGCCGGCGCCCGGGTGGCCGCGCGGGATGATGCGCGCGTTGTGCTGATAGAAGAGCTGCTGGTCGCTGACGCCGCCGGCGCCGTAGTTGCGCGGATTGCCCCAGCGCCAGAGCAGGTCGCCGCCCTTGCCGCGCTGCCCGCCGCTCGAGCCGACCGCCTCGTCGCTGGTGGTCGAGTGGTCGAGGATCAGGACCTCGCACAGGTGCGGCGAGGAGAGCACGATCTGGTCGTGCTCGGCGTCATGGAAGATTGCGTTGACGTGGAGCCAGTCGGCCGACCGCTCGCCGGCGGTCGGCGTGGCGTCGATGTAGCCGAGCTTCTGCAGGTCGGCCACGTCGGCGGCGGACGGCGGCGCGCGACGCAGATCGGCGTTGATGTCGATCCGCTCCGGATGGGCGGCGACGTCGCCGTAGTTGGCGGCGTCCGGGTCGATGTCCTGGATCAGGTGATCCCAGGAGTGCCACTCCCAGATGAACTCGGCGCCGTCGGCGCCGACCGGCTCGACCTCGTGCACGCAGCAGGCCCACATCCCCTCCTTGCCGACGTAGGCCGGATGGCGGCCAGCGGCGATCGCCTCGGCGCGCGTCTTGTGCTCCCAGGCGATGAAGAGGATGGTCTCGTCCGGCGTCAGCTGCAGGTCGTGGTGCTGGACGTGCTCCTCGGTGGCGAACTTCCAGTCCCACAGGATCGTCCCGTCCCAGGCGATCCGCTGCAGCCGGCCCTGCTTGCCGCCGGCGTTGAAGCGGGCGAGCCGCGGCGCATTGCCGGTGCCGGTGCTGCGCAGCAGGGAGCCATCCTCGAGGAAGTACTCGCTGCCACCCCGCGCATCGGTCTTCCACTCATGGACGACCTTGCCGTCGAGATCGACCAGCCGCACCACGTTGTTCTGCAGCGGCGCGATCATGGTGAGGCCGGGCAGCGCGCGCGGTTCCTTCACCGCCAGTCCGCGCGGGCGCGGTGGCGGGCCCGGCGGCGGTCCGGGCGGCCCACCCTGCGGCGACGCCGGCGGTGCGCCGTCGGCCTGGACCAGCAGCGAGAGGACGGCGGCGAGCAGGGTCGAGAGCACGAGGCATCCTTCTTCGGGCAACGGGATCGACCGTCGGCGCAGGCGCGCGTTCGCGGCGACGCAAGCGGCGCAAACCAGTGTCCTGGAGCAGATCGCTTCCACATCCCGGGTGATCTTCGGCCCAGGCTTCGTCACGCCTCCTCGCCGACTGCTCTCGAAGTCGCCTCGTCGGCACTCCTCGCCTGGGCCAAACATCCCCTCGCGCTGTGTTCGCGAACTTCTGTTCCAGGACACTAGCGCCGCGCCGGCGGCGGGTGGTCGCAGCCCTCGCCGCTACGATCGCCGGGCTTCGCGGTTCCCACCTCCCGGTCGACCGGGTGACGCCGCGATCAGGGGAGTTCCCATGCCTGCAACCGGGCGAGACGTGACCAGACCGCGCGTGCGCCGCGGCGGATCGGAGGGCGGGTTTGGGCGGAGCGGGGGCGCGTGGCGCGGCCTCGTCGCCGTGGCGCTGCTGGCCGGCTGTCGCGGCCCGGTCGGCGGAAGCGCTGGAACGCCGGTCCATCCCGGCTCGGCCAAGCTCCGTGCGGCGTCGCGCTGGTTCGACGGCCGGACCGGCGGCGAACTCGAGTGGGAGGCCGCGATCGAGCGGCTGGTCGCCGCGGATGTGGTCTTCCTCGGGGAGACCCACAGCGACCGGCTGACCCACGACGCCGAACTCGAACTCTTCGCCCGCCTCGCCGAACGGCGCGGCGGGAACTGCGTGCTGGCGCTCGAGATGTTCGAGCGTGACGTGCAGACCGTGCTGGATGACTACCTCGCCGGCCGCATCGACGAGGCGCAGTTCCTGCTCCAGTCGCGGCCGTGGGGCAACTACAAGACTGACTACCGCGGCCTGATCGAACACGCGAAAGCGCGCGGCCTGCCGGTGGTCGCATCGAACTTCCCGACGGCGCTGCGGCGCAATCTCACGCTCGGCGGCGAAACGGCCTGGAACGCGCTCACCGAAGACGAGCGCCGCTTCGTCCCGGCGCGGCTGATCGAGAGCCCGCCCGAATACTGGGAACGGGTGGCCAACGCCACGCGCGGGCACGGTGCGCTCGGCATGGGCGGCGGGGCGACGCCAGGCAGCCATCTCTACGACGGTCAGAACCTGTGGGACAACGCGATGGGCGAGGCGGTCGCGCTGGCCCGGGAACGCCATCCGGGCGCGCAGGTGGTCCACGTGAACGGCGGCTTTCACAGCCTTTACGGCTCGGGCACCGTCTGGCAGTTGCAGCAGCGCGATCCGGCGGTCACCGTCGCGCTGGTGCAGATCTCCACCACTGGCGATCTGCCGAGCGCCCGCCTCGACGTCGCGACGCCGCCGGCCGCCGACCTCCAGCTGGTGGTCGAGGCGCGCGCGCGCAGTGCGGAGGACGGCGTTGCCGCCGTCCGCGTCGGCCGTGAGCACGGCTATCGGCTCTGGGTGCCGCATGGCGCGACGGCGACCGCGGCGACGCCATTGCCGCTGCTGGTATGGCTGTGCAGCGAGGGGCAGTCGACGGCGGCGGCGATCGATCTGTGGCGGCCGGTCGTGGGCGGCGCGGCCGCAGTGGCGGCGATCGACGCGACCTTCCCCCAGCCGGAGGGCGGCGGCGGGCGCTGGTGGCGGCGCGGCGAGTTCGGCACCGACGCAGCGCTCGGCAGCAGCGTGATCGCGCGCGTGCTCGAGGTGCTGGCCCGTGCCGATCTGGCGGCAGGACTGCGGCTCGACCCGGCGCGGATCGTGGTGGCGGGCGAGGGCGCGGCCGGCACGGTCGTCCTGCATGCGACGCGCTACCTCGACGAGGAGCGGTTCGCCGCGCTGGCGTTCGCGCCGGTCGCGGCCGGCGAATTCGGGATGCTGTCGCTGCCCTTGCCGCTTTCGCCGCAGCGCATGCCGCGGACGGCCGCGCTCTTCGCGCCGGACGGCGACCTCGCCGCGTGGCAGGCCTTCGCGGCGGACGACGGCCCGATCCAGGTCACGACCACCGTCACAGCGCAGGCCGCAGGCGCCGCCGCCGCGGACTTCGAGCAGGTGGGCGCGGTGGCGAGCGCACTCGGGCTCGTGCCGCCCGCCGCGAGTCCGGCCGCCGACGCGCTGTTCGACTTGCTGCCGTCGCATCCCGGCGCCTTGCCCCTCACCCGGTTGCTGGCGCGGCGGGTGCGCGCCGCCGGGTTGTCGACACCGCCCGACCTCGCCGTCACCGCCGCCGCCTTCGCCGACGGCAGCCGCCTGCCGCTCTCCTCAGGGGCATTCGGCGGCACCACCATCGTCGTGCTGCCGGCCACCAGCGACGAGTCGGCCGTCGCTGCCTGGCGCGCGCTCGAAGAGCCGGACGTCCTGCAGAAGCGCAGCCGTTTCCATCGCCTGCGCATCGCCCACGGCGAGCGCACGCCGAAGGTGATCATCGAGCAACTGCGCGCCGAGAACCCGCAGCGCCGCGACTTCCTGCTGGTGCCGGCGGTGCTCTGCGCCGACGCCGGTGAATTGGCGGCGCTCGAGGCTGAACTCGGCGAGCTGGCCACCGCGATCAGCGTCGAGCTGAAGTCCGGACTCGGCGAGGCGCTGCCGATCGGCCCGAACCGGCCGTGAATGCCGCGGGCGCCTGAACCGTCACCGGTTCAGGCGATCACCTCACGCACCACCGCCCCGTCCGGATCGATCAGCGTGGTCGGCCGGCGCGGGGTCGCATCGAACTTCTTCGCCCCGTCGATCCGCAACAGCGCGGCGAAGGTCGCGAACAGGTCGGGGACGCTGATCGGGCGGTCGACGATCTTCTCGCCCTTGTCGTCGGTGGTGCCGAGGGCGAGCCCGGGCCGCGTGCCGCCGCCGGCCAGCAGGACGCAGTAATTGCCCGGCCAGTGGTCGCGGCCGCGGTTGTGGTTGATGGTCGGGGTGCGGCCGAACTCCCCCATCGTGACCACCAGCGTGTCGTCGAGCAGGCCGCGTTCGGCGAGGTCATCGAGGAGCGCCGCGAGCGCCTGATCGAACGTGCGCGAGAGCGGCACGAGCTTGCTGAAGTTGTCGACGTGGGTGTCCCAGCCGTCGCCATGGATCTCGACCGCCTGGACGCCCGCCTCGACCAGCCGGCGCGCCAGCAGGACCCCCTGCGCGAACGGATCGCGGCCGTAGCGATCGCGCACCGAGTCGGGTTCCTGGCCGAGATCGAACGCCGACTGCAGCGGGCTGTCCATCAGCCGGCGCGCGCGCAGGTGCTGGGTGCGGTTGGCGGTCACCGTGGCGGTCGCGCCGGCGCCGGCGAAGCCCTCGTCGAGCACCTCGCGCAGGGCCTCGCGCCGCTCGAGTCGCGCCGCGTCAATGCCGCGCGGCGACTTCAGGTTGGCCACCTCGCTGATCGGATTGGCCACCAGGAACGGCGCCGCGCCGACGCCGAGGTAACCGGGTGAGCCCGGCGGTCCCGCGATCTGGACGAAGCTCGGCAGCTCGAACGCCTCGTCGGCCAGCTCGTGGGCGACGATCGAACCGAGCGTCGGATAGGCGACGCTCGGGTTGGGGACGAAGCCCGTGTGCAGCAGCAGACGGGCGCGCGCGTGGCTTCCCTCCTTCGAGGTGACGCTGCGCAACAGGGTGAGCCGCCCCGCCCGCGCGGCCAGCTGCGGCAGGTGTTCCGAGAAGCGCCAGCCGGCGACCTCGGTCGGCAGCGTGCCGAACGGACCGGCAGTCGGCGCGCCCGGCTTCGGGTCGAAGGTGTCGAGCTGGCTCGGCCCCCCCTCGAGCCAGAGCAGGATCAGCTTCCGTGGCGAGCGGGCAGCGCCTGGCGCTGCGACCGCCGCAGCGTGGCGCGAGAGCAGGGAGAGCAGCGCCGGCGTGACGGCCAGCCCGCCGGCGCCGAGCAAGAGCCGCCGCAGCAGCGCGCGTCGCGTGAAGGTGGTGGCGAGGGCGCCGCGCGCGATCATGGGTTGGTCCGGAATTCGGCGCAGTTGACCAGCGCCCAGAAGAGATCGGCGCCGGCGGCGGCTCCCGCCACGCCCTCGAGCCGCGTCGACAGCGCCGCCGCCTCGGCCGCACGCGGCGGGCGCGACAGCGTGGCGAGGAACCACGGCGCGAAGCGCTGCTCGGGCGCGATCGCGGCATCGGCCAGCGCACCGGCGGCGGCCGCCTCGCGCAGCGGCGCCGGCGCCGCGACCTCGTCGCCGTTCATGAGCAGCAGCGCGAGCGGCAGGTTCGACTCGAGCGCGCGGTCGTGGTCATCGGCGCGGTGGGGCGCGCAGCGCGACAGCTCGCGCAGCAGCGGCGCGCGGCGCACTTCGAGTTCCGCCAACGTCGTCGCCGCGCCGGTCGCGCGCAGCAGCGTCGTCGCCAGCGTCTCCGGCGTGAAGCCGCGCCGTGGATGGGCGGCGAAACGCCGCTCGGCCGCGCTGCGCGCCTCGGCGTCATCGCCCATCGCCGGACCGAGGCCGTAGGCCTGCGTGCGCGCGAGAGTTCCGAGCAGGAAGCGCAGGTCGCCCCCCTCTGCGAGGAAGGTGCGCCCCACCGTCTCGAGCAGATCGGGAAGCAGCGCGTCGTCGCTGCCGGTCAGGTCATCGATCGGCGCGACCAGGCCCTGGCCGAGCATCCAGCCGAACGCGCGATTGGCCTGCGCGCGGGCGAACCACGGGTTCTCCGGTGCCACCATCCACGCGGCGAGCGCCGCGCGGCGACCACCGCTCGCGAGCTCGCCGCAGTCGGCGCCGTCGAGGTGGCCGGCCGCGCCGAACCGCTCCACGCGGTCGAGGTAGCGGTCGAGCAGTTCGAGCGCGTCGGGTGCGAGGCGCGCGCGCAGGTCGGCCACTGCGGCCGCGTCGTGGCGCCAGTCGAGGAGCGCCCGCTCGCCGGGACGCGTCTCGCGGCAGAGCTTCTGCAGTTCGGCCAGCGCCTGCTTTTGCGCGGGAGTGCGCCGCGCCGGGGCGCTGGCCATTCCCGCAGCCGCCGCCATCGCCCCCATCGCGTCGTCGTCGCCGCGACCGCCCTTGTTTCGCGCCGCGCGTCCCTCCGCGCCGTCGAGCTTGCGCAACCGGTCGGCGAGGTCCCATTCGGGGCTCTTGTCGAGCACGCGGAACCCCGGACCGCCGATCTCGGAAAGCAGGCCGTGGTCACCGCGCAGCTCGGCGAAGAAGGCGGTGAAGCGGTTGAACTGCTCCTGCTTCCAGTCGTCGTACGGATGGTCGTGGCACTGCGCGCACTGGATTTGCAGGCCGAGGAAGGCGCGGGCCGTCACGCCGGCCAGCGTCTCGATGGTGTCGCGATAGCTGATGGCGAAGGCGAAGACGCCCGGCGTCCGCGCCGCGCCGGCGCCGGCGACCAACTCGCGGGCGAGGTCGACCAGCGTCGCGCCGGCCGCGAACCGCTCCTCGAGCCACGGCTCAAGCCAGCGCGCCGTCTTCTCGGCGTCCTTGCCCGCCTCGTCGACCAGCAGGTGGTTCCAGATCGACGCCGCATGGTCGGCGAACAGCGGATCGGCGAGGAAGCGGTCGATCGCCGTGGTGCGCCGCGTCATGGCGGGCTCGGCCAGGAAGCGCTCGATCTCGTCCGGTAGCGGCGCACAGCCGCGCAGGTCGAGCGAGAGGCGGCGCAGCCACGTGACATCGTCGACCGGCGCGGTCGGCGCGAGGCCGGCGCGCTCCCACTCGGCGGCCAGCGCGGCGTCGATGGCCGCGGCGAGGGCCGCCCGCGGATCGTCGGCCGCGGGCGGTCGAGCACGCGGCGGTAGGGGTTGCGCCACGGCCAGCGCCGCCGCGACGAACAACGCCCCGCCGAGGAGGGCGCGCGACGCGGCCGGGCGGTGGCGGGAAGACGGCATGACGGTACGAGTTACGCCCGCCCCGGCCCGACGTCAATCGGGCACTGCCGTGGCCACGCCGACCGCCGCCGTCGCGCCGGGCGGTGCCCCGGAAGTCGGGTTTTCGCGCAAGACCTTCCGGTCGGTCGGTGCAGCGCGATCCGGCGGTCGGCGGCGCGCCGCGCCCGGAAGGAACGGCTGGCGGACCCGGTTCGTCACCCTCCGTTCGTGCGCGGCGCGTCGCGCTCGTAGGCCGGCAGCTCGAGCAGCGCCGGATCGAGCGCCTTCAGCGTCGCGAACGCGGCGCGCAGCCGCTGCGCCAGCGCCCCCGCACGCTCACCCGCGCTCCCGCCGCCGGTCGCGGCGAGTTCGAGTTGCCCCACCACCATCTTCGCGGTGTCGACCGGCGAGACGTTCAAGCCGTCGAGCGTCGCCGCCGAGCGCGGTGCGCGCGTGAATGCCGCCTCGAGGCCGCTGACGGCCGCATCCAGCTGCTGCGCCTCGAAATCCAGCCGCGCCTTGCCCGCCAGCGCCAGCGCCACGAAGTGGTCGCCCGCCGCGCGTTCGTCCGGGGCGAGCTCGATCGCCCGCTCGTACCAGGCGATCGCCTGGTCGTAGGCGCGCAGCGCGCCTTCGTTGCGCCCGCTGCGGCGTTCGAACTCCGCGGCGACCAGCGCCGCGTAGCCGGCGTAGGAGTGCGCCGCCGGCGAGTCGGGCGCCTTCGCCACCCGTGCCGCGTGCTCTTCGAGGAGGCCGGCACCGCCGCGCTCTTTGACCAGCCGCGCCCGCAGCCGCTCGTGCAGCGCGTCGGACGCGGGGAAGCGGTCGAGCCCCTCGGCGAGGAAGCGGCCGGCCGGTGCGCCGGCACCGAGCCAGTCGAGCACGTCGTAGTGGTTGGCGATGTGCCCGTCGTTCGCCAGCGGGTGGCGAATCATCGCGGCGTAGGCGGCATTGAGATCGGCCAGCCAGTGCGGCGGCCACGGCTTCCGTTCGCGCAACGCGCCGCCGAGCCCGAGCTCGCGTTCGCGGGCGAACAGCTCGAGCACGTCGAGCGCTTCGGGCGCGGTCGGATCGTCCGGCGCGCCGGCCGTGACCGCCTGCAGCGCCAGCGCGCGCGCGCGCGACTCGTCGCCTTCCGCGCGCGCCGCCACGGCGAGCAGCGCGCTCGGGCGGTAACCGTGGGCGCCGAGGCTCATCGCCTTCTCGGTGGCCGCCGTCACGTCAGCCAGCAGCCAGCGCGCGTCGTCGTCGCGGTCGGCGCGCTGCGCCTGGTCGAGCAGCGCCTCGCCGAGCTCGACCATCGCGGTCGCGTCCTGTCCGCGCAGGACATCGCCCTGCCGCGCCAGCACCTCCGCGCGCCGCACGCCGCGCGCCGCCTGCTCCGCCTCGGTCGGCGCCGCCCGCATCCACCGGGCGGGATCGAGCACGCTGCTGCGCACCGCCAGCCCCTGATGGACCACGCTCAGCGTGCGCGCGCGCGGCGAATCGCCGCCGAGGCGCTCGAGCGCCGCCAGCAGCGGCGCCTTCTCGGCCGGCGCCAGCTGTCCGCGCAGGGCCTCCTCGATCAGCGGGACCGCCGCCGGCGATTCGCTCTTCGCCAGCCCGTCGCGCGCCTTCGCCGCGAGCTCGCGGTCCATGCCGAACAGCGCCAGGCGCAGCAGATCGACCGGCGCCGCCTGCGGCGCCTTCAGCGCCGCCTCGATCAGCGACTGGCGGGTGGCGCCGTCGCCGTTGCGCCACGCGCTCTCCACCGCGCTCCGATCGGCGTTGTCGCGGCTCGCGACGCGTGCCACCAGCGGGCGATCGCCCTTCACCACCGGGCGCTTCGGCGGGTGGGCCGCGGCGGTGGTCTCGATCTGGTCGAGGACCGACTGGACGTCGAACGCGTAGAAGACGTCGTGCAGCTCCTTGCCGGTGAGCCCCTGCTCGTCGAGCTCGACGGCGATGTGGCGCGGCGCCACGCGCTGTCCCTCCATGAAGTTCGCGTAGAGGAACGGCTCGATCGCGATGTGCTCGCCGCAGGTGACGCTGCCGAACCGCGGGCAGAGGATCCGCTCGCCGTTCTCGTCATGGTCGCGCGGAGTGTGGCGGTAGGTCGTCGCCAGCACGCAGACGTAGGGGTCGTAGAGCTTGGCCGCCGCCGGATCGCGGTAGCGCACGCCGGCGTAGTGCTCGCTGGCGATCTCGCCGTCCATGTTGACGCAGATCAGGACCAGCTTCCCTTCCTCGCGCGCCACGGCGACCGCGTCCTCCCAGGTGCGCTGGAACCGGACGAGGCACGGCTTCTTCCAGTCGGCGGCGGTCGGCGCCGGCCAGGTCTGTTCGCGGCTCAGCGTCGGCGCGGCCGGCGGGCGGCCCTGCGGCCGCTGCTGCGCGGCGCCAGCCGGCGCCAGGCTCGCGGCGAGGCACAGCGCGGACAACACGACGAGTTCGTGGCGGTTCATGGCGCGGGACGATAGCCCGCAGGGTCGCGGCTATTCTCGCCGCCCGGTTCGCCCGCCGAACGCAGCGAGGAGCCCCCGTCCCGTGATGCCCGCTGATCCGTCGCGCCTGGCCGCCGCGCCCCTCGTCGAGACGTTCGCGGCGGTGAAGACGGAAGTCGCGCGCGTCCTCGTCGGCCAGGCGGCGCTGGTCGAGAAGATGCTGATCGGGTTGCTCGCCGACGGCCACGTGCTGCTCGAAGGCGTGCCCGGACTGGCCAAGTCGCTGGCGGCGCAGTCGCTGGCGCTGGCGCTCGGCGGCACCTTCCGCCGCATCCAGTTCACGCCCGACCTGCTGCCGGCCGACCTCGTCGGCACCCAGGTGTTCCAGCCGAAGACCGGCGAGTGGACGGTGCGCGAGGGGCCGATCTTCGGTCACTTCGTGCTGGCCGACGAGATCAACCGCGCCCCGGCCAAGGTGCAGTCGGCGCTGCTCGAGGCGATGCAGGAGCGGCAGGTTTCTCTGGCCGGCGAGACGCGCCGGCTGCCCGAGCCGTTCCTGGTGCTGGCGACGCAGAACCCGGTCGAGCACGAGGGCACCTACGCCCTTCCCGAGGCGCAGGTCGACCGCTTCATGCTGAAGCTGCTGCTCGACTACCCCGCGGTCGAAGAGGAGATCGCGATCGTCGCCCGCATGGCGACCAACGCGCGCAAGCCGGTGGCCACCGCGGTGACGACGCCAGCGGTAGTGCTGGCCGCGCGTGCCGCCGTCGATCGCGTCCACGTCGAGGAGCGCCTCGTCCGCTACGTCGTCGCGCTGGTCGGCGCGACGCGCTCCCCGCAGGCGGCCGGACTCGCCGAACTGGCGCCGCTGATCCGCTTCGGCGCCTCGCCGCGCGCGTCGGTGGCGTTGACCCAGGCGGCGCGCGCCCACGCGTTCCTGCACGGCCGCGATCACGCGACCCCGCACGACGTCCGCACGCTGGCCGCGGACGTGCTGCGCCATCGCGTGGCGATGAGCTTCGAGGCGGTGGCCGATGGCATCGGCAGCGAGCGGGTGATCGCGCAGTTGCTCGAGCGGCTGCCGGTGCCGTGACCCGCGCCGCACCGCCGCCCGCATCGGGCCGCTCCTCCGGCGACCTGCCGGACCTCCTGCGCGAGGTGCGCCGGATCGAGGCGGAGAGTGCGCTGCTGGTGGCGAGCCTCAACGCGGGTGCGTGGGCGTCGCGCTTCCGCGGCGCCGGCATCGAGTTCGACGAGGTGCGCGAATACGTCCCGGGCGACGATCCGCGCGCGGTCGACTGGAACGTGACCGCGCGCCAGGGACGCCTCTGCGTCAAGCGCTACGTCGACGAGCGCGAGCGCGTGGTCGGCTTCCTGCTCGACCGATCGGCGTCGATGGG
>VGYY01000129.1 GCA_016872815.1 Planctomycetota bacterium
CGGTCCTCCGGGTGGCGGCGGCGCCCCGGGTGGCGCTGGCGGTCCGCCCGGTGCTGGTGGCGCGGCCGGCGGTGCGGGTGGGGCAGCCGGCGGCGCCGGTGGCTTCGAGGGCATGCGCGAGCTGTTCGCGGTGATGCCGCTGGCGAGCCAGCAGCTCCCGCACGAGCTGGTGAAGAGCCTGATCGGCAAGGTCGCGACGCCGACATGCACGACCAACGCGGATGGCAGCTGCACCTTCACGGCGGCGCTGACCGATGACGGCGCCGACGACTTGTCCGGCGCCAAGCGCATGCGCGAGCGGTTCGGCGGCGGCGGCGGCGCGTTCGGCGGGGCACCGCCGGCCGGTGGCGCGGCGGCTGCGGGCGGCGGGCCGGCGATCACGGCGAAGGGCACGGCGACCGTCACGTTCGATGCGGCCGGCATGCCGACCGCGCTGGTGATCGAGACCGTCACCACGAGCCAGCGCGGCGAGACCAAGCGCAAGCAGGCCTACACGATGAAGGCGTTCGGCACGACCAAGGTCGACATGCCCGCGGGCGCCACCGCCAAGTTCAGCAACTGACGTTCGGCTGCGCTCGAATCCGCGATCCGACCGGGCCCGCTCCTCTTCGGGGTGGGCCCGGTCCGTTGGACGGGGTGATCAGGCACGCCCTCAGGCACGCGGTCCGGCCGGCGAACAGGCCGGCGATCAGGACAGCTCGGCGACGACCTTGCCGAAGGCCTCGAGGTCGCGGTCCTCAACGATCACGCACGCCTGGTTGATCGGCACGCCGGCCTTCTGCAACTCCTTGTAGGCCGACTCCCACAGCGCCGCGACCTTCGCCTTGCTCTTCTCGAGCCACAGGTTCGACAGGATCTCGGCCAGCTTGTGGACCGCGATCGTGTCGCGATGCTCGTAGTAGCGCTTGATCACGCCTTTCTGGTAGGCGCTGTAGTCCGGCATCTCTCCCTCCCGCGCGCGCCGCGTCGCATCGACTGCGGACGCCGCCGAAGTTAGCGCTCCGCGCCCTCTCCCGCAGCCATGCCGGGCGACGCGCCGCCGCTATGGTGCCGATCGCCCCGCGCCCGCGAGCGAGAGCATGGATGCCCGCACGCCGGCGCGCCCACCATTCCAAAGGCTGGAGCCGCCGATGAGCGATCGTCCCCTCGCCGCAGTCCGTCCCGCACCGCGATCCCCACGCCGTGCCACTCTGGCGCTGGCGCTGGCCGCCGTCGCCTTCGCCACGCCGCCGCAGGGCGCTCCCGGTTACACCGACACGCCGCTCCTGCCCGACGGCAAGTGGTGCGTGCACGATTCGCGGCGCCCGCAGCCGCGGGTGGTCGCGCCCGGCGCGATGCATGGCCCGGCCGCCGCACCCGCCGACGCGCTGGTGCTGTTCGATGGCACCGATCTCTCGCGCTTCACCGGCGGCGACGGCCCGGCGCGCTGGAAGGTCGGCGATGGCTACGCCGAGGTGAACGGCACCGGCGACATCGAGACGCTCGACGCCTTCGGCGACTGCCAGCTCCATCTCGAGTGGTGCGCGCCGGTTCCCGCCGCCGGCGAGTCGCAGGGCCGCGGCAACAGCGGCATCTACCTGATGCAGCGCTACGAGGTGCAGGTGCTCGACTGCTTCGACAACAAGACCTACCCCGACGGCCAGGCCGCCGCGCTCTACGGCCAGAAGCCGCCGCTGGTGAACGCCTGCCGTCCACCCGGCGAGTGGCAGAGCTACGACATCCTGTTCGAGGCGCCTCGTTTCGACGGCGAGAAGCTGGTGAAGCCGGCGCGCGTGACGGTGCTGCACAACGGCGTCGTCGTCCACCACGCGCAGGAGTACATCGGCCCGACCTCGCATCGCGACGTCGGCGTCTACAGCCCGCACCCGGATCGTCTGCCGTTCCGCCTGCAGGACCACGGCAATCCGGTGCGCTACCGCAACATCTGGATCCGTCCGCTCGGCCAATACGACGCCCCGTGACCCGTGGCGGGGGGGCGCTGCGATAGCCCGGGCGGTGAACGTCACGGCGCCCGGTTTCGGTAGCCGCGCCGACGATCGCTGAGAGGACCTCGAACATGACTGATCCCGCCCCGGCCGCGCCGCAACCACCGGGAGCTGCGCCCGCTGCTTCGCCCCCGCCGCCGGCCAAGGCCCCGGCCGCGGCACCCGCTGCATCGGCCGACCCCGCCGCCGCGAAGCGCCCGACGCGCGTCAGCGAGCTGCGCTTCGGCAGCTATCCGCTGTTCGCGCTGTTCTGGCCGCTGATCGTGGTCGGCGAGATCTGCGCCGCGCTGCTCCACTGGAAGGAGGCGTGGCAGGTTCCGCTCACGTGGGTCTACCTCACGACGCTGCTCACCTGCATGGTCGCCGTCGGCTTCGACGTGCGGCGCAACCTCGCCATCGGCTGGCTGCTGTTCGTCGCGCTGCTGTGGGTCGGCGGGCTCTACCTGCGCGACGCGCTCGACGTGCCGCTGCTCGGCCACCTCCTCGACTTCTTCACCGGCATGGATGCCCGGGTCGGCCGCGGCTTCATGCACGCGATGAGCGTGCTGGTCGCCATCGGCATGATCGGCGTGTTCATGAACGTCTTCATCAATCACCGCTGGCGGATCACGCCGAACGAGCTGCACCTGGTGCGGCGGGGCGAGATGGAGGACGCCATCACGCGCGGCGCCAAGCGCCTGTCGGTCGAGTATCCCGACGTGTTCGAGATGCTCCTGCTCGGCGCCGGCCACATCGTCGTGCGCGACAGTCGCGGCAAGGAGGAGATCCGCCGCATTCCGCGCGTCCCGTTCCTGCTCTTCCGCGAGAAGCAGCTCGATCAGATCGCCGAGGCGTGGGCGGTGGTGCACGCCGACGGCGCCGCAGTCGAGGATGACGAAGGGTGAGCGCGCCGAGCGCGAGTCCTTGATCGAGTCGGCCATGCCCCGCATCGTGTTCGCCGCTGCCTTCGCCGTGGTCGCGCTGCTCACGGGCGCGCCAGCCACGGCCCGCCACGGCGTGGCCGCGGGGGTCGCTCACGGTGCCGCGCCGGTCGCGGTCGTCGGCGCGCTGGGGGCGGCGCTGCTCGCCGGCTGCACCGGGGTCGCGTCCACGCCGCGTGCACCGGCCATCGCCGCGTCGATCGCCGACCCGCCCGCCACCACCGAGTGGCACGCCGAGCCGATCCTCGCCCGCGCGACGACCGCCAACGTCCTCGTGCTGAACCATGCCGACCCGTCGCTGCGGCTCGACGCCGTCGCCGCGCAACTGCAGCGGCAGTACGACTGGCTGGTCGAGTGGATGGGGTTCGCGCCGCGCGCCGTCGTCGTGCACGTCGGCGCGAACTACCCGTGCGGGTTCTCGCTGCGCGCCGGTGCCGACCCGGAGATGTTCCTGCTGGCGGGCGGGATCTTCGACAGCGCCGACAACTACGCCCACGAGATGCAGCACTGCTTCCTGTCGGAGCTCGGCGACTCGATCCCGCACTGGTTCAACGAGTCGCTGTCCGACATGGCGTGGCTCGAGAGCGAGATCGGGCTGTGGCAGCGGCGGCACGCGCCGGCATGGATCGCGCAGCTCGACCGGATCGACTGGCGCAGCTACGAGCTGCTGCAGCTGCGCAAGCGCTTCGGTCCCGGCTACTTCCCCCGGGTCTTCCGCGTCCTGTGGCGCGAGCGCGCGGCGTGCCGCGCCACCTTCTCCGCCGCGACCAAGCTCGACGCCAAGAACGAGCAGATCGTCGCCGCGCTGACCGAGGCGGCCGGCGAGGACGTCCTGCCGCTGCTGCGCGAACTCGGCTTCGACCCGCGCACGCGCGAGCGACAACGGGGATACTGAGCGCCGATCGTCGTGGTCGCAGGAGAGCGCATCGTGGTCGATTCGGTGGATCCGGCGAAGTCGGCGGAGGGCGCGAGCGAGGCCGGCGGCGACCTCGAGTTCGAGCGCGAACCGGTGCCGGAGCGGGCCCGGCTCGGCTTCAGGAGCTTCCTCGGCCAGTACGCCAGCGAGCATGTCGCCGGCACCGAGCTGATGATCGGGCCGCTGTTCCTGCGGACCGGCGTCGGCGCCGCCGACCTGATCGGCGGGCTCCTGGTCGGCAACCTGCTCGCCGTGCTCTCGTGGCTGTTCGTCACCGCGCCGATCGCCACGCGGGTCCGCCTGACGCTCTACGCCCACCTCGAGCGGCTGTGCGGTCGGCGGCTGGTCGTGCTCTACAACCTGCTGAACGGCGTGATGTTCTGCTTCCTCGCCGGCTCGATGATCACCGTCTCGGCCACCGCCGCGGGGGTCTGGACCGGCATCGCGATGCCCGGGCTCGGCGACGTGTGGCCCACCGGTGTCGGCTGGATCGCGACGACGCTGCTGGTCGGCGCGCTGATCGCCGGGCTCGCCGCCGCCGGCTATCGGGTGGTGGCGCGCTTCGCCGAGCTGGCGGCGCCGTGGATGGTGCTGGTGTTCGTCGCGTTTGGCGTCATCGGTCTGCGCGAGCTCGGGGTGACGCGCGTCTCCGAGCTGTGGGAGGTGGCGACGACCCGGATCTGGCCCGGCGGCGAGCCACGCCCGGGGTCGCCGCACTTCACCTTCTGGCACGTCTGCTTCTTCGCCTGGTTCTGCAACCTGGCGATGCACCTCGGCATGGCGGACCTGTCGGTGTTCCGGTTCGCGCGCAGGAGCTGGTACGCGGTGGCGAGCGCCGCCGGCATGTACATCGGCCACTTCATGGCGTGGCTGTCGGCGTCGGTGCTCTACGCCGTGCAGCTGGCGCGCGACCCCGCCAACGAAGAGGTCCTCCCCGGTCCGATGGCCGCGGCGGCGTGCGGCGTGATCGGCTTGCTGTGCGTGATCGTCGCCGGCTGGACCACCGCCAACCCCACCCTCTACCGCGCCGGTCTCGCGCTGCAGGCGATCGTGCCGAAGGCGTCGCGCGTCAGCGTCACGCTCGCCGCCGGTGCCGTCGCGTCGATCGCGGCGCTGTTCCCGGCGCTGTCGATGCAACTGCTCGGCTTCGTGGCGCTCTACGGTCTCCTGCTGATGCCGATGGGGGCGATCATCGTCGTCGACTTCTGGCTGCTGCCGCGGCTGGGGCTCGCGAGCTGGTGGGCGGAACGGCAGCGCCTCGCCTGGTACGCGCCGGCCGCCACGACCTGGCTCCTCACGCTGCTCGCGTGCGCCGCGCTGGTCCTCTGGGGCGGCGTCGAGATCTACTTCGTCAGCCTCCCGGGCTGGCTCCTCGCCGCGCTGCTCTACGCCGGGCTGAGCGCGGCCTGGCAGCGCCGGCAGCAGCCTTCGTCCTGAAACGAACGGCGCGTTCGCGGGAAGTGGACGGCATGCACTCCACCACACGCCCCGTCGCACTCGCCACCGCGCTGCGCGAGGACGCCCGCTTCCTCCGCGGCCTCGCGCGCCACCTCGTCACGGACGAGCAGCTCGCCGAAGACGTCGTCCAGGACGCCTGGGTCGCGGTGCTGCTGAAGCCGCCGCGCTGCCGGCGGCGGTCGCGCAATACGTGGCGCGGCTGGGCGGGAAGGAGTACCAGCCGGTCGTCAGCGATGCGGACGGACGATTCGCGACGGCGGCGCGCGCGGCCGGGCGGGCGGCCATGAAGCTCCTGGTGGCGGCGGACGAGAACGGTCGGATCGAGCGGATGGTCGCGCCGCCGCCGTGCGGCGCACTGCTGCTGCGGCTGCTCGATGCGAGCGGGGCGCCCGAGCTCGACGCGACGGTCAGGTTGCATGATCTGCACGGCGCGATTCGCGAGGCGTCGGCGGAGATCACGGCGGGAGCCGTCGTCGAGCTCGTGAGCCGGCGCCCGGCGGAGTGAGGTGCACGGCGGATCCGCAGCGCGGGCTACCATCGCCTTGCGGCTCGGCGATGGGAGTTCGGCATGGGTGGCGCAGGGTTCGGTGGCGTGGTCGTGGCGTTGGCGGCACTGCAGGCGGAGCCGCCGAAGACCGCGCCCCAGACGATCTCGGCGGTCTATGCGCCCGGCGAGACGGCGGTCTGGGCGATCGAGCAGGGCGGGCTGCTGATCGGCCACGCCTGGTGGGATTGCCACGGTCGCGTCCCCACGATCGAACCGCCGCTCCATCGATTCCATGGCGGCTACGTCATGGGGACGCAGAGCGCACTCGGGCTGCTGCAGTTGCGCGCCAGCGGCGAGGTGCTGCTGGACGACCGCGGGCGTCCGCACCGCGTGCAGCTGCGCAGCGATGGCGCCGGCGTCTCCTCCGCGCTCGAGGTGACGGTGGCGAACGGCCGCGCCGAGGGCGCGCTGACGGTCGGTCCGAAGAGCACTCCGATCGCTCTCGCCGTCCGCGACGACGCCTTCCTGCTGGTCAACAACTGGATCGGCCTGTTCGAGGTGATGGTCCGGCTGGCCGCGCCGGCCGACGGGCAGCGGGCCGATCTCCTGCTGTTTCATCCCGAGACGGCGAACACCCTTCCGCTCGAGTTGCGCTCGCTCGGCAACTTCGACGTGCGCCGCGGCGAGACGACCGTGAGCGGCCGCAAGTTCCGCGACTCGCTCGGCGAGATGCTGCGGGTGCTGCCGGACGGCCGGCTGTACGAGGTGGACGTCGTCGCCCAGGGCGTCCGCATGCGGCGCACCGACGAGCCGTTCGAGCGCTTCGACCTGCCGTCGCTGACGCCGCCGGCGCAGCGCGACTTCGTCCGCGAGGAGGTGGCGATCGAGCGCGGTGGCTGGCAGCTGGCCGGCACGATCACGCGACCGCGCAAGGCGGCGGCAGAGCGCCTTCCAGCGCTGTTCTTCCTCAGCGGTTCCGGGCCGCAGGACCGCGACGGCATGTCGGGCGGCATCGACCTCGGCACGCACGAGCTGCTCGACCACCTCACCGAAGCCGGCTTCCTCGTGCTGCGGGTCGACGATCGCGGCGTCGGCGGCAGCGGCGCGCCGCGCGAGGGGCTGACCCTGCGGGCGCTGGCCGACGACGCGCTCGCCTGCGTCGACTTCCTGCGCGCGCGCGCCGATGTCGAACCGGCGAAGCTGTTCCTCATCGGCCACAGCGAGGGCGGCGTGACCGCCCCGATCGTCGCCTGCGAGCGGCCGCTGGCGGGCATCGTGCTGATGGCGGCGCCCGGTCGGTCGCTCGCGGCGGTCCTGCGCGACCAGAAGCGGGCCGGGCTGCAGGCGGCGGGACTGCCGGAAGCGCTGATCGAGGCCGAGCTGGTCGAGCACGCGCGCTTCCTCGAGCTGGTCGCCGCTGAGGGCGAGCTGGAGCCCGACGAGGTGCGGATCGACTACCGGGCGGCGCTGCGGGATCGCGAGTGGTTGCGCAGCCACGCCCGGCACGATCCGGTGGCGCAGCTGGCGAAAGTGACGGTGCCGGTGCTGATCGCGCAGGGCGGCAAGGACGTGCAGGTGTCGGCCGAGCGCGACGCGCCGCCGCTGCTCGCCGCGCTGCAGGCGGCCGGCCACGCCGACGCGTCGCTGGCGCTCTTCCCGCAGCTCGACCACCTGTTCAAGGCGATCCTCTCCGATCCGCCGACGACCGCCGACTACCTGAAGGCGCGGCCGATCGACCCCGAGTTCCTCGGCAAGGTGACCGAATGGCTTCTCGCGCGCAGTCGTTGAAGGGTCGGGTCGGAGCGCGGGTGGCGGCGGTCGCGACCGCGCTGGTCGGCGCGGCCGGCGTGAGCGCGTGCCGCTCGTTCCCGCCGCCGCCGCACGGCTTCAGCTCGGCGACCTTCGCGCAGATCGCCGCAGATCCGGTGTTGCGCGCGTTCGCGCTCGAGCAGGGGGCGGCGATCTACGCGAGCGAGTGCAAGCTCTGCCACGGGGCCTCGCTCGAGGGGCGGCCCGGCTTTCCGACGTTGCGCGATGCGACCTGGATCTGGGGCGGCGGCGAGCCCGAGTCGATCGCCGAGCTCGTGCGATACGGGGTGCGCCAGCCGGGTGCGGCGAAGGGCGAGTGGGCCGCGGGCACCGCGCACGGCCCGGGACAGACGGCGCCGGCGGCGATGCCGGCGTTCGAAGGGGCACTGAGCGACGAGCAGATCGCGGCGGTGGCGGAGTTCACCGAGCGACTGATCGCGACGACGGCGGTGCCGGAAGCGGGCGATCCGCTGCTCGTGTCCCGCGGTGCCGACGTCTACGCATTCGCGTGTGCGGCGTGCCACGGTCCGCGCGGCGAGGGGCAGCCGCGGTTCGGTTTCGTCCGGCTGGCCGGCGCGAATTCGCAGATCGAGGCGCGCGCGGCGGACGACCTCGAGGACGTGATCCGCGACGGGATGGAGGCGCGGGTGATGGAGCCGCTCGCGGACAAGCTGAACGAGGACGAGATCCGCTGCGTCGCGCTCTTCGTCGCCGAGGTGGCGGCGGGGCGGGCGCGCGCGGCGGGGGAGTGAGGCCGGACGCGAGGCGTCGCTCGGAGCCCGACATGGCGTTGCCGATGCATCACCAGCAACTGCTCGTGTTCGACGACTGGGCGAATCGGGAGCTGGCGCGGTCGCTCGGCGCGCTCGCCGCGCCGCCGTCAGGCGCGGTGAAGCTGCTCTGCCACGTGGTCGGGGCGTCGCTCCTGTGGCTGGCGCGGCTCGAAGGACGGCCGGCGCCGTGCGCGGTGTGGCCGAAGTGGTCGCTGGTGCAGGCGACGGCGGAGGCCGCCGCGCTGCTCGCGAAGTAGCGCGACTGGGCGGCGGGCGGC
Source organism: Planctomycetota bacterium (assembly GCA_016872815.1). Taxonomy (GTDB): domain Bacteria; phylum Planctomycetota; class B15-G4; order B15-G4; family SIAN01; genus SIAN01. The sequence goes on from VGYY01000129.1 coordinate 8,627, forward strand.
GGAGCCGAGCGGCTCGAAGCTCCGATCACCTACCTGAACAGCAAGGGCGAGCGTCACGAAAGCCGCGTCGCCGACATCCTGACCCACGTCGCCATGCACGGCGTCCACCACCGCGCGCAGATCCTCGCCGAGCTGCGCGCCGCCGGCCACGTACCGCCCTACCTCGACTTCGTCCACGCCACGCGGACCGGCGCGCTCGGTCAGCTCCGCGCGTAGTGGTTGGCGATCACCTGCGCGACGCAGCAGGTGAGCCGCTTGCCGGACGGGATGTGGAGGAACTCGTTGGGGCCGTGGGCGTTGCTGTTGGGGCCGAGCACGCCGGTGATCATGAACTGCGCCTGCGGGAACTTCTCGCCGAGCATGCCCATGAACGGGATCGTGCCGCCCTCGCCCATGCAGGCGGCCGGCTTGCCGAAGAACTGCTGCGACGACTGCTCCATCGCCTGCTCGAGCCATGCGGCGAACGGCGGCGCGTCCCAGCCGCTCGACCCCTTGTCGGCCTCGAAGGTGACCTTCGCGCCGTACGGCGGGTCCTTCTCGAGCAGCGCCTTCAGCGCGGCGGTCGCCTGCTTCGGCTCGAGCCGCGGCGGGATGCGCAGCGAGAGCTTGAGCGTCGTGTAGGGACGCAGCACGTTGCCGGCATTGCCGAGCGCCGGGATCCCCTCGACGCCGGTGATCGACAACTGCGGCCGCCACGTGCGGTTCAGCAGGAGTTCGTGCCGCGCGCCCGGGACATGCGTCGCGCCCTCGATCCACGGGTACTTGCTGGTCACGTCGTTGCCGAGGATCTCGGCGCAGAGCTTCGCCTGCTTCACGCGCTCGGGCGGGATGTCGACCCAGAAGTCGCGAGGGAGCACGGTGCCCGTGTTCGGATCGTCGAGGCGGGCGAGCAGCTGGCGCAGGATGCGGAAGCTCGACGGGACGATGCCGCTGGCGTCGCCCGAGTGGACCCCCTCCTTCAGGATGTCGACGCGCAGGTTGCCGGCGAGCAGGCCGCGCAGCGACGTCGTGGTCCAGAGCTGGTCGTAGTTGCCGCAGCCGGAGTCGAGGCAGACGACGAGGCTCGGGCTGCCGATCTGCGCCTTCAGCGCGTCGACGCAGGCGGGGAGGTCGTAGCTGCCGCTCTCCTCGCACGCCTCGATCAGCACGACCAGGCGCACGTGCGGCTTCTTCTGCTGGCGCAGCAGCTCGATCGCGCCGAGCGAGGCGAACGCCGCGTAGCCGTCATCGGCGCCGCCGCGGCCGTAGAGCTTGTCGCCCTCGCGGACGGGGGTCCACGGATCGAGGCCGGCGCGCCAGCCGGTCATCTCGGGCTGCTTGTCGAGGTGGCCGTAGAGGACGACGGTGTCGGTGGCGCGGGCGTTCCCGGTCGCCGGGATGTCCATGTAGATCAGCGGCGTGCGCGGCTGCCCCTTCTCGTTGGTGAGGCGGAGCACCTCGAGCTTGCTGCCGGCCGGCAGGCGCGCCTTGCACCAGCCGGAGATCAGCTGGACCGCCTTCTCCATGTGGCCGTTCTCGACCCACTTCGGGTCGTAGTAGGGCGACTTGTTCGGGATGCGGATGTACTCGGTGATCGCCGGAAGGATCTGCTGCTCCCAGAACTGCTCGGAGAACTGCTTGGCCGCGGCGACGTCGAGGGTGGCGTTGGGGGTGTTCATGGCCGCGCAAAGTAGCGCGCAGGCAGGCGCGATCTAGGCGTCGTCGCCGCCGCGTTGCCGGGTGCCGCGCCGTGCGCGGCCGAGCGGCCGCCGACCACCCGGTTGCGTCCAGGCTCAGAGCGACGCGACGACGCGCGCGAGCTTCTCGCGATAGGTGGCGGGATCGGTGGACCAGACGCGGCCGTGGGTGGCGGTCGGCTGGATCCAGAGCTGCTTGCGATCGGCGCGGGTCGGGAGCGCGGCGAAGAAGCGCTCGACCGCGGCCGGCGGCATCTGCGTGTCCTGGCCGGCGCCGATCAGCAGCACCGGCACCTCGGGCGACAACTGCTCGATCGCGCGGATCGGCACCACGTCGGCGAACGGCATCGTCCCGCACCACTCCGCCGCCAGCAGGAACAGCGCTCGCCACGGCTGCGGCACCACGCCGCGCCGCCCCTCGACCACGCCGAGCGTTCGCTCCGTGGTCGCGCGCAGCTCGTCGATCGGCGCGTCGAGCACCAGCCCGCCGAGCGCCTCGATCCGTGGCGCTGCCAGCGCCGCCGGCGCGGTGCCGATGCTGACCGCGAACAGCAGCAGCGGTCGTCGCGGGACGTCCGGCCGCGCGCGCAACCACGCCACCGCCGCCAGCACGTCGTCCGCCTCGTCGCGGCCGTAGGAGAACGCGGCCCGGCCGCTCCCGCCATGGCAGCGCAGCTCGAGCAGCAGCACCTCGCCGCCCTGCTCGCGCAGCATCGCGCCCACCGGCTCGAGCTCGAGCGCGCCGCGGAACAGCCCGTGCACCAGCACCGCGCTGAACCGCGGCGCTCCGCTCGCCGGCGGCACCAGGAAACCGCGCAACGGCGTGCCGTCGCGCGAGCGCACCTC
>VGYY01000130.1 GCA_016872815.1 Planctomycetota bacterium
GAGGTCGAGGCGCGGGATGCGTCCGCCGCCGAGCTTCAGCTCCTGCAGCAGGCGCGAGCCGCCGAGCTCGCGCCGCGTCTCGCCCACCAGGATCAGGAGATCCTCGGGGGCCTTCGCGTCCATGGTGACCGCGGTCGTGACGTCGTCGAGCAGCGCGATGGCCGAGACCAGCAGCGTCGGCGGGATGCGGATCACGCCGTCCCGGGTGCGGGTCTGGTTGTGCAGCGAGTCCTTGCCCGAGATGAACGGCGTGCCGTAGGCGAGCGCGGCGTCGCGACACCCTTCGGCGCAGCGGGCGATCGAGCCGAGCGTCGCCGCGTCGTCGACCGACGGCCACGCGAAGTTGTCGAGCAGCGCGAGGCGGTCGAAACGGCCGCCGACGCAGAGCACGTTGCGCACCGCCTCGTCCACCGCGAGCAGCGCCATCGCATGCGGGTCGACCGCGCCGGTGGTGGGCGACATGCCGCAGCCGACCGCGATGCCGCGGCGCGAGCCGAGCCGCGGCGCCGCGACGCAGGCATCCGACGGCCCGTAGCCGCCCGGCCCGACCAGCGGCTTCACCGCCGACCCGGCCAGCACCTCGTGGTCGTACTGGCGGACGATCTCCTCCTTGCTGGTGATGTCGGGCGAAGCGAGCAGCGCCAGCAGCAGCGCGCGCGCATCGAGTCCCGCCGGCAGGGCGACGTCCGCCTCGACCACCGCCGCCACCGTGGCCGCGCGCGAGTGCTTCGGGATCCCGTCGTGGAGGAACTTCATCGCCAGGTCGGCGACCGGCTGGCCGGCGAACGTCAGGCGCAGCCGGCCGCTGCCGGTGAAGGTGCCGAGTTCGGTCGCCTCGACGCCGTGCATCCGGCACAGCTCGACGAGCTCGGCGGCGCGCTCCGGCTTCACCGCGACGACCATCCGCTCCTGCGCCTCGCTGATCCAGATCTCGCCGGCGGTGAGCCCCTGGTACTTGAGCGGCACGCGCGCCAGCTCGATGTCGGCGCCGAGCGCCTCGCCCATCTCGCCGATGGCGGAGGAAAGGCCGCCGGCGCCGCAGTCGGTCACCGCGGTGAAGATGCCGCGATCGCGCGCGTCGAGGACGGCGTCGAGGAGCTTCTTCTCCTCGATCGCGTTGCCGATCTGCACCGCTCCCGACGCCACGGTCGAGCTCGAGCTGTCGAGCGAGAGGCTGGAGAAGGTGGCGCCGTGGATGCCGTCGCGGCCGGTGCGACCGCCCAGCACGAACGCCTTGTCGCCCTTGCGGGCCGCCTTCTCGATCCGGTCGCGCGGGATCAGGCCGACGTTGCCGGCGAAGACCAGCGGGTTGGTCCGGTAGTCGGGATGCACGAACACCGCGCCGTTGCAGGTCGGGATGCCCATCCGATTGCCGTAGTCGCGCACCCCGGCGACGACGCCCTGCAGGATGCGGCGCGGCGGCAGCGTGCCGGGCGGGAGCTCCTCCGGTTCCAGCGACAGCGGACCGACGCAGAAGACGTCGGTCGAGAGGATCGGCTTGGCGCCGAGCCCGGTGCCGAGCGTGTCGCGGATCACGCCGCCGATGCCGGTGCCGGCGCCGCCGTAGGGCTCGAGCGCGGACGGATGGTTGTGCGTCTCGACCTTGAACGTGACGGCGTACTCGTCATCGAACTCGATCACGCCGGCGTTGTCCTTGAACACCGACAGGCACCACGGCTTCGCCAGCGTGCGCGTCGCGGCGAAGATCGTCTCCTTCAGCAGGTTGCCGTAGCGGCGCGGCGCGCCGTCGCCGGTGAGCGTGACCTCGCTGGTCAGCGTCTTGTGCTTGCAGTGCTCCGACCAGGTCTGCGCCAGGGTCTCGAGCTCGACGTCGGTCGGCTCGCGCCCCTCGGCACGGAAGTGCGCCTGGATCGCGCGCATCTCGGCGAGGTCGAGCGCCAGCATCCCGTCCCGGCTGATCCGCAGCAGCGCCGCGTCCTCGGCGTCGCGCAGCGGCACCTCGACCCGGCGGAAGGGCGCCGGCGCGAGGTCGGCGAACGGCACGATCGGCTCGGCCGGGTCGACCCTCACCTCCTCGACCAGCAGGTTGGCGAGGCAGCGTTCGCCGATGCGCCGGAGTTCGTCCGCGTCGCGCGCGCCGCGGACCAGCACCGCGCGGTAGGTGCGCGCCGATTCGCCCGCGAGCCCGACCGCGTGCAGCGCGCGCAGGACCGACGCGGCCGCCGGGTCCATCACTCCGGGGCGCCGGACGACATCGAGGCGGCGATGGCCGGCGGGCGGCGCCGGCACCGGCGCGTCGGCGGCGAGCACGCGCGATTCATGCAGCACCGGGTCGGCCAGCACCGCGTGGAGCCGCTGCGCCGCATCGGCGCCGGTCGGCAGCGCTCCCGCCGGGAAGGCGATCGAGTAGCCGCGCACCAGCGCGACCCCGATCGTGCGGCCGAGCAGCCGCCCGATCTCCGCCTCGAGCTTGGCCGCCGCCGCGTCGGGAAAGCCGGGCCGAGTCGCCACTTCGACCCGCAGGAACGCACGCGTGGAGGGGGAATGGGGCGCCATTCCGGCGATTCTTTATCGTGCGCTCCGCTCAGGGTCGAGCGACGCCGCGAGGCGCGACCTTGGAAGACCGGTGGAGATCGCCGCTTGGCCAGTGCGCACGACCTGAAGGACTGGCTCGACTTCGAGAAGCCGATCGCCGAGATCGACCAGAAGATCACCGAGATCGAGAAGCTGGCGACGACCGCGCCGGCGGCGCTCAAGCCGCAGGAGGTCCTGGCCGAAGTCGGTCCGCTGAAGAACCTGCGCGACAAGCTGATCCGCAAGATCTTCAGCGAGCTCACGCCGTGGGACCGCGTCCGCCTCGCCCGCCATCCGCGCCGGCCGCACGCCACCGACTACATCGAGCACGCCTTCACCGGCTTCCTCGAACTGCACGGCGACCGCTGCTACGGCGACGACCAGGCGATCAGCTGCGGGCTGGCGGCGCTCGGGCCGCGCCGCGTCCTCGTGGTGGCGCATCGCAAGGGCAAGACGACCAAGGAGCGCGTCGCTGCGAACTTCGGCTGCGCCCACCCCGAGGGCTACCGCAAGGCGCTGCTCAAGATGCGCCTCGCCGAGAAGTTCGGCGTGCCGATCGTGACGCTGATCGACACGCAGGGGGCGTTCCCCGGCATCGGCGCGGAAGAGCGCGGCCAGGCCGGCGCCATCGCGAAGAGCATCCAGGAGATGGCGACGCTGCGGGTGCCGGTGGTGAGCGTCGTGATCGGCGAAGGCGGCAGCGGCGGCGCGCTCGGCATCGGCGTCGCCGACAAGCTGCTGATCCTCGAGCACGCCTACTACTCGGTGATCTCGCCGGAGGGGTGCGCCGCGATCCTCTGGAAGGACGCCGAGAAGAAGGGCGAGGCGGCCAAGGCGCTGCGGCTGACAGCGCCGGATCTGCTCGAGCTCGGGGTCGTCGACGGGGTGATCGAGGAACCGCCGGGCGGCGCCCACCGCGACCCGGTCGGGATGGCGGCGACCCTGCGGACCGCGTTGCTGAGCCAGCTCGACGCGCTCTCGGCGTTGCCGGTCGTGGAACTCCTCGAGCGGCGCTACGCGAAGTACCGCGCGATCGGAAAGTTCCGCTGGAGCGCTGCGACCGCGGAGACGTGATGGGGCGAAATCCGAACCGGACCACGCTCCGCTCCGGGGACGGCGGCCAACAGATCGACCTCCTCGTCGTAGGGGCCGTTGGCGCGCGCCCGCTTCGGACGCGCCCGGTTCGCGGAGGCTCGGTGAAATGCAGGTCCCGCTGCAGCGCCTGGAAGGCGGCGTCCGCGCCGGCGCTGCGGCTGCGTCGGGTCCGGGAGCGTCCGGAACGATGCAGAAGCTGAGACCTGACGGCGGCGCGCCCGGCGCGCCCGACGCCAACGACAACACGCTGGTGCAGGCGACGCTCGCCGGCGACACGCGGGCGTTCGAGGGGCTGGTCCGCCGCTACGAGGAGCGGGCGTGGTGGGCGGCGTACCACCTGCTCGGCGATGCCGAGGAAGCGCGCGACGTGGTGCAGGACGGCTTCCTGCGCGCGTACAAGGCGCTCGCGCGCTTCGACTTCGGGATGAGCTTCTACACGTGGCTCTACCGGATCGTCGTGAACCTCGCCATCGACGCGATGCGCAAGCGCGCGCGGCTGAAGCCGGTGCAGCTCGACGACGTCGCCGGCGCGCTCGCGGACGACGCGGCGGCCGAGGGCCCGGCCGGCCACATCGAATCGGCCGAGACCATCGCGCGGGTGCGCGCCGTGCTGGCGAAGCTGCCCGAGAAGTACCGGACGGTGATGACGCTGCGCGAGCTCGATGGCCTGTCGTGCAAGGAGATCGCGACGATCGTGAAGTCGACCCACGCCACCGTGCGTTGGCGGCTCCACATCGCGCGTCGCCAGTTCAAGGAACACTGGGAACGGATGGAGCGGGCCGCCCGGCACGAGGCGCCGCCGCCATCGCGTTCCGACGAAGACGCCCCGCACCCGTGACCCGCAGAAGGCCCCGTCCCTGGGGCGAAAGAACCATGCGACTCCCGTCCCCCGATCATCCGCTCGATTGCGCTGCAGCGCGCCCGCTGCTCGACCTGCTCGCCGGCGACGACCTCGACGGTCGCGAGCGCGTCGCCGTGGAGGCGCACCTGCGCGGCTGCCTCGCCTGCTTCCGCGAGTTCGCCGAGCTGCGCGCCCTGCTCGGCACCGTGCGCGAGGCGGCGACGCGCGAACTGCGCAGCGAAGCCGCGGGCGAGGCGCTCGTGGCCGGCGTGATGGGAGCGATCCACGGCCCGCCGCCGGCGGCGCCGCGGCTGCTGCCGCGCCTGGTGCAGGTCAGCGGCTGGGCGGCGGCGGCGCTGCTCGCGGTCTCGATCGGGATCCAGTCGCTGCGGCCGTCGCGGCCGACGCCGCCGGCTCCCGCGCCGGGGCGGATCGTCGAGGGTGGCACCTCGTTCGACGGCGTGCCGATCCACTCGATCGGCAACGAGCGGCGGCTGCGCGCCTTCGAGCAGGCGCTCGATCCGCAGTTCGACCAGCTCGAGCGCGGCGGCGACGATGGCGCTTCCCGCCGGAAGTCGGCGCCCGGCGCGGTCCGTCCGCCGGGCGGTCGGAGGAACATGTGAAGTCGCTGCCGCGGATCGGGTCGCTCGACGGCGTGCAGTCGCGCGCGTCCGGTCTCGCGGCGGCGCTGCTGCTGACGGCAGCGGTGGCGCGCGGGCAGGAGGCGGCCGCGATCCAGCCGGTGGCCGGGGTCCAGGCGGCGGAGTTCGAGTTCGTGCCGGTCCGGCCGGCGCCGGCGCCGCTCGACGGCGCCCGCCGCGCCGAGATCAAGAAGGCGCTCTCGCACTCGGTGCAGCGCGTGGTCTGCAACGTCGTGCAACTGTCGATCGAGCGGCGCGTCGGCGACGGGATGAGCGTGGCGGTCGAGGCGAGCGGCCTCGTCGTGGACCGCGCCGGCCATGTCGTGACCATCGGCTCGTCGCTGGAGCAGGCCGGCCGCGTCGCCGTCCATTTCCAGGAGGCGGCGCAGCTTCGCCCGCGGCGGGCGCGCGTGATCGGCATCGACGCGAGCACCGACGTCGGCGTGCTCGAGATCGGACCGATCGAGTTGCCGGCGCTCGAGTTCGCGCAGCCGGAACCGGCGGCCGCCGAAGGGCGCTACGTCGTGACGCTGTTCGGACAGCCGCGCGAACCGCGCGCGACCGACGCGAGCGAGGACGGTTCGCTGGTGCTCGGTTTCCTGCAGGAGCCGGTGCGCAACCCGACGGTGGGCGGTCGGCGCTTCGACCAGCTGTTGCGGGTCTCGCTGGTGCGTTCGCCCGACAGCGCGGGCGGCGTCATCGCCGGCCAGGACGGCCGGATCGCCGGACTCCTGCTGCAGCCGTCGCGGGAGCTCGCCGCCGGGACCGCGCTGCGGCAGGCGCCGCTGCTGGCGCTGCCGGCGATGACGATGCAGCAGGGGTTGTCCTCGGTGCTCGCCGGTGCGGCGAACCCCGCTGCGACACCGCTCGCGGACAGCGGCGCGGCCGCGATGGTCGCGCGCGGGCGCGCCTGGCTCGGCTTCGGGGCCCACGACCTGGTCGAGGACGAGTTCCTGCACCAGCTCGGGCGTCCGGGAGCCATCGTCGTGACCGACGTGTTCGAGGGCAGCCCGGCGCTGGCAGCCGCGCTCGAACCGCATGACGTCGTCGTCGGCTGGAACGGCGAGCCGCTCGGCTCGGTCGACGAGCTGACGGCGCGCGTCGCGGCCGCCGCGCCCGGCACCACCGTCGAGCTCGAATGCGTGCGCCGGCTGGAGCGGCGCACGGTGGCGGTCACGCTGGGGGAGTGGTAGGCGGGCGACCGACCGCGGCGCCCGTCCCGGCGTCGCGCTCCACCTCGAGTCGCAGCTGGCCGCACGCGGCGGCGATGCCGTCGCCGCGCGGATGGCGGACCGTGGCGTCGAGTCCGGCTTCGAGCAGGATGGCGCGGAAGCGGTCGATCGCATCGGGCGCCGGCCGCTGCCAGGGCAGCCCCGCCACCGGATTGACCGGGATCAGGTTGACATGGCAGGGGAAGCCGCGCAGCAGCGCGGCCAGCTCGGCGGCCTCGCGCGGGCTCGCGTTCTTGCCCTCGATCAGCACGTATTCGAAGGTCACGCGCCGGCCGGTGCGGGCGAACCAGCGCTTCGCCGCCGCGAGCAGCTCGGCCAGCGGCACCTGCCCGCCGTTCGGGATCAGCTGCTGGCGCAGCTCCTGGCGCGGCGCATGCAGCGAGATGGCGAGACCGAATTCCTTGTCGAGCGCGGCCAGACGGTCGATGCGGGCCGGCCAGCCCACCGTCGACACCGTGATGCGGCGGGCGCCGAGCCCGAGCCCGCGCGGATCGTTCCAGGTCGAGAGCGCCTGCGTCAGCGCGGTCAGGTTCATGGTCGGCTCGCCGATGCCCATGACGACGACGTTGCTGACCCGTTCACCGGCCGGGAGGACGTCCTGCACCGTCATCACCTGCTCGACGATCTCGCCGGCGGTGAGGTTGCGCAGCAGTCCGTCGAGTCCCGACGCGCAGAAGACGCAGGCGACCGGGCAGCCGACCTGGGTCGAGACGCAGACGGTGCGGCGCTCCTCCTCGGGGATCAGCACCGTCTCGATCGAGCGCCCGTCGGCGAGGCGCAGGACGAAGGCGCGCGTGCCGCCGGGATCGGCGCGATCGGCGGCCACCACGGTGCGGCGCACCACGAAGCGCTCCGCCAGCGCGGTGCGGAAGCGCTTCGACAGGTCGCTCATCGCGTCCCAGTCGTGCACGCGCCGCTCGAACACCCAGCGGGCGAGGTTGCGACCGGCGAAGCGCTTCTCTCCGAGCTCCTCCGCCAGCGGCTCGAACGCGTCGAGCGGCAGGTCGGTCAGCGACGGTCGCGCGGGAGTCGTGCCGCTCACCCGGCCTGGCGGTGCTCGGTCGAGGCCGGCTTGGGCAGCGGGTCCCACTGCGCCTTCTCACGGCCCTCGATGAAGGCGCCGGTGATGACGCAACGCCCCGGCTCGCGATGCGGCAGGTCGTAGAAGAGATCGAGGAAGATCTCCTCCATGATCGAGCGCAGCGCCCGCACCCCGGTCTTCTTCGCCTTGGCGCGGCGCGCGATGACCCGCAACGCTTCGGGCGTGAACTCGAGCTGGTGGCCCTCGAGCTCGAACATCTTCTTGAACTGGCGGACCACCGAATTGCGCGGTTCGACCAGGATGCGCACGAAGTCGTCGTCGGACAGCGGGTCGAGGATGCCGATCACCGGCAGGCGGCCGATGAACTCGGGGATCATCCCGAACGAGATCAGGTCGTCACTCTCGACCTGGCGCAGCACGTGCTCGAGCTCCTCTTCGTCGCGCGGGGCGAGCTCGCCGTCGGGACCGCGACCGATGGTGCTGCCGTAGCCGATGCCGCGGCGGCCGACGCGGCGCTTGATGATCTCCTCGAGCTGGACGAAGGTGCCGCCGCAGATGAAGAGGATGTTGGCGGTGTTGACGTGGAGGTACTGCTGCTCGGGATGCTTGCGGCCGCCCTGCGGCGGGACGTTCGCCATCGTGCCTTCGAGGATCTTCAGCATCCCCTGCTGGACGCCCTCGCCCGAGACGTCGCGGGTGATCGAAACGTTCTGCGAAGTGCGCGCGATCTTGTCGATCTCGTCGATGTAGGCGATGCCGCGCTCGGCCGCCTCGATCGAGTAGTTGGCCGCCTGCACCACGCGCAGGACGATGTTCTCGACGTCCTCGCCGACGTAGCCCGCCTCGGTGAGCGTGGTGGCGTCGCTGATCGCGAACGGGACCTTCAGCATCCGCGCCAGCGAGCGCGCCAGCAGCGTCTTGCCCGAGCCGGTCGGACCGATCAGCAGGATGTTGCTCTTCTCGAGCTCGACGTCGCGCGACGCCTCCGGATGGAGGATGCGCTGGTAATGGGTCCAGACCGCCACCGAGAGCACCTTCTTGGCGTGCTCCTGGCCGATCACGTACTCGTCGAGGAACGCGCGGATCTGGTCGGGAGCGGGGATCTCGCCCAGCTCCTTGGCCGGATCGCGCTTCGGCTTCTGCGCCGGCGCGTTCTTCGGCTTCAGCTCCTCGAGCAGGAGCGTGTTGCACAGCTCGACGCACTCGTTGCAGATGTAGACGCCCGGCGGTCCCGCGATCAGGCTGAGCACGCGGCTGCGCGGCTTCTCGCAGAACGTGCAGCGTTCATGCTCGCCGCCTGCGCGTGGCTTCGACATCCGTTCCGCTCCGTCTTGCGCCTTCGCGTGGCCGGTCGCGCCGCGGCCGGCCATGCGTCACGTCGGCGGCGTCACCGCGTCTTCCTGGTCACTGCTTCTTCGGATTCACTTCTTCCTGGGGTCGGCCGCCGCGCCCGGTTCCGGCGGCTGCACCACTTCGTCGACGAGGCCGTAGGCCTTCGCCTCCTCCCCCGACATGAAGTGGTCGCGATCGCAATCGGCCTCGATCCGCCCGGCCGTCTGCCCGGTGTGCCGGACCAGGATGTCGACCAGCGACTTCTTCAGCGTCTTGATCTCGCGCGCCTGGATCGCGATGTCCTCGGCGGTGCCGCGCGCGCCGCCCCACGGCTGGTGGATCATCACCCGCGAGTGGGGCAGGCTGTAGCGCTTGCCCTTGGTCCCGGCTGCCAGCAGGATCGCTCCCATGCTGGACGCCTGGCCGATGCACCAGGTCGAGATCGGGCACTCGACGAAGCGCATGGTGTCGTAGATGGCGAGTCCGGCGGTGACCTCGCCGCCGGGGCTGTTGATGTACATGTGGATGTCCTGCTTCTTGTTCTCCTTCTGGAGGAACAGGAGCTGGGCCACCACGGCGTTGGCGACGAAGCCGTTGATCGACGTGCCGAGGAAGATGATCCGGTCCTCGAGCAGGCGCGAGTAGATGTCGTAGGCGCGCTCGCCGCGGCCGGTCTTCTCGATGACGTAGGGCGGGTTCGGGATGATCTCGAGTCGTTCGGTGCTCACGGTCGGCCCTCGGTGCTCACGGTCGTTCTCCGGTTCGATGGGGGAGCGGCGGTTCACGACGCCTTCGCGCCGGCCTGCTGGCCACTCTCGGTCGCCGCCGCCGCCTCCCTTAACTGCCGTCGCACCTTGGCCCGGCGCAGGTCCTCCACCACCCGGGGCAGCATCCCCTGGCTCTGGAAGTGGTCGAACAGCTTCTGCGGCTCGACCTGCCACGACCGCGCCATCAGCATGAACTGGTTCTCGAGTTCCTGGGTACTGACCTGCACCTCCTGCTTCTCGGCGATCCGGTCGAGCAGGAACGCCTCGCGGATGCGCCGCTCGACGTCCGCCTTGATCCTGCCCTCCTGCTCGAGCAGCTGCTTCTCGACGTCGGCCGGCGGCGCGCCGCGGTTGACCAGGTCGCGGCGGATGCGCTCCCGCTCGGCCTCGACGTTGCGCACCACGAAGGCCGCTGGCAGCGCCACGGCGTGGCGCTCGATGAGCTGATCGACGCAGAGTTCCTCGACGGCGCGATCCTGCTGCGCCTTCTGCACCTGCTTCAGGCGTTCGCGCAGGTGGGCCTTCAGCTCGTCGAGGTCCTTGGCCTTGAAGCGGTCGAGGAACTCGGGCGCCGCGAGGTCGGGCAGCGTCACGCGACGGATGTCCTTCACCGCGCAGTCGGTGGCGGCGGTCTTGCCGCGATGCGCCTCGACCGGGAAGGCGTCCGGCAGCACCATCGACACGCGCACGGTGTCGCCGCGCTTCGCGCCGACGAACTTCGTCTTCGCGTCGTCGCAGGCGACGCCGTCGCACAGGCCGGCGCCGGTGTCGATGATCCGATTCTCGAGCTTGTTCGGGAACGTCGTGCCGTCGACGAAGGCGAGCTGCAGGTCGGCGATGACGATGTCGCCCGCCACCGTCTGCCCGTCGGCGATCTCGGCGGCGTCGGCGGCCTGCCGACGCAGCCCCTCGAGTTCGCGCTCGACGTCCTCGTCCTTCAGCTCCATCGCCGGCGGCGTCACGCTGAAGCGGTCGTAGCCGGTCGGCTCGATGTGGGGGATGACCTCGAGTTCGAGCTGCACCGACATCGAGCCGTCGGCGGCCGGCGCGAGGTCCTCGTCCTTGACCATCGGCGGCTCGACCGGGTGGAGCTTGCGCTCGCGCAGGCCGGCCTGGAACGCGTCGGTGAAGAGCTTGCGGCGCAGATCCTTGCCGACCGAATCGCCGAAACGCTTGGCGACGAGGCTCTTCGGCACCTTGCCCGGCCGGAACCCCGGGATGCGCGCGCGTTGCGACAGGTTGCCGATCTCCGCCTGCAGCGCCTGCGCGAAGGCGTCGGGGGAGACGCTGACCCGCACGGTCGCCTGCGTCGCGCTGGTCGTCTCGACGTCGAAGGCCATTGCTCCAAGTCGCTCCATTGCATGGGGTTACGAAAGGGGCGCGATCTTAGGAGCGAGACTTCGCGTTGCAAGGAACGGCGCCCGGCGCGCGGGCTGCCCGCCAACGACAATGCCGCTCACCGCGGCGAATCACGCCGCGTGAGAGCGACCTGCGCCTGCGCTGCGCGCGTGACGCCAGGTGCCGGCGCCGCGCTGCGCGCGTTACGCCTTGCGCCGGCGCCGCGCGGCCGCGAGCGCCGCAAGGCCGCCGCCGAGGAGGAGCAGGGTGGCCGGCTCG
>VGYY01000131.1 GCA_016872815.1 Planctomycetota bacterium
ACCGCGCGCCGCCCGCCTTCGCGCCGTCCGCCGCCGGGTCGGCCTGCGCCAGCGTCGCCCGGCTCTGCAGCTCCCACGTGCCGTCGGCCGCGATGCGCGGACCGGCGTAGTCGCGTTCATCGCTGCGCGTGCCGACCATCGCCCGCCCGGCGAACGCCAGCGCGACCGGCACCGTCGCGAGCAGATGCACCACGACCAGCGCCGCGTGCCACTTGAACAGCCGCCGCCAGCCGCCGCGGCGCCGCCACGCCAGCCACGCGATGGCGGGCAGCAGCGTGAGCAGCGTGAATCCGGCGGCGCCGATCAGGATCAGCTGCAGCACGCGTCAGCTCCGTCCGCCGCCCTTCACTCGAGGAATCGCGCCCGCAGTCGCGGCGGCAGCAGCGGGCACGTGCCTGCCGGCGTCGGGAACAGCCGCTTGCGCACGCGCGCGATCGCGTCGTAGCCGAGATCGCGCAGCGGCCGCGGCACCACGCGCAGCACCAGCGCGAGGAGGCGCCACGTCCCGCCGAGCCGCGTCAACGCCGCCGCCACCGCGTCCGACTTCACCCGGATCGTGCCGTCCGGCTCGCGCAGCACGACGCTGTCGGGGAGGCGCGCGCGCGTCGTCGCGTCGATCAGCTCGGTGATCGTCCGCCCGGCGAGCGGCGTGACCTGGAAGTGGGCGCGCGCATCCTCCGCCAGCACCATCCGCACGAACTGGTGGCACATCCCGCAGCTGCCGTCGAAGAAGAGGTGCGCGCGCGGCGTCGCCGGTGCGGCCGGCAGCCAGCCCGGATCGAACGCGAACAGCTGCACCATGAGCAGCGCCTCGTCGCGGCCGTCGCCGCCGCCGAGGGCGAGGACCGCCGCGCGCGCCAGCGCCGCCGCGCCGTAGCCCCACGCCCGCGCCGGCCCCTTCGCCTTCAGCGCGACGGCGCAGAGAGCCGCCTCCGCCGCCAGCAGCAGCCAGGCCAGCGGCCGCAGCAACGCCGCCGGCAGCACCACTCCGGCCTGTGCCAGCAGCGCTACCAGCGAGCCCGGCCGCTCGGCGAGCCGCGCCATCGCGCTGCCGTCGCGCCACGCCGGATCGCGCAGCTGATCGACCAGCGCCAGCGCGCTGCCCACCACCAGCAGGAGCCACATCGCGTGGAAAGTCTGCCGCGGCACGACGAACCCGCCGTCGGGATCGATGCGCCCGCGCGCATCCGCGCTGAGGAACGGCGCCTTCGGCACCGCCGCGAGGCACAAGAGCAGCAGGGAGAGCCACGGCGCCGCCGGCAGCCGCAGCAACGGCTGGTGCGCGCCGAGGCACGGCACCAGGTAGGCGAGCAGCAGCGCCGCCGCCCGCGCCCGCCAGCCATACGCCAGCAGCACCGCCGCGACCACCGCCAGCAGCGCGATCGCGCCGCCGAACGCCGGCGCATCGACCCAGTCGAGCACGTTGGGCACGAACCCGAGCAGCGGCCCGCTCTCGCGCGCCTGCTCGCCGCGGATCCACGGGAAGCTCGCGGTGAACGCGCGCGCCGCGCCGAAGTTCTCGCGCCAGCCCGGCAACCACGCCGCCAGCCGCAGCGCAAGCCAGATCCCGAGCACGAAGCGCGCGACGCTCCACTGCCCGCCGCTCCACGCCCCGCCGGGCGCGCGTGGGTCGTGGCGGTCGTCAGCCGGATCGAACGCGATCATGGCCGCGGAGGATATCCCGCGGTCGGCGCGCCATCGCGTCAACCGTTGCGCGCGGGTGACTACGGCACGACGGCGGCCGCGCCTGCGCGTGACTCGGCCGTGACCGCACGGTACGACCGTTGCAGACGTCCGCACCCGATCCGAAGTTCCGTCCCCATGTGCATGGAGCCGCTCGTGAGTCGATTCTCCGTCCTTCCGTTCGCTCTGGCGTTGCCGCCAGCGCTGATCGCGGCGCCGGTCGCACGGGCGCAGGAGCTCACCGTCGAGCAGCGCCTCGCCGCGCTCGAGGAGCGCGAGGCGAAGCGCGCGAAGGAGGCGCTCGAACTCAGCTGGAAGGATGGGCTCCGGCTCGAGTCGGCGGACCGGCAATTCGAGCTGCGCATCGGCGGACGGATGCAGCTCGACGCGCTGTTCGGCGATGCCGATGACGAGGCCGAGACCAGCGCCGGTTCCGACCTCGAGGACGGCACGCAGATGCGGCGCGGCCGGCTGATGCTGCAGGGGAAGCTCTGGCAGCAGTTCGATTTCAAGTGGGAGTACGACTTCGCGGACAAGGATGGCAAGTCGAAGGTGATCGACGTCTGGGCCGGGATCGTCGGCGCCGGCGCACGGCCGAACCTGCGCGTCGGCCACTTCCGCGAGCCGTTCGGCTTCGAGGCGCTGGCCAGTTCGAGCGATCTGCTGTTCATGGAACGCGGGCTGCCGTTCGCGCTGGTGCCGTTCCGCAACGTCGGTCTCCAGGCGCAGCAGGCGACGCCGAACCAGCGCGCCACCTGGGCGGCCGGTCTCTTCCGCGAGACCAACGACAGCGCTTTCGGGCAGGCGGACGGAGCGTGGGCCGTGACGGCGCGCGTCACCGGGTTGGCGTGGTGCACCGAGAAGCTGGACCACCTCGTGCACTTCGGCCTGGCGGCCAGCCGGCGCGCGCCGCCGGACGACGCGGTGCAATACAAGTCGAAGCCGGAAGCGAACCTCGCCCCCGACTGGGTCGACACCACCAAGCTCACCGACGTCGATCGGGTGCTGCTGTCGGGCGTCGAGGCGGCGGTGCTGCTCGATCGTTTCTCGCTGCAGGGCGAGTGGATCGGCGCCGAGGTGCAGCGCAGCGCCGGCCATCGCGACGCCGACTTCTCGGGCTGGTACGCGGCGGCCGCGTGGACGCTCACCGGCGAGCCGCGCCGCTACGACCCGGCCAACGGCGTGCTTCGCTCGCCGAAGCCGGCGCGGAGTCTCTTCGCCGAGGGCGGCGGCTGCGGGGCGTGGGAGCTGGCCGTCCGCCATTCGACGCTCGATCTCGATGACGGCGCCGTGGCCGGCGGCCAGCTCACGAACCTCGCGCTCGGCCTCAACTGGTACGTGAACCCGATCACGCGCGTCGCGCTCAACGCGATCCAGGCCGATCTCGACGGCGTGCCGCCGAACGGCTCGGCCAAGCTCCTCGAGCTGCGCGTGCAGCTGGCGTTCTGAGCGCGGCCGGGCGCTACCGGCGCACGATCACCTCGTCGGCCGCGAAACGCACCTTGGGCTGGGCGGCGTACTTGTCGTCGGCGGCGCGGTGGCCCAGCGCGCAGACGACGGTCGCGGCCAGCCCGTGTGCGGCGAGGCCGAGGATCTGGTCGTACTTCGCCGGCTCGAACCCCTCGATCGGGCAGGCGTCGATGCCGAGCACGGCGGCGCAGGTCAGCAGGTTGCCGAGCGCGATGAAGACCTGGTTCGCCGCCCAGTCGTTGATCTTCCAGCTGCGCGGTCCCTCGGCGATGTCGCGCACCATCATCCCGCGGAACTTCTCGAGCGACTCCGGCGCGGCGCCCGTCACCGCGGCGATCCGCCGCACGTAGCGGTCGACTCCGGCCGCGCCGAAGTGCTTCTGGATGCAGAGCACCACGAGGTGCGACGCATCGACGACCTGCCGCTGGTTCCACGATGCCGGCAGCAGCTGCTCGCGGACCGCCGCCGTCTCCACGACGACGAACTTCCACGGCTGCAGCCCGTAGGACGACGGCGTCAGCACCAGCGCCGCCTCGAGCGCGCTCCACGTCGCCGGCTCGATCCGGCGCGTCGGGTCGAACTTCTTGCACGCGTAGCGCCAGCGCAGTTGCGCCAGCAGCGAATCGAGGCCGGTTGGGGTGGACATCGCGAGCCGCGCTCCGTCGGGGTTGCGCGCCGGATCGCGCCGGAAGGCCGACTCGGGCGTGCGAGGCGGCAGCCTACCCGTACGCCGGGTCATGGCGCCGTCGCGTCCACGCCTGCGTCCGGTCCGGTGCGAGCGGCGTGCGGAACCGAAGGGCGGTCGCCGGCACTTCACCCCCCGCTTGGCGCCGCCGCGTCCCGCGATGGGCGGGACGGCAACACCGCGCCGGCGGGTGGAGCTTGGTGTGAATCGTGCAACTGGATGGTCGCGTCTGCTGGTTGGCGCCCTCGCAGCATGCGGAGCGGCCTCTGCGAACGGACAGGAGACGCCGCGGCCGGAGGAGCGGCTCGATCTCGATTCCGATCCGGGCTCGATCGAGGGGCTCGATCGCGACGTGGCCGACTCCTGGATGCCGAAGGTGGCCTCGGTCGGGGACTACGTGGTCTCGGTGTGGTGCGATCTCGACCGCGAGCCAGGGGGATTCGGCGCCGACATCTGGCTCAGCTACTCCTGGATTGTCCCCGCGGGCGAGTCCTTCACGACGCCGATCCGGGTGGACGAGGATGACACGCTCGACGACTTCGCGCCGATCGTGCTGGCGCAGGAGAACGTCACGGTGGTGGCCTGGCTCAAGCGCCGCGCCGGCGGCAAGGTCGAGGTCTGGGCCCGTTCCGGGCACGCCGACTTCTTCATGGGCGGATTCGACTGGGTGACGCCGCCACGTCGCGTCTCGACCGGGCTGGTCGGCGACGCCAAGGGGCTCACCGGCGCGATCTGCCTGCCGTACGTCTGGCTGGCGTTCGAGGACGACCACAACGTCCGTGGAACGGACGACCTGTTCGTCGCGGCATCCGCCAACTCCGGGTCCAGCTTCTCCGCGCCGGTGCAGGTGAATGATCCGCCGGGAGACTCGGCGGAGGTGAATCAGCCGCGCCTCGCCGTCTCGCTGCCCGAGTCGGAGCGCGAACACGACGACGAAGAGGGACACGATGACGACGACCATGACGACGGCGACGACGACGACGACGACGACGACGGAGACGATCATGAAGACTGCTGCGACGACGTGTTCATCGTCTGGGGTGATCGCCGCAGCGGCGGCAATGACGAAGTCTGGTTCTCGCGTTCGCTCGACGGTGGTGTGAACTGGTCGGCCAACGTTCGCGTCGACGACGCCGGCAGTGGCTGCGATGCGGACTCGCCGTCGATCGCTGCAGTGGCTTGCAAGGGTGTCTTCATCACCTGGGTCGATGACCGGCTGAACCGAGGGGTCGCCGATCGGCCATGGTTCGCCTTCAGCGTCGACGCCTACGATCCGGCGGTGGCGCCGACCTTCGCCGCGGACGTCGATCTGTCGACCCAGGTCCTGGTCGTCGACGCCGACGAGGCGCAGGTCGTCGCAACGCATGACCTCGACGTCGTCGTGGCGTGGCTCGACGATCGGCGCAGCGCCGGACGCGATGACGTCATCGTCAGCCGCGGCCTGTTCTCGGAGAGCTCGGGCACCGTCGTGAACGGCGCCGATGCCAACGTGACTGCCGCATTCCGGACGATCCGCTGCCACACTCCGGTGCTGCGGGCGTCCGAAGGGGCGGTCGGCGTCGCTTTCCTCGCTCCGCGCACGGCCAGCGGTCTGACCGCGCAGGGCGCGCTTCATCCGTGGCTGGCCTTCTGGGACGACACGCTGGCGGCACCAAAGTGGCAGTTGCTCCACCTGGCCACTCTCGCGCCACGCGACCAGGACATGGCCGACATCGACTTCAATCTCGGCGACCACGCGCCCTGGGAAGGGCACATCGTCTGGTCGACGCGGCCGGTTTCGCCGCGGCCGTTGCCGCGACAGATCTGGATCGGCGGGCTCGATCGCGATCACGGAACGGGACGGCCGCCCAACGCACCCGGCACCGGCGCCGCCATCGACCCGCCGTGAGCCGAACCGCTCGCGGATGAGAGGATGAAAAATCGGCGTGGTCCGTCCGGATCACGCGACTCGTGGGGCTGCCCCGCGTCGCTGACGACCGGCGACGCGGGGCGGTTTCGTTCCGTCGGTCGCGTCACGCCGCGTCGTCGCCGGCGAGGCGAGTCCGCAGGTTCCCGCGCGCGCGGTGCAGCCGGGAACGGACCGTGCCGATCGGCACCCCGAGCCGCGTCGCGATCTCGGGGTAGTCGAGCCCGTCGCGCTCGCGCAGCAGCAGCACGAGGCGCTGCTCGTCGCCGAGATCGTCCACCGCCCGCGAGATCGCCTTGGCGAGGTCGCGCGCGACGACCAGCTCGCGCGGATCTCCCGGAACGGTGCCGCAGGTGCAGGCGCCCGCCTCGTGCCGGCAGCGGCGCCGCAACGACCGCGCGAGGTGGAGACTGCGCAGCCGCACGGCGCGCAACAGCCACGCGCGCGGGTGCGGTGGTGCGACCTGCAGTCGCCACAACGTGAACAGCGCCTCCTGCACCGCGTCCTCGGCCAGATCGCGCGAGGGCAGCATCCGGCGCGCCAATGCGCGCGCCGCCGGCAGGTGTGCATGGATCATGAACTCGAACGCCGAGGGCGATGGCGGGGCTGCCGCCATCGTCGGTGCCGTGGCCGGCGCCGACTCGATGGAATGGACGGACATGGAACGACCGCTCCGGTGGTGCATGGGGCGCGCACGGCCGCACGACGAACGTGGAGCGTGGCGCGAGGACGGGGGAGGCGCGCGTGGCGCGACGTGAGCAGCCCCGTCAGCTGGGCGGTGAGTTCTTCGGAGCGAGGGGCCAGCGCGCGATGGCAAACGCGCGGAGCGGCGCCGGGGCCGTTCGTGCGATCCAGACCGTCGGGCTGGCGCGCTGCACGAGCAGGGGTGGCGCGTGCCACGGAACGACGCCCTGCCGCAGGCCGTCGGGTGCGTCGCACGGCGCGTGAGCATCGTGCGGCGCGTCAGCGGGAGCGCCGCCCTCGCGACCGCGATCGTCCGGATCGGTGCGACCGGGAGCATGACCATGCGCATGGCTTGCGCAGGTCTCATGCGAGTAGTCTGGCGCGGCGCCGAAGTGCTCGAAGGCCTGATGCTGCTGGCACCAGCGGTGCTCGATCGTCGAGAAGTGGAGAACCCGTCCGATCGTCCCCGCCAGGAACAGCGCCACCACCAGCGGCAGCAGCTTCCGCGAGCGCGGTGGGTCACGCAGACAGCGGGGGGGAGTCATGAGCACGCCGGGAGGATGGCGGTCGCTCTTCACGCCGGCAAGTGACGACGCGCCCGATTCCCGATCCGGCGGAATCCTGGAACTCGTGACCACTGGCCGGCACTTGGCCCTTTTCTCCTGTGCCCGCCGCCATCCGCGGTGCCGCTCGCTCTTCTCGCCCTCCAGGACGCGCCCGCGCGCCTCCCCGATGTCGAGCTCCGTCCGGTGGTCGTCGAGGGGCGGGCCGACCTCCTGGTCGGGCGTGCCGACAGCGCCAGCGAGGGCGTGGTCGGTCCCGCGCAGCTCGAGCGGCGTCCGCTGCTGCGTCCCGGCGAAGTGCTGGAGACGGTGCCGGGGCTGATCACCACGCAGCACTCGGGTGCCGGCAAGGCGAACCAGTTCTTCCTGCGCGGCTTCAACCTCGACCATGGCACCGATCTCGCCACGACCGTCGGCGGGGTGCCGGTGAACCTGCCGACGCACGGTCACGGTCAGGGCTACACCGATCTCGGCTTCCTGATCCCGGAGCTGGTGGGGGCCGTGTGGTTCCGCAAGGGGCCGTACTTCGCGGACGTCGGCGACTTCGGCTCGGCGGGCGCGGTCGAGCTTGACTGGATCGAGTCATTGCCGCGGGCGGTGGCGACCATGGAGGTCGGCAGTTTCGGCTGGCAACGTGGGCTCTTCGCCGACTCGTTCGGACTCGAGGGCGGCACGCTGTTGGCGGCTGCCGAGGCGATCCACCACGACGGGCCGTGGAGCGTCGCCGAGAACTACGACCGGCAGAACTCCCTGCTGCGGCTCACTCGCGGCGACTCGAGCCGCCGCGAGTCGTGGACGCTGCAGGCGTCGCGGGCCGAGTGGACCGCCACCGACCAGATTGCGCGGCGTGCGGAGGAGTCGGGCCTGGTCGGCCGATTCGGCTCGCTCGATCAAAGCGACGGCGGCGATTCCGAGCGGGTGTCGCTGGCGTGGCACCGCGAGGACCTGCGCGGAGAGCAGCAGTCAAGGCTGACGGCATGGGCCGCATGGTCGAAGCTCGAGCTGTTCTCGAACTTCACCTATTTCCTCGACGATCCGCTGAACGGCGACCAGTTCCGCCAGCTCGATCGCCGCGCCTTCGCCGGCGTCGACGCCCGCCGCACATTCTGCGGCTCGACGTTCGGTCGCGAGCGCGAAGTGACGGTCGGAATGCAGCTTCGCACCGACTCGATCGACAATGCGCTCGATCGCACGAGCGAGCGCGCGGTGCTGTCGACCGTCCGCGCGGACGAGGTGTGGCAATCGAGCGGCGGACTGTTTGGCGAGTGGCGCCAGGGCCTGACCGACTGGATGCGGGCGACGGCCGGCGTCCGCGCCGACGGGATCGTCTCGCCGCGGCTTTCGCTCGCGTTCGGTCCGTTCGCCGGCTCGGAGCTCTACCTGAGCGGCGGATTCGGCTTCCACAGCAACGACGGTCGCGGCGCGCTCACCGACGACGATTCGGCGACCCCCACGCCGCTCGACGGGAGACGGGTCGATCCCCTGGTACAGACGCGCGGGGCCGAGATCGGCGTGCGGACGGTGGCGATCGACGGCTTGCAGAGCACGCTGTCGGTCTGGTTGCTGGACAGCGATTCGGAACTGCTCTTCATCGGCAATGCCGGCAACACCGAGGCGAGTCGCCCGAGTCGACGCTACGGCGTCGAGTGGGCCAACTGGTGGGAGCCGCGCGACTGGCTGGCGCTCGACCTTGACGCGTCCCTGTCGCGCGCGGCATTCACCGACGACCTGCCGGTGGGCGACCGGATCCCGGGGGCGTTGACCGGAGTGATCGCCACCGGCGTCACGCTGAAGGACGACGCCGCGCAGCGCTACGTGACCCTGCGCTGGCGCTGGTTCGGGCCGCGCCGGTCACCGACGAGCATTTCCACCCCGCCGAGCCGATCTCCCTGCGGTTGGGGATCACGGCGCGTTTCTGACTCGCCGCAGACCGGCGATCGTACGGCCGCTGCTGCGCGCCTTGGTGCGGCGGGCAGTGCCGCGGTTTCGCGCGGTTCGAGTCGCGCCGCGACGGGGCTACCATCGCCCGACGTGACCGCTGCCGCGCCGCCGCCACCGAGGCGCCGCGATGGCGCGCTGGCGGGGAGGGGCGGCGGGGATGGGGGCGAGGCAGCGGAGCGCAGTGCGTGCGGCGGTCGGCCTGCTGACGCCGACCGTGCTGGTCGGCTGCTTCGGAGTGCCGTCGAGCGCGGACGCGCCGCGCGCCCTGCCGCCGCCGTTGCCGGTCGCGGCGGAAGCAACTGCGGACGATCCGCTGGCCGCTGAAGCCGCCGCTCCCGCCACGCCACCGCCCTTCGACTTCTACACCGGTGACGAGTCGACTGCGGGCGACTACTTCGTGCGCGTCGAGCGCTGGCGCCATCCGGAGTCGGGCCGGCAGGTGACGCTCCTGCCGATGGTGCACCTGGCCGACGCGGAGTTCTTCGCCGCGGTCGAGGGGCGGCTGCTTGCTGCCGACGTGGTGCTGACCGAGGGGGTGGGCGGCGCGCCGGCGCTGTCGCCGACGACGCTCCTGCTGGCGTACGTCTTCGGCAACTACTCGCGCGCGTGCTGGCTCGGCGATCTGTCGCTGCAGGCGGATGCGCTCGACGAGGGACCGCGGGCGCGCGGCGGCGATCTCGACATCGCCGAGTTCAGCGATGCGATGGGTTGCGGCGCGCCGCTGCTCCACGCGGCGGCGTTGCCGGTGCTGATGGTGCTGGTCGAGCCGCTCCACTTCGGGCGCTGGCTCTGGACGGGCGCCCGCGACCTCACCGGCGGAGCCACCGAAGATGCCGCCAGCTTCCGCCACTGGCTGGTGAGCGACCTCGCCGACACGGAGGGCGATGAGGTCGAGAGCGACGGCCTGCTGCCCGGCATCATCGATCGCCGCAACACCCACTTGCTCGACCAGCTCGATCGCGCGTTCACGGCGGCGGACGTCGGCCACGTCGCGCTGCCGTGGGGCGCGAGCCACATGCCGGGCCTCGCCGCCGGCCTCGTCGAGCGCGGCTACGAGCGCGCCGACGCGGAGTGGCTCTGCGCCATCGCCGTGCGTGGCCGGCTCGATGGCAGCAAGCCGGCCGCCGTGCGCACCCACCTCTGCCTGCCCTACGTCATCGACTGGCGCAGCGATCGCCGCGGCGGCGGGCTCGGCCTGCTGTGCGATGCGATCGCCGTGCGCAAGTCGGCGCCGCGCGACGCGGAGGACCGCGGTCCGGTCGGCGTCGAGCTGCTCTGGGGGCTGCTCGCCACCTGCGAGATCGGTCGCGACCAGGGGCAGTCGAGCTTCTCGCTGCTGCCGCAGCTGTTCGCGCGGCCGCTCCTGTTCGAGTGGCGCCGGCGCGGCGATTCGCACCGCTTCCGCTTCCTCTGGTTCTTCGAGGTCGGCGCATGAGCGGGCGGGCGACGGGGCGTGCGCCGGCATGCGGCGTGGTCGAGCTGGTGGCGTGCGCCGCCCTGGTGGGCGCCGTCGGCGGACTGCTCGGCGTCGCGTTCCGGCTCGGCGCCGACTGGCTGCAGGATCGCGTCCTCTCGGGCGACGGTTCGATCCTCGAGGCCGCGCGCGCGCTGCCGTGGTGGCGCCGGCTGCTGACGCCGGCGCTGGGGGGGCTGCTGGCGGGCGCGGTGATCCATCTCGCGGCGCGACGCGACAGCGCGTTCGGCATCGCCGACCTGATGGAGGTGGTCCGCTTCCGCCGCCGGCCGATCCATGTCGGCCCGACCGTCGCGCGGGTCGGCGCCGCGCTCGCCACCATCGTCACGGGCGGCTCGGTCGGGCGCGAAGGGCCGATCATCCAGCTCGGCGCCACCGTCGCGAACCTCTTCGGCCGCTGGCGCCGCGCCGATCCGCGCCAGCTGTCGGTGCTGCTGGCAGGCGGCGCCGCCGCCGGCTTCGCCTCGGCCTACCACGCGCCGCTCGCCGCCGCCGTCTTCGTGATGGAGGTGATGCTGGCCAACTTCGCGCTCGAGGTCTTCGCCGCGGTGGCGGCGGCGGCGGTGGCCGGCACGCTGGTCACGCGCGCCTTCGTCGGCACCGCGCCGATCTACGAGCTGCTCGGCGACGCCGGTGCGGGCGCGAGCGTCGGCGGCGCGCTGGCGCTGGCGGCGGCGGCGCTGCCGGTC
>VGYY01000132.1 GCA_016872815.1 Planctomycetota bacterium
AGCCACCAGCAAGCGCCGGGCATCGGAGGCTCCTCGCTTCGGGCCGAGGGTGGGAACGGGTCGACGCCGCGCCGGTTCGGCGCGTGCCGCGCCGGCTCAGCCGAACAGGAAGCGCTGCCCGCGCCCGATCTCGTCGGCGACCTCGCGGAGGAAGCCGTCGAGGCGGCGGTCGGTCACGCGCAGCGCCTCGATCTTCTGCCGCGCGTACGGCTCGACCGAGGGCGAGAGCGCGCCGAGCCAGCGGCGCACGGTGGCGCGCTGCAGCTTGAACACCTCGAACGCGAGGTAGACGGCGAGATGGCGGCCGAGCGCCGCCGAGCGCGTGCGCGTCCCGGCCACCAGCGCGTCGCGCGAGACGCCGACGAACTGCGCGCAGCGATCGAGCACCCGGTCGAACGGCTCGGCGGCGGCGGCGCGCGGCACGAACTCGCGGATGTCGGCATCGACTTCGGCGCGCGTCGGCATCCGGCCGAGCGTGACGGCGCGCCGCGCCGCGACGTCGAGCGCCGCGACGGCGCGACCGAGCGGCACGTCGGTCGCCTCGGCCAGTTCGAGCGCCAGCGCGGCGAGCATGCCGCGCTGCCCGGCGACGCGCGCGCCGAGGATCGCCGCGCGCGACTGCGCCGACAGCTGCGGCAGCACCAGCCGCAGCCCCTGCCGCAGGTACGACCGCAGGCCCGGCAGGAACTCGCGCGGACCGCCCTCGAGCGGACGGCTCGCGATCACCACCGGCCGTCCGCGCGCCCGCAGGTAGTGCACGATCTCGAGCAGCGTCTCCTGGCAGTTCAGCTTGCCGGCCAGCTCCTGCAGGTCGTCGAACAGGAGCGCGTCGCAGGCGACGACGTTGCCGCGGAACGCGCCGCGCTGGCCGTCGAGGCAGGCGGCCGAATAGGAGCGGAAGAAGTCGTGGCCGCGCTCGCGCCGCCAGCGCTCGAGCGGGTGGCGCCGGCGCCGCTGCCACAGCAGCGTCTCGAGCAGCAGCGACTTGCCGCAGCCTTCGGTGCCCTCGAGGTGGAGCTGGTCGAACTCGGGGCGCAGTTCGCGCGCCAGCCGCTGCACCGCCTCCGCCGCGAGGCGATTCTCCGGCCGCACCTGCAGCGCCGGCGGCGCCGCCGGCACCGGCGCCAGCGCGAGCCCGAGGGCGCGCAACGCGCCGCCGAGGCTCTGGTCGACGTCGATGCGGACGGCGAGCGGCGTTCCGGCCACTGCGCGCAACTCGAGCTCGATCGCGCGCGCCACGGTCTGGCGGAGCAGCGGCAGCGCCCGCGCGCTCCGCGTCACCAGCTCCAGCACGCCGTCGCGCATCCCGCGCGGTTCGAGGCGCTCGAGCCACGGCTTCAACGCCGCGGCGCGCGCTCCGTGCGACAGCCGGGTGACCACCTGCTGCCAGAGTGCGCCGACCAGATCGTGTGCGCCCGCCGCCGGCGGTGGGCCCGGGTGCGGGGCTGCGACCGGGACCGGCGTGCTGGCCGGTGCGCCGCTCACTCCGGAAGAATCGGCCACCCCCGCCACTTCGTCCCCCCGCTGCCGCCCGCGCTCAGCGCTCGAACTCCGGGCCGAGCCGCGCGATCCGCTCGTCGCCTGGTGCCAGCGTGCGCGCCTCCTCGAAGGCGACCCTGGCGCTGTCCCGTTCCCCCACCGCGAGGCGCAGTTCGACCAGGTCGAGCAGCAGCGCGGCGCGCACCGCCGCCTCCTCCGCCCTCGCCTGCATCGCCTCGTCCCCGGTGAAGCGGGCGGGATCGTAGTCGGGTTCCGTGGAGGGGTCAATCTGCAGCGCCACCTCGAGCAGCTCGATCGCGCGCGCCGGCGCGCGCAGCTCGCGTTCGCAGCGCGCGAGGTCGCGCCACGTCTGGCGCCGGAACGGGTCGATCATGCGCAGTTCGCGCAGCCAGTCGCGCGCCGCCGCGTAGTCGCCCTGCTCGAGCGAACGTTCGACGAGCAGCCCGCGCGCCGGCACATCGGCCTCGTCGATGGCGCAGAACGCCGCGAGCTCGGCGAACGCCTCGTCGTCCCGGCCGAGCTCGCGGAACAGCCGGGCGCGCATCAGGTAGGGATTCTGGTCGCCGACGAAGCGCGGGAAACACGACTTGGCGCGCGCGTAGAGCTCGAGCAGCCGCTCGCGCGCGGCGCGGTCGGCGTCGCTCAGCGCCGGCGCCGCCGGCAGCGCACCATCGCCCTCGCCATCGCCATGCGGGTTGCGCGCCGCGACGCGCCGCCCGGTGACGCCGGCCCGCGCCGACTCGAGCTGGGCGTAGCGCAGCAGCGCGAAGAACTCGACGCCGCCCGCGGCGAACCCCGCCTCGAGCTCGCGCAGCGCCTCGTCGGTGCGCCGGCCCTGCAACGCGCGCTCCGCCATCAGGAAGCGGGCGGCCGGAAGGCGCTCGTCGCGGCCCAACGCCTGCTGCAGGAAGTCGTCGCGATCGACCGGCCGATCGGCGGCGTGATAGGCCCACGCCACCTGCGCCAGCAGCTCGGCCGCGGGCTCGTCGCTCGCGCGCACCCGGTCGAGCAGCCGCCGGCGCCCCTCCGGCGTGTAGTTCGGCTGCACCCGCATCGTCTGGATGCGGGTGCGGTCGAGCCAGTCGAGGAACTGCCGGTCGAGCTCCTCGCAGCTGATCCCCAGCACCGCCTGCACCACCGCCGGCGTCTCCTGGTCGCGGCCGAACGCCTGCAGCATCTCGACCAGCACGCCCTCGCCGCGCTGCTCGACCAGGAATTCGCAGAGGAGCCCGCCCTGGTAGTAGCCGAACAGGATCTTCGGCCCGCCGAAGATGCGGTTCAGCTCGCGCACCGGGACGATCTCGCCGCTGCGGAAGTAGTTGAACAGGTCGAGGTCCATCTCGCGGTCGGAGTTCTTCGCGTAGACGTGCTCCTCGCGGACCGAGATCCCCTCGGTCAGCCAGCGCGGCACCTTGTTCCTCGACAGTCCGAGCGTGACCACGTGCGCAAGCTCGTGCACGGCGGTCTTGTCGAAGACGAACTGTCCGCGCATCTCGGAGCGGGGCGACAGCAGCGTGAAGACGTTGCCGAAGCAGACGCCGAGCGCGCCGAAGCCGGTGAAGCCGACCGTGCGCGCCGAGAAGTCGTCGTGCTTCGGGAAGCACTCGATCCGCACCGGCGTCGCCGGATCGAACTCCCAGCGCTTGCAGAGGTCGGGCCAGGCCCGGCCGTACGCCTCCTCGAGCAGCGGCACCAGCACCGGCGCCTCGAGCGGATGCATCACGTAGGTGAAGCGGTCGCGCTGGATCTCGACGAACGTGCCGAGCTTCTGCAGCGCGCGGGCGACGTTGTCGGCCAGCGCGTACGGCACGCGATCGACCTTGCGGAAGCGGTTCAGCGCCTCGAGCGCCCCCTTGAGGTCGCCGGTGTTGACCAGGCAGCGCGCCAGCCCGACCCACGCGTAGCCCCAGTCGGGGTCGCACTGCAGCGCACGGCGGTAGATCGGGATCGCCTCGCGGAAGCGGTAGAGGTAGGCCAGCGCGTCGGCGACGCGGCCGACGTGCTCCGCGTCGTCCGGCGCCAACTCGATGAGCCGGCCGAGCACCTGCTGCGACTCGGGCTTGCGGCCGAGGATCCAGAGCGCCGCCGACTTCACCGACAGCGCCGCCAGGTGGCGCGGATTCTCGGCCAGCCCGCGCTCCGCCGCCTGCAGCCCCTCCTCCGCCCGCTGGTCGAGCAGCAGGATCTCGCCGCGCACCGACCAGACGTCGGCGTGGCGCTGATGGACGCCGAGCGCCTCCTGCAGCGCCGCCTCGGCCTCCCCGCTCTCGAAGCGGAACAGCCGTGCGCGCGCCAGCTCGACCTGCGCCGGGAGCAACTGCCGGTCGATGCGGAGCGCGTCCCGCAGCGCGGCGATGGCGGGCAGCCCGTCGCCGCCCGAATGGGCGATGCGGTAGGTGCGGCCGAGCAGCCAGAGGCACTCGGCGTGCGCCGGGTCGTCCTGATCGCGGAGGAACTTCTCGAGCGGCACCAGGACCTGCGCCGCGCGCGCGTTCTGCCGCAACGCCGCCAGCGCGCGGCCGTACTCGAGCACATAGGCCGGATCCTCGGCCGGCTCGAGCTCGTCCTTCAGCACCTCGCTGAAGCGGCGCAAGGCGTCGGCGCGATGACCGGTCTCCGCCAGCAGTTCGACCTCGCGCGACAGGAGCGGAGCGAGCTGGCGGGCGCTGCCGGCCGGGCCGCCCGGCCCACCGGCGAGTCCGGCCGTGAGCGCCGCGGCCGCCGCCTCGACTTCGCCGCGCTCGCGCGCGAGCTCGTAGGTCGTCACCGCGACCAGCACCCGCGTCTCGAGATCGGCCGGCCCGCTGCCGCCGCCGTCAGGAGCGCGCCGCTTCAGTGACGCCTGCGCCGCCACCAGGTCCTCGGCCGCCTCCTCGTAGCGTCCGCGCCGGCGATGCAGCGCCGCGCGCCACGCCCGCGCGCGCGACGACTCCGGGAAGTCGTCGAGGTACTCGTCGAGGAACTCGCTGGTCTCGCGCCCGATCTGGCCGCGGCGAATCGCCGCGCCGTACGCCCGCAGCAGCTGCAGATCGTCGTCGCTCTCGACCGCCTGCGGCCCGGCCGACCGCGCCGGCGCCGCGACCGCCGCAAGCAGCAGCAGGGACGACGGGAGCAGCAGCGACCAGGCGACGAGCGCGGCGCGCGAACGGATCGACATGGGCGTCCTCATCGGGAGTGCGTGCGCTCGGCGCCGGCGGCGCAGGTCGGTCAATCGGCGGCGGGTGGGCGCGCGCCGGGTTCGTACGAGGCGGGATCACCGACCCAGGCCGCACCGTCGCGGAACTGCTCCTGCTTCCAGATCGGCGCCCGCTCCTTGATCGCGTCGATCACGTGGCGGCAGGCGGCGAACGCGGCGACGCGGTGCGGCGCCGCGGCCACCACCGCGACCGACGCCTCGCCCAGCGGACAGTCGCCGAGGCGATGCTGCACCGCGACGCGCGCTCCGGCGAAGCGCTGCTCCGCCTCGGCGACGATCGCGGCCAGCTCCTTCTCGGCCATCTCCGGGTACGCCTCGTAGCGGAGCAAGTTCACCTCCCGCCCCTCCGAGGTGCGCCGTGCCGTGCCGAGGAAGGTGCAGATGGCGCCGTGCTCGACCGTCGCCACGGCGGCGGTCAGCCGCGCCAGGTCGATCGCGCCGCGGGTCAGCCACGGGAGGTGCGGGGGCGCGGGCGTCACGACGGCAGTTCCCCGCTCAACCGCCGGAGACCGGCGGCAGCAGCGCCAACTCGTCGCCCGCGGCGAGCCGCGTGGTCGGCGCCGCCAGCGCCTGGTTGACCGCGAACGCCACCGGCAGCTCGCGCAACCACGGATGGCGGCGCGCGAGCTCCTCGCGCAACTCCGCGACCGTGCTGCCGGCGGCAACGTCGACCCGCCACTCGCGCGCGCCCGCCCGCTGCGCCACGCCGGCGAAGAGCAGGATGCGGTGCGAATGGGTCGTCGCGGCCATGGCGGCGGCTGCCGGTCTCAGAACGGCAGGTCGTCTTCCTGCTGCTGCGCCGGCGGTCCCTCGCGCCGCGCAGGCGCGGACCCGGCGTCGCCGAAGTCGCCGGCGTTCCCGCCGCCCCCCGCGCCGCCACCGCCGCTGTCACCGCCGTCGTAGGCGGCACCCTGGGAGCCGTCGGCCTCGGTCGAGCGCCCGCCGGTGCCGCTGCCCATGAACTGGAAGTTGTCGCAGTTCACCTGGTAGCTGATGCGCTTCTGCCCCTGCTTGTCGGTCCACTCGTCGGCCTGCAGGCGCCCCTCGACGAACAGCTCGCGCCCCTTGGTCACGTACTTCTTGACCGTCTCGGCACCGCGTCCCCAGACGCTGACGTCGATGAACAGCACCTCGGTCTTCTTCTCCTCCTTGGTGCGGTAGGTGTGGTTCACCGCCATCCGCAGCTTGGCGACCGCCATCCCCGACGGCGTGTAGCGGAGATCGGGGTCCTTGGTCAGGCGTCCGATCAGGAGGATCTTGTTCAGTTCGGCCATGGCAGCGCTCCTTCGATTGAGGTCGGGATCTTAGGGGCGGCGCACGGCTGTCGCCTCCCCGGAGTGCCCCGCGCGTGACGCTCCGCGCGGCCGGGCCGCGCTTCAGCCGGTCGTGCGTGCGGGTCGAAAGCACGATCGAGACGCCAATGGACTCGACGCCCCCCAACCGACGCCGCTCGCCGCATTCGGTGACAACCGGTGCATCGCTCGCGCGTTTCCGGGGGCTCTGGTCGGGTGGCCTGCGCTGCACCAGCGCCGAGCCGTGGCCCGAATTCACCCGGCTCGCGGTCACCGTCGAACTGCCCGACGGTGAGCCGCCGCTGGTCGTCACCGGCGTCGTCGTCGAGTGCGAGCCGTGTGCCGAGGAGCCGGGCGCCTTTGCGCTGGCGCTGCAGCTGTGCGACCTGCCGGCCAGCGCGCTGGATCAGGTGCACTCCAAGCTCGTCCAACTGCTCGCGAGCGGAGCCACCGACTCGGTCGCTGCGCCGTCCTGACCGCCGTTCCGGTCCCCGCTGCCGACGGCGGCGGCGGGCGCGCCGGGCGTCACGCCGGCAGGCGGCCGTGGACGACGCGCCCGATCTGCGCCAGGTCGTTGCTGATCGCGACGGCGCCGAAGCCGGCCGCGCGGAACTGATCGCGCGCGACCCCGGCCTGCCCCGCGCCCACCTCGATGCCGAGCCAGCCGCCCGGCAGCAGTCGCGCTGCGGACTGCGCGATCAGGCGGGCACGGAACGCCGCGGCGCTCTCGTTGCCGGGCGTCAGCGCGAACCACGGCTCGAACTTCATCACGTCGACCGGCAGCCGCGACCAGTCGAGCGGCTCGACGTACGGCGGATTGGCGACGATGGCGGCGAACCGACGCACCGGCGACAGCGCCGCCAGCAGGTCCGAGAGCACGCAGTGAACGCGCGCGGCGACGCCATGCCGCAGCGCATTGTCGCGAGCGACGGCGAGCGCGCGGCGCGACAGGTCGAGCGCGACCACGGTCCGCGTCGGCAGCGCGGCCGCGAGCGTCACCGCCAGCGCGCCGCTGCCGGTGCCGACGTCGAGCAGTGGCGCCGCATCCAGCCGCCCCGACCCGGTTCTTTCGGTCAACGCCGCCACGGCGCACTCGACCAGATGCTCGGTCTCGGGGCGCGGAATCAGGACCCCGGGTCGGACCAGGAACTCGCGGCCGAAGAAGTCGCGCCGCCCGGTCAGCAGCGCGAACGGCATCCCCTCGAGGCGGCGCGCCGCCAGCTTGCACGCCGCCGCGACGACCGGCGGCGCCGCCGCCTCGCGGCCGGCGACCAGCAACTGTTCACGCGGGCGTCCGGCCGCCGCGGCGACCAGCAACTCCGCCTCGAGCGCCGGTGCATCGACCTGGCCGCGGAGCCGCTCGCGCAGCCGCGCGACCAGGTCGTCGAGAGTCATGCGGTCAGCCGCCGGTCAGCCGACCGACGGTGGCTCAGCGCCGCCGCCCGGCGGGAGACGCCGGCGCCGGACCCTTCTTCTTGCCAAGCCCCATCAGGGCGCTGGCGAAGGTCCAGACGAACGAGGTCGAGCCGAGCGCCACCAGCAGCCAGCCGGCGCCGATGTGGGTGAAGAACGAGTTCCAGAACCGGACGTCGATCCACGCCCCGCCCGGCACCGCCGACGGCGGCGGCGTCCGCGCGGCGACCACCGGATCGGTCGGCACCTTGCCCATCCAGTCGAACTGGAGCTTCGCGGCGAAGCCCTGCGCGATCATGGTCCAGGCGCCGATGCAGATGACCAGCATCACCAGGAACGGCCACAGCCGCACCTTGCGGTACTTCATGCACCACCAG
Source organism: Planctomycetota bacterium (assembly GCA_016872815.1). Lineage (GTDB taxonomy): Bacteria > Planctomycetota > B15-G4 > B15-G4 > SIAN01 > SIAN01. The sequence continues at coordinate 7,779 of VGYY01000132.1, forward strand.
TACTGCGCGGCGACCAGCAGCGCGAAGAAGCCGATCAGCGCGCCGAAGAACGTCTCGGTGCCGGCCGGTCCGTTCAGCGCGCGGTTGAAGGTGTCGGCCTTCCACTCGGGGTGGGCCGAGGTGAAGGGGAAGATCACGCCGACGACACAGGCCATCCCCCCCCAGAAGAAGCGGTAGAGCCGCGGGTCGGCGGGCTGCGGGCCGGCGCCGGGCATCGCGACCGGCGCGGTCGCTGCCGGGGCAGCGGCTTCAGGCGCCGCCTCGAACTCCTGGATCTCGTCGCTCATTGCGGGGCTTCTCCTGGTTTCCGGGCGGGCCTCACGGCCCGGCGCGGTGGGTCCTCTGGTCGGGCAGCGTCTGCCGCTCGAGCGCGGCGAGGCGCTGTTCCATCTCGTGTCGCCGGCAGGCAGTGAGGATGGGCGCGAGATCGCCGTCCAGCACGCCTGTCAGGTGATGAAAGCTCTCCTTGATGCGATGGTCCGTCACGCGGTCCTGCGGGAAGTTCCAGGTCCGGATCTTCTCGCTGCGCTCGCCGCCGCCGATCTGCTCGCGCCGGTCGCTCGCCCGCTCGTCCTGCTTCCGCTGCTGCGCCAGCTCGAACAGCCGCGAACGCAGGGTCCGCAACGCCTTGCTCCGGTTGCGGCTCTGGCTCCGTTCGTCCTGGCAGATCACCACGAGACCGCTCGGCAGGTGCGTCACGCGGATGGCCGAGGAGGTCTTGTTGACCGCCTGGCCGCCCGGTCCGCCGGCGCGGTAGGTGTCGATCCGCAGGTCCGCTTCGTCGATCGCGACCTCGACCTCCTCCGGCTCGGGGAGCACGGCGACGGTCGCGGTCGAGGTGTGGATCCGTCCCTGCGCCTCGGTCGCGGGCACCCGCTGCACGCGGTGCACGCCGCTCTCGAAGCGCAGCGCGTCATACACCGCGTCGCCCTCGATCGAAGCGACGTACTCCTTGTATCCGCCGACGTCGCTCAGGGAACAAGCGATCTCCTCGACCCGGAAGCCGCGCCGCTCGGCGTAGCGCCGGTACATCCGCGCCAGTTCGGCGGCGAACAGCGACGCCTCGTCGCCGCCCGTCCCGGCCCGGATCTCGAGGATGATGTTGCGGTCGGAGAGCGGATCGCCGCCCAGCAACTCGGACTGCAGCTCCGCCGCCAGCGCGTCGGCCCTGGCCGCGCAGTCGACGGCCTCGGCCTGCGCCAGCGCCACCAGTTCGGCGTCGCCCTCTGCCGCAGCCAACGCACGCGCCTCGGTCGCGGTTCGCTCGAGGCGCTGCCATTCGGCGAAGCGCGCCTGGCGCCGCTCGAGCCGCCCGCTCTCCCGGAGCAGGGCGCGGAAACGGCCGCCGTCGCGCGCGGCCTGCGGGTCGGCCAGCTGCGCCTGCACCTCGCCGTGGCGCTGCTCCTCGGCGAGCAGGAGCGCGCGCAACGACGGGTGCAGCGGCATTGCGGGCGCTCAGGCCGATCAGGCCTTCTTCGCGTCCGCGGCGTCCGCCCCGGCCTTCGCCGCGTCGGCCTGACCGTAGCGCCGGCGGAACTTCTCGATGCGACCGGCGTTGTCGACGAACTTCTGCTTGCCCGTATAGAACGGATGGCAAGCCGAGCAGATCTCGACGTTGATCTTCGGCTTGGTCGCGCGGGTGTGGAACTTGTTGCCACAACCGCAGGTGACCTCGCACTCGACGTACTTCGGGTGAATCTCGGCCTTCATCGTGGTTGTTTGCGACCTCGGGACGCGGGCGGGCCACATCGCGTGGACCGTGGTCGCGTCGTGGGGAGTTTCGGGTTCGGGTGGCGGGTCATGGCGCGACGGCTGGCGCGGCTCAGCCGCTGCTGTCCTCACCGGGGACCAGTTCGCTGATCCAGGTCGGCAGCGGGAAGGTGTCGCCCGCCTTGATGCCGTGGCGCGCGAACCAACCCTGTTCCATCTCCAGGGCCAGGCGCACCGGCTTGTCGCTCGCGTACGGCGGCGACTCGACGAACGGCTCCATGTCGTGCAGGTTGACGATGCGCCCGGTGCCGTCGGGGAGTTCCTCGATGAACGCGATCGACAGCGGGAGCGGCGTGTTGCGCATCCAGAAGCCGAGGATGCGCGGCGAGGGATAGGCGAACAGCATCCCGTGATCCGCCGGCAGCGACTGCCGCCCCATCAACCCCTGGCGGCGCGTCGCCATCTTGTCGGCGATCTCGACCACCACCTTCTTGCCGCCAAGTTCCAGCACGCGGCCGTGGTCGCGCGACTCGTACGGCGCGTAGCTGTGCTCGCAACCGGCCAGCGGGAGCGCCGCGGCGACGAGCGCGAAGCAGACGAGACGGAGCAGTTGCATGAGCGGCGTCCGGGCGACCGGGAAAGGGCGGGGGATGGTACGGAGAGCGCCGCGGATTGACAACGCCGCCACCGGGGCGCCCCCGGGGCCGCCCCCGGGAGCCGGCCGCTCACGGCGCGCGGCGTCCGAGCCGTGCCCGCAGCTCCTCGGCCAGCCGGCGCACCAGCGCCAGCGGCAGGCCGACCACGTTGTCGACGTCGCCCTCGAGCTGCTCGACGAACGCCGCCGCACCGCCCTGGATCGCGTAGCTGCCCGACTTGCCGAACGGCTCGCCGGTGGCGACGTAGGCGGCGATCGCCGCAGCCGACTGCGGGCGGAAGCGGACGATCGACGTCGCCACGCCGTCGACCCCGACCGTGCGCGCATCGGCGGCGCGGCCGTCGCACGAGGAGCGATGGAGCAGCGCGACGCCGGTGTGGACCGCGTGCGCGCGACCGCACAGCCGGGTGAGCATCGCGACGGCGTCGGCCGCATCGCGCGGCTTGCCGAGCAGTTCGCCGTCGAGGTCGATCACCGTGTCGGCGGCCAGCAGCGTGCCGACCACGCCGCGCGCCGCGACGGCGATCGCCTTGCGCCGCGCGATGACGCGGACCGCGTCGGTCAGCGGGCCGGCCGGTGGCGTCTCGTCGCAGTCGGCGACGACGACGGTGAACGGCTCACCCAGAGTCTCCAGCAGCTTTCGCCGCTGCGGGGAGCCCGACGCCAGGATCCACGGGGCGAGCGAGCTTGCGCAGGATCCGGTCACCTTGCTCTTCCAGGAGGCGCGCCGCCTTCCGCTCCGCCGATTCGCGCCGCGGCTCGAGCGCCAGCGCGCGACGATAGCCGTCGAGCGCCTCCTCCTCGCGGCCGAGGCAGGCGAGGAAGTCGGCGCGCGCCTCGTGGACGAAGGCGTCCGCCGGCAGCAGCGCCCGCGCGCGCTCGAACAGCGCCGCGCCGCGCGTCGCATCGCCC
>VGYY01000133.1 GCA_016872815.1 Planctomycetota bacterium
TTCAAGGCGGTGCGGGCCCAGGCCGAGGCGGCGTTCGGCGAGATCGAGCGCGAGTGCGTCGCCCTGGCGCTCGCCGCCGCGGAGGCGCTCTGCCGCGCGAAGTGCGAACGGGGCGAGCTCGAGCTCCAGGCGCCGCTCGAGGCGCTGCTGACGGCGCGCCGGCGCGAGCTGGAGACGCTGCCGGCGACGCTGCGCGCCCATCCGGCCGACGCCGACGCGATCGCGCCGAAACTCGCGCAGATCGCCCCCGCCGGCGCGCGGATCGAGCTGCTGCGCGATCCGGCGGTGCCGCGCGGGCAGCTCGGCCTGGAGTTCGCCGCGGCCAGGCTGGCGTGGTCGCTGGCCGGCGACCTCGCCGCGCTGCGAACCCGCCTGTTCGAGGGGAGCGGGCGATGACGGCGACGCTCGACCTCGCGCGCTTCCGATCGCGGCTGGCCGCCGCGCCGACGCTGGCGCGCGCGGGGCGCGTCCGCCGGCTGGTCGGCATGACCCTCGAGGCCGAGGGGCTGCCGGGCGAGATCGGCGAGCTCTGCCTGGTGAAGGGCGCGCGCGGCGACGTGCCGGTGGAGATCGTCGGCTTCCACGGCGAACGGACCACGCTGCTCCCGCTCGAGCGGCTCGAGGGCATCGCCGACGGCGCGGTCGTGACGGCGACCGGCGCGCCGTTCGCGGCGCCGGTGGGCGACGGCCTCCTCGGCCGCGTGCTCGACGGGCTCGGCCGTCCGCTCGACGGCCGCGGCGAGCTGCGCGACGTCCGCCACCGGCCGCTGATCGCCGCACCGCCCGCCGCGATGAGCCGCCCCGCCATCGCCCGTCGCTTCGAGACCGGCGTGCGCTCGATCGACCTGCTCACCACGCTGGGCGAGGGGCAGCGGGTCGGCATCTTCGCCGGCTCGGGCGTCGGCAAGTCGACGCTGCTCGGGAAGATCCTGCGCGAGGCGAAGGCCGACGTGACGGTCCTGGCGCTGATCGGCGAGCGCAACCGCGAGGTGCGCGACTTCGTCGACAAGCAGCTCGGTCCGGCCGGGCTGAAGCGCGCGGTGGTCGTCGCCGCGACGTCGGACCGACCGGCACTGCAGCGGATGAAGGCGGCTCACCTCGCCGCCACCATCGCCGAGGAGTTCCGCGACGCCGGCCGGCGCGTGCTGATGGTGATGGACAGCGCCACCCGCTTCGCCATGGCGCTGCGCGAGGCCGGGCTGGCGGCGGGCGAGCCGCCGGCGACGCGCGGCTATCCGCCGTCGCTCTACGCCGAGCTGCCCCGCCTGGTCGAGCGGTTCGGCACCGCCGAGAAGGGGTCGATCACCGCGCTGCTGACCGTGCTGGTCGAGGGCGACGACCTCAACGACCCGGTCGCCGACTGCCTGCGCGGCCTCCTCGATGGCCACCTGGTGCTGTCGCGCAACCTCGCCGAACGCGGCCACTACCCGCCGGTCGACCCGCTGAAGAGCCTGTCGCGTCTCATGGACCAGGTCACCGTCCCGCGCCACCTCGCCGCGGCGCAGAAGCTGCGCCACTGGCTGGCGCTGCACGAGGACCACCGCGACCTGATCGAGATCGGCGCCTACCGGAAGGGCAGCGAGCCGCTGCTCGACAAGGTGCTGGAGAAGCTGCCGCAGGTGAACGCGCTGCTGCGCCAGGCGCCCGAGGAGCGCACGCCGTTCGAGACCGCGCTGGCGGCGCTGGCGGCGCTGGTCGAGCTGCCGCCGGCAGGCGCTGCCGATGACCGGAGGGCGGCGCCGTGAGCAAGGGCGGACTCCATTCGTGGCGGCGCCTGATCGAAGCCGACGTGCGCGAGCGCAAGCTGCAGCTCGCGCGGGCGCGGGCGCTGGTGGCGCGCAGCGAGCAGCTCGAGGCCACCCTGCGCGCGGAGCGCACGCGCCGCGACGAGCAGGAACGCCGCGATCGCGCGGCCGGCGAGCTGCCCGGCTTCGCCCGCGAGCGGATGGCCACGTTGCTCGAAGGCGCGATCGAGCGCGCGGCCGAGAAGGCGGAGAAGGCGCGGCTGCAGGAGGCGCGGACGCAGGACGCGCTGCGCGAGGCGTTCCGGCGCGTCCGCGCGGTCGAACGGGTGATCGAGCGGCGCGAGTCGCGCGCGCATGAAGCCGGCCTGCGCGGCGAGCAGAAGGAACTGGATGAGATCGCCGCGCGCCTTCCCGGCGCGACGGTGCAGGAGATCGGACGATGAAGAAGGTGATGCCCTGGATCCGTCTCGGCGTGTTCTGCTTCGCGCTGTTCGGCCTGTCCGCGCTGGCGGTGCTGCTGAAGCAGAACCGGCTGCTCGCTGACGCCAAGGAGAATCTCGACGAGCAGAAGGGGGCGGAAGCGGCGAGCGCGTCGCTCGTCGGCAAGGCCGGCGACGGCGCGACGGCGCGGCCGGCCGGCGGCACCGAAGCGGCGAAGCGCGATGCGTCGCTGCAGTCGGGGCGCGCGCTGTTCGACCTGCCCGAGTCGATCTCGATCGCCGAGGCGAGCGAGCTGATGAACGAGCTGCGCCGGGCGAAGCAGGAACAGGACGGGCGCAAGGTGGCGCTCGATCAGCGCGAGAAGGAGCTCCAGACGATGGAGCGCGAGATCGAGTCGCGCCGCAGCGAGGTGCTCACGCTGGCCGAGAAGCTGCAGCTCAACGCCCCGCTCGACGTCAACGCGACGTCCGGCGACCTCATCGCGCCCGAGACGCTCGACAGCATGGCCAAGATCGTGGCCGGCATGGAGGCGGAGAAGGCGGCCTCGATGCTCGGGAACATGCCGGCCGACAAGGCGGCGACGATCCTCCTCCGGATGGAGGACAAGTCGGCGGCCGAGGTGCTGTCGTTCGTCGCCCCCGACAAGCTGCTGAGGCTCACCGAGATGCTGCTCAAGGCGCGACCCGGGGACGAGTGACCGGGAGCCGCCGGGGGCCGCGGCCGGCCAGGCAGCGGTGGCCGGGCCGGTTCGGGTCGGCGCCGCGCGGCGGCCGATGAGCGCGACTTAAGGGGAGCGACGGGACGATGGACATCTCGACGATCGCGGGGCTGGTGCTCAACATCGCCCTGCTGGCCTACTCGATCATGCTCGGCGCGCCGCTCTCGGCGTTCTACGACCTGCCGAGCGTGCTGATCGTCTTCGGCGGGACGCTCTTCTACCTGGTCACCCAGTTCAACTTCGCGCAGGTGTTGAACGTGATCGCGGTGCTGCGCAAGACCGTCTTCTCCAAGCTGCCGAGCCAGACCGAGGAGATCGCGCGACTGGTGAACTACGCCAACCTCGCGCGCCGCGAGGGGCTCCTCGCGCTGGAGGAGAAGATCGAGGAGGTGCAGGACCCGTTCGAGGCGAAGGGGCTGCGCATGGTGATCGACGGCCTGCCGGCCGACACCATCCGCGGCGTGCTCGAGAGCGAGCTCTACTTCCTGCAGGACCGCCACGGCCAGGGCAAGAAGCTGCTCGACATGATGGCGTCGGCGGCACCGGCGATGGGGATGCTCGGCACGCTGATCGGGCTGGTCGCGATGCTGCGCAACATGTCCGACCCGAGCGCCATCGGCGTCGGCATGGCCGTCGCGCTCATCACCACGTTCTACGGCTCGTTCATCGCCAACGTCATCGCCCTGCCGCTGGCCGGCAAGCTCGAGCGCAAGAGCAAGGACGAGATCGCGGTGAAGAACCTGATGATCGAGGGCGTCCTCGCCATCCAGGCCGGCGACAAGCCGCAACTGGTCGAGGAGCGGCTGAAGACGTTCCTGTCGCCGAAGCGACGCGAGTTCGCGACCGAAGCGAAGAAGTGAGCGCACGGTCCCGGAGCCGCCGCCATGCCGAAGAGCCCGCCCGAGGAAGAGCCGCAGTCCGCGCCGGAATGGCTCGTGACCTTCTCCGACATGGTCGGATTGCTGGTGACGTTCTTCATCATGATGATGACGTTCAGCACCACCGAGAAGGAGCGCTACGCGAAGATGGCCGGCGCGCTCGCCGGGCAGTTCGGACTGATCGCCGACGAGAAGGCCGGCTGCAACGAATCGGACATGCCGACGCCGCCGAACATCAAGAACCGCGTCGTCGATGACGGCATGCGCCGGGCGCGCGAGGGGCTCGAGCTGATCCAGGAGGGCGTGAAGACGCTGGTGCGCAAGCCTGGCTCCGGCAACCGGCTCGAGTTCGATCAGACCACCGATGGCAGGCGCCTCGCCATCACCTGCCCGACGCCGTTCCCGCCCGGCAGCACGTTCCTCACCGTCGACGTGCGCGAGGTGCTGCGCGAGCTCTCCGACGTTCTGCGGATCCACCCGCAGAAGGTGATGGTGATCGCCCACGCCTGGAACGAGGGCGCGCAGCACGACACGCCGGTCGCGCAGGAGCAGCTGACCGCGCAGCGTGCGCTGGCGGTGGCGGAGTTCCTGATGACGACCGGCCGGATCCCTTCGAGTCGCGTGCTCGTCGGCGCGCGTGGCGCGCTCGAACCGCGCGAGGCCGGCTTCGGCGATGCCGCCACCGCCGCCAATCGCCGCCTCGAGATCGTCGTCCTTCCGCCCGACGCGTGACGCCGGGTCGCGGAGCCAGCCATGCCGAAGGAAGGGCCGAAGGAGTCGAAGACCATCATCCCGATGTGGATGTGCTCGTACTCCGACATGATGACCAACCTGCTCTGCTTCTTCATCCTCGTCGTGTCGATGGCGAGCACGCAGGCGGCGGGGTTCACCTACTCCGGCATCGGCTCCTACCTTGACACGCTCGAGGCGCTCGGATTGCCCGGCGTGATGCCGAGCCATCGCACGCTGATCCCGAAGTCGAGCCCGCTGGCGCGCTACAAGCCGCCGAAGATCGATCCGCTCGACCAGGACGACTGGGTCGAGCACACCGACAAGATGCTGAACGAGGAGCTCGACCTGATCCGCAGCGGGTCGGGCGAGGTGGTCGCGCCGGGGACGCGGGTCGCGCTGCCGCTCGGCTGCACGTTCTCGCCCGGCTCGGCCCGGCTCACCCTGAAGGACCGGGAGAACCTGGCGAAACTGGCGCCGAGCCTGGCGCTGCGCCCGGGGCGGATCGAGGTGCTCGGGGCGTGCTCCGCCGAGGAAGGGGCCGCGAAGGAGCGCCTTGCGCTCGGGCTTGAGCGCGCCCGTGCCGTCGTCCGATACCTCGTCGAGCAGAAGGTCCCCGCGGCGCGCCTCGTGCCGCTGGGGACCGCTGCGACAGGCGACGCCGCGGAGGGCGGCGGGAAGGGTGCAGCGCGCAATGTGACGCTGCGCTGGTACCTGGCGGAGTAGCGGCACGCCGCCGCGGCCGGGGACTGGGAGCAGGTGATGGTGGACGCGGACAGTGCGGCGAAGGCGGGCGGCGATGCGTCGAAAGACGGCGCCGAGGCCGCGGCGCCGCCGAGCGCGCTGAACAAGCTGTTCCCGTTCATCGCCGGTGGCGCGCTGTCGGTCGGACTCGGCGTCACCGCCGGCATCGTGACGCAGCCGGAGCCGCCGCCGCCCGAGGTGCACCTGGAGGCGCCGAAGCCGGTGCCGACGCCGTTCGATCAGCTGCGCGACCCGAAAGTGATCCCGCTGCCGACCCTGATCGTGAATCTCGCCGACACCAGCGCCGCGGTGTCGGGCAAGCTCATCGTCTTCGTCCAGGTCCGCTGCAAGGACGAGAAGATCGAGTCGGACAAGGTGCAGGCGTGCGAAAAGGGGGGCGCCTCCTACCCGGCGATTCGCGATGCGCTGATCACGCTGATGTCCGGGAAGCAGTCGTCCGACCTCAAGACGCCGCGCGGCAAGGAGCAGCTCAAGCTCGAGCTGCACGACAAGCTGAACCCGATCCTCTTCTCCGATCCGGCGGAGGGGACGATCACCGCCATCTACTTCGACGAGTTCCTGGTGCAATGAGCCGCCCCGCCGCCCAGCCCTACGACCTCTCGACGCCGGCACCGCTGCCGCGCGAGGCGGCGCGCCGACTGGCGACGCAGCGCGAGTCGCTTGCCGAGGCGATGCGGATCCACGTGCGCCGCGTGCTCCGGATCGGGACCGAAGTCACGGTCGGCGCCGCCGACGTCGCGCGCGTCCGCCACTTCGCCGGATTCGCCGGCGGCAAGGCGTGGTGGTACGCCGGCGGCAGCAAGGGCGACCCGGCCGATCGCAGCGTGCTGCTGGCGTGCGCACCCGACCTGGTCTACGCCGCGATCGACCGCACTCTCGGCGGTCCCGGCCAGGCCAAGGCGACCGGCAAGCCCCCCACCACGATCGAGTTCGAGCTCGGCATGCGCTTCGTCCGCGAACTGTTCGCCGGCATCGCCCGCGCGCTGGCGCTGCCGCCGCTGCAGCTCGAGTTGGCGCCGGCGCAGCCGCTGAACGAGCCGCCGCTGACCTTCATGCCCGACCTCGAGGAGCCGTTCGCGCGGATCCCGTGGAAGGTCCGGCTGTTCGACGCCGATCACGATCTGCTGCTCTGCGTCTCGCGCCGGCTGCTCGAATCCGCCGAGCCGAAGCCCGAAGATACGACGCGGAACACCGACGAGATGCAGCCATCGCTGGCCAACGCGCCGCTCGAGCTGATGGCGGAGCTCGCCCGCTGCCGGCTCACGCTGGACGAGGCGGCGGCGCTGCAGCCGGGCGACGTCGTGCTGTTCGACCTGCCGCCGGGCGAGCCGATCGAGGTGCGCGTGCAGGGCAAGCCGCGGTTCCACGCCAAGCTCGGGACCCATGAGGGACGCTACGCGATCTCCGTGACGCAACTGCTCGAGCCGGCGGCGACGACGGCCGAGAGCGGCGCCGGCACGACGGCTGCCGCGGAGAAGGGCGAGGAGACCGCGCCGATGGCGGCGCCGAACGCCCAGCGCGAGCCGCCGCAACAGTCGCGCGCGGCCGCGGCCGGAGCGACGCGACCGACGGGAGCCGGCGGGATCGCCAGCGCCACGTCCAGGCCGCGGTCGAAGGCGGGAGCCTGACATGACCGATGCCGACACCCCCGCCGCCGACACCGGCGCGCCCGAAGCTGCCGCCGCGGCGCCGGAGCCCGCAGGCCTCGCGATCGATCCGGCGGCCATCACCGGCGGCGAACCGCAGGAGCCGCACGAGCCGCCGCTCTCCTCCATCGACGTGTCGATGCCCGAGGACGCGGCGACGGCGGCGCCAGTGGCGCTGCCCGAACTCGGCGGCGGCCCCGGCATCGGCGGCGCGCGGCACCTGAACCTGCTGCTCGACGTCGGCGTCGAGGTGGCCGCGGTGGTCGGCACGCGCGAGCTCAAGCTCGAGCAGGTGATGTCGATCCAGCCCGGCACCATCATCGACCTCGACAAGCACGCCGGCCAGCCGATCGAGCTCTACGTCAACGGCAAGCCGATCGCCCTGGCCGAGATCGTCGTCGTCGACGGCCGCCTCGGCGCCCGCGTGGTCGAGTCGCTGCAGGCGCGCAAGTAGGCGTCGTTCGCCGCGCCGGCCGCAGCGCGGGGCGGCGGCTCAATGCTCCGGCGTGTCGATGCGGTGGTGCCGGGTCTCGTGCAGCCAGCGGCCGCCGATCAGGAGCGACAGCAGGCAGATCAGGGTCGGGTAGGCGAGGCCGAGGTAGATCGCGTCGTCGCCGAAGCGTTCCTTGGCCCAGCCGGCGGTGGTGACCGCGGTGGCGATCAGCGGCAGGAAGCCGCCGAACCAGCCGTTGCCGAGGTGATAGGGCAGCGACATCGAGGTGTAGCGGATCGCCGTCGGGAACAGCTCGACCAGAAACGCGGCGATCGGGCCGTACACCATCGCCACGAAGACCATCTGCGCGGCGACCAGCAGGACGAGGCCGGCCACGTGCGCGGCCGGCAGCGCCGTGATCCCGGTGGCGCCGATGGCCGCCCCCGCCGCGCCGACCGCCGCGGCGCCATCGCGGACCAGCGCCGCCATCGCCATGTAGATCGGCACGTAGAGCGCCGCCGCCAGCGCCATGCCGCCGAGCATCACCTTCTTGCGGCCGACCTTGTCGCTCCACGCGCCGAAGACGACGAACAGCGGCGTGCCGAGCGCGACGGCGATGGCGATGACGAGGTAGGAGAGCTGCCAGGACAGCGACAGCGTCTTCTGCAGGAAGGTCAGCGCGTAGAACTGGCCGGTGTACCAGACGACGCCCTGCCCGGCGGTGGCGCCGAACAGCGCCAGCAGCACGTAGCGGAGGTTCACCGGGTTGGTGAAGCTCTCCTTCAGCGGATTGACGGCGATGCGGCCGCTCCGCTTCAGCCGGGCGAACAGCGGCGATTCGGCCATCCGCAGCCGGATCCACACCGACACCGCCAGCAGCACGAACGAGACGAGGAACGGGATCCGCCAGCCCCAGGCGCGGAAGGCGCTGGCGTCGAGTCCGACGCGCACCAGCCCGATCACGCCGAGCGACAGGAAGAAGCCGAGCGACGCGGTGGTCTGGATGAAGCTCGTGAAGTAGCCGCGGCGGGCGTCCGGGACGTGCTCGGCGACGTAGGTGGCCGCGCCGCCGTATTCGCCGCCGAGCGCGAGCCCCTGCACCAGGCGCAGCGCCACCAGCAGCGCCGGCGCCGCCCAGCCGATCGACGCGAAGGTCGGCAGCAGGCCGATCAGCGCGGTCGACAGCCCCATCGTGACGATGGTGACGAGGAACGTGTACTTGCGACCGACCTTGTCGCCGATGCGGCCGAACACCAGCGCGCCGAGCGGCCGCACTGCGAAACCGGCGCCGAAGGTGGCGAGGCTGGCCAGCAGCGCGGCGGTCTCGTTGCCGGCGGGGAAGAAGAGCTCGCCGAAGAAGACGGCGAGCGTGCCGTAGAGATAGAAGTCGTACCACTCGAACAACGTGCCGACGCTCGATGCGATCAGCACGCGCCGGATGGTCTTCGCGTCGGCCAGCGGCGCGGCCGCGGGAGCGGCTCCTTCCGCGGTCGCGCCACCGGATCCTGCGCCGACCTGCGCGGTGGCGCCCGCTTCGTCCTGCTCCATCCCCGCGAGGATAGGGTCGGCGCCGCAGGAACGGCGCCCGGCCGCGCGCCTATTCGAGGACGTCGGCGTGCGACGAGTGGATCAGCAGCAGGCAGCCCTCCTCGGTCCACTGCTCGCCGTGGCGCGAGCCGGTGTCGACCCGCTCGAAGTCGCCGCCGCGCATCACGCGCTCGCCGTGGCGCAGGTCGCCGGAGAGGACGTAGCACTCCTCGTGGCCGCCATGGCGGTGGCCGGGATAGCGGGTGCCCGGCGCCATGCGTACCAGCATGGTCGAGCGACCGGCGGCCGCGTCGACATGGAGCCGCCGGACGAAGATGCCGGCGATCGCCGTCGCCTCGAAACCGCCGTCGGCATGACCGCGGAACACCTCGCCGCCGCCGCCGGTCCACTGCTTCCATGGCTGGAGCGAGGGGTCCGGCGCGGTCGCGGCCGCCGGACGCTCGGCGCGAACGCGGTCGAGCAGCCGTTCGCGCGCCAGCGGGCGCGGCGCGACCGGCGGCGCCGCCAGCAGGAGTTCGCCGGCCAGCGCTTTCGCCTCGCGCAGCGCCCTCGCAGCGGCACCATCGGGGCGCGCGAACTCGAGCTCGAAGGCGGCGCGCTCGGCGGCGGAGCCTTCGCCGCTCAGGTACTCGGCGGCGCGCGCGCGCAGGCGGACGTCGGGATCGGCGGAATCGGCAGGGTCGTTCACGGCATCGCTCACGGAAGGGCCTCCAGCTCGGGGAGGCTGCTGCGCAGCCGCTCCATGCCGATGCGGATGCGCGTCTTCACGGTACCGAGCGGCGCGCGCAAGTGCGCGGCCGTCTCCGAATGTGACAGTCCGAGGAAGAAGGCGCAATGGATCGCCTCGCGCTGTTCGGGCGGCAGCCGGGACAGCGCCGCAAGCACCCGTTCTCGGCGCTCGCTCCACCAGGCGGCATCGGCGGGGACGGCCTCGACGCCCGCCCGATCGGCCGCGGCCTCGAGCGGCTGCTCCAGCGCGCGCACGACACCGCCGAGCTGCCGCAAGCGGTCAATCGCGCGCGAGCGTGCCAGGTTGAGCAGCCATGCCAGCACCGCCCCCCCGCGCCGGGTCGAACCGGGCGGAGTCGCGGAACGCCTGGGCATAGGCGTCGAGCGTCGCCTCCTCGGCGGCGCCGGCGTCGCGGACGATGTGCTGCGCGAGGCCGTGGACCAGCGCACGGGTCTGGTCGAACAGCTCGGCCAGCGCCGACTCCTCGCCCGCCGCCATGCGGCGGACCAGCGCCGCGAGGTGCGGCGGCTCGGGCGCGTGGCGTTGCGGCGCGGGGCGGGGCGACGTCATGGGCGAAGCGGTCCTCGCGGAGCGCGGCCAGTGCGGCGCGCCGCTGCCGTGCGTTACCACCGACCGCGGCGCCGGGCAAGCCTGCGTTCGACCGGAACCGTCGACGGAGCGTCGAGCATGGTGCATCTCAGCCGTCCGTTTCCGCGGCGCGGGCGGCCGGCGGCGGCGGCGCCGAGCCGGCGGAGAAGGTGAGCGACGCCCACCAGCTCTCCCAGTCGAGGCGCGTCTCGGCCGGGGCGGCCACCATGTGCACCGCCTTCACCAGCCAGGTGCCGCCGTGGGGCAGCGCGAGCTCGACGCGGCCGTCGGCGTCGGTGCGCGCCGCGACCGGCGCCGCCGCGTGCTGCCGCTCGAGCGCGGCGACGAGGACGCCGGGTTGCGGCGCACCGCGCCAGAGCAGCTGCACGCGCAGCTCGCCGCCGACGGCGAGGCGCGTCAGATCGCCGTCGGCGATCAGTTCGAGCGGCAGGCCGACCGCGCGATCGGCGAGCCGCGCGGCGGGGGTCGAGACCAGGGTCTTCGCGCAGCGGAAGTACTGCTCCACGCCGATGCGGTCGGCGTGGCCGCGTTCGGCCCGCAGCGCGAGGATCGACTCGAGACCCTCTTCCTTCAGGTAGGCCTCGAACTCGGCGGGACGCAGGAACGCGCGCGCCGGCTCGCTCTCGAAGGCGACGACGGTGGTGCCGGGCGCGCGCAGCACCAGCGCGCCAAGCGGGTCGGCACCGGGCGCGCCGTCGACCGGGCGCTCGCCCAGCGCGTCCGTCGCGATGAAGCGGCGGATGCGGCGCGGGTCGCGCCGGAC
>VGYY01000134.1 GCA_016872815.1 Planctomycetota bacterium
CGCCGCGGCGGTGGCGCGCGGCACGGCGCGAGGTCGCTTCGTCACGGCGCGGCCGCGCGGCGCCCCGTTCACCTTCCTCGTCTTCTCCGACACCCACGTCTTCCCGGCGCGGATCGAGCCCGAGATCCCGCCCGAGTCGGCATCGGAGCCGGCGTTCCTCGAGGCGGTGATGGAGAGCGTCTTCTGGTACCGCACCACGCGCGAGCGGGTCGCGGCCGAATTCGCGGCGGTGTTCGCGCAGATGAACCGCGAAGCACCCGACTTCGCGGTCAGCCTCGGCGACGTCTTCGACCTGCACGGTCGCGCCTTCAACTGGGCGTTCACCTCGCAGGAACTGGCCGACGCCGCCCACCTCGACGCGCGCCGCGCGATGAGCCTGCTGCACGACTGCGGCACCCTCTACCAGGCGCTCGGCAACTGGGAGGCGGAGTCGGGCTGCCACGCCGACGCGCAGCGCGCGTTCGCCCGCGACGCACGGTTGCGCCACGCGAACAATCCGCGGCCCGACACCTCGCCGCTCGGCGGCAGCGTCGACGAGGACTACTTCGCCTTCGAGTGGGGCGACCTGCTGGGCATCGTGCTGAACGTGCGCGGCTACACGAAGACGGCGCACCACATGGACCCCTCGGAGGTCGCGAGCGGCCGCCCCGACGACTTCACGCTCGGGCCGGCGCAGAAGGAGTTCCTCGCCGCGACGCTCGCGCGGTCCGACGCGCCGCACAAGGCGCTGTTCCTCCATCACGTGGTCGGCGGCAACGCCGGCAACCCGTACGACTCGAGCTACGGTCGCGGCGGCGGGCGCGCGGCGAAGGTCGGCGAACAGGCGTGGGTCCACGAGCTTTGCCAGCGGCACGGCGCCAAGTCGATCTTCTACGGCCACGACCACGTCTTCACCGAGATGGAGGTCGACGGCATCCGCTACGCGCTGCCCGGCACCACCAGTGCCCCGTGGCGCTTCAGCCGCGACGAGACCGGCTACGAGAAGTTCTGGACCGAGAGCGGCTATGCGCGGGTGAAGGTGGCGCCGGCGGCGCTCGCCGTCGAGTTCGTCAGCCTCGGCGGCGACGTGTTGCACGCCTTCAGCGTGCCGGCGGCTCGCTGAGTCCGGCGAAAGGCAGAGCCGGCGGCGGGTTCTCCGGGTCGGGCAGCAGTCCGACCAGCAGGGCGCGGCGCACTCCGTCCAGCGCCGCGCCGACCTCCTCCTTGGTGGCAAGCTCGAAGGTGATGGTCGGCACGGCGAGGTCGACTCCGAGGTAGCTGCCGAGCGAGCCGGGCGTCGGGTAGCCGATGGTCGCCTCGACCGGCAGGCCGCACTCGCGGCTCATCCGTTCCGCCAGCGCCTCGGCCGGGCCGTCCCAGTTGACGCACGCCGCCGCCGCGTGGGTCGCGATGACGCGGGTCGGCGCATGCATGCGCAGCAGCGCCAGCACGAACCGCGTCTCCGGCTCCGACGCGGGGTGCGTGCCGGGTCCGTGCGCGCTGCTGTCGCCGCGCCAGTTGCGCGACGGGAAGTTGCGGTTCAGGTCGACGTCGCGCGCGTTGCGGCGGCTGCGCGCGGCATTGCCGTCGGGGTTCACCTCGGGCGCCAGCACCAGCGTGATGCCGGCCAGCGCCGCCGGATCGGCGACGGCGACGGCGAGCAGGTCGTACGCGGCCTCGGCGGAGGAGCGTTCGTCGCCATGGATGCCGCCGAGCAGCAGCACCGTCTCCGGTCCGTCGCCGAGCACCCAGTAGAGGAGTTCGCGCCCCTCGACCGACCGCTCGGGATGGACCCGCGGCGCCTGCGTGAGGCCGTGGCCATAGGGCGTGGTCCAGACCACCGGCAGGATGGCGGCCGCCGTCGCGGCGACGCGCGGGCGACGCGGGAACCTCTCGGCGAAGTGCCGGCCGAGGTGGCTGCCGCGGTCGGCACCGCGTTCCGCGCGCTGCGGAGCCAGGTCCGGTGTCGCCTCGGGCGTCTGGGTGCACGCCGCAGCGGCGAGCGTGAGCGCAGCGGCGACGCGGACCCGGTTGCGGCCGATGGCGGCACGAATGCAGGACAACGACGACATCGGCACGACCTCCCCCCGCGGACAGGGCGAGAGGATGCGGTCTCCGGCGGGTGGCGTAAAGGGGGCGCCGCTCAGCGCGCGACGCGGAAGTGCGCCAGCAGCCAGTCGATGTCCTCGGTCCCCACCTGCATCGCCAGCGGCGAGCCCGATACCGAGATCCGCCAGGTGTCGCCGCGATGGAGGAAGAAGAGCTCGCGCAGGCCGGCCGTCTTCTGCGGGTCAGCGGGGTCGGGCCAGGAGAGCTCGTACTCCCACGCCTTCTCGCCGTCGAGTTCGCGTGCCGCCCGGTCGAACTCGCGCACCCGGGTGGCGCCGGCGTGGAGATCCTGCTGCTCGTCGGCGCGCGCGCGGCCGAGCGTCGCGCCGCCGCCGCCCGAGCTGTAGACGAGGCGGGGATCGCGGCCGAACCAGTACTTGAGCTTCTGGTCGTAGCGGTAGATCTCGACGGTGAGCGGCGGGTCGGCGCAGCTCGCCGTGAAGACCGGCCCGTCGGCGCGGCGGATCGGCGCGGCGGCGCCGCTCCAGCCGGGACGCAGCGGCAGCGTCAGGGTGGCGCTGTCGTCGGCCGCCGCCAGCGCGCGACTCGCCACCAGCGGGGCGAACGGCTCGCGCTGCAGCAGCCCCGGGCGGCGCAGTCCGACCCGCTGCAGTGTCAGCAGGAAGGCCGGCGGCCACTCGGCGGCGGGTGGCGGCGTCGCGCCCAGCGCGCTGCGCAACTGGTCGAGGGCGTCGCCGGCGTCGTCGGCGGCCAGCAGTTGCGTCGCGCGCTCGATCGCCACCTTCTGCGCCTCGGTCAGCGCCCCGCCTGCGCGGTTCAGCGCCGGGTCGGCGATCGGCTCGCGTTCGAGCCGGAGCGACTCGAAGCGCGGCTGCGACTTCTGCGACAGCAGGGAGAGCGCGTCGAACGGCGCGCGCGCGTCGGGTCGCGTGGTGATGAAGGCGTCGTCGTCGCCGACCGTCACGCGGAGCCGGTCGAGCTCCCAGTGGACGCGCAGTTCGAGCGCGCCCAGCGCCTTCGCCTCGAACGGCCGCTCGGCCAGCGGCTGCCCGTCGGCCTCGATCGCCACCCGTCCGGCGCCGCGATCGAGCCGGATCAGCGTCTCCTGCTGGCCGCTCCGGAGCGCCAGCGCGACGCGGCCGGCGCCGACCAGCTGCAGGGTCGCGCTGCCGCGCGCCGTGACCGCGCGGCGCCAGCGCAGCTCCTCGCGCGCCCCCTTGCTGGTGCACCAGAGGCTGCCGGCCGAGATCGTCCAGCTGCCCGTCAGCGGCTCGAAGTCGGCGAGCTCGGTCTCGCGGTCGAACTTGTAGTGCAGCGTCTCGAAGCGCGGCTGCTGCGACCCGTCCTGCG
Source organism: Planctomycetota bacterium (assembly GCA_016872815.1). GTDB lineage: Bacteria > Planctomycetota > B15-G4 > B15-G4 > SIAN01 > SIAN01. The sequence goes on from VGYY01000134.1 coordinate 3,400, forward strand.
CCGGGAGCGACGCGGCGAGCGGCAGCAGGAACAGCAGCGAGCGACGGCGCATCGGCGAGCTCCGCGTACGATCAACGGCGGCGGGATGATACGGCGCGACGTGCGTTCGCCCGGTCCCGCCCGGAGGCGTCTCGTGCTCGAACCGCTGCTGGCTGCGCGCAAGCTGCTCGTGAAGCAGGTGAAGGAGTGGGCGGAGATCCTCGTCGGCTACGAGGCGACCAACCGCTACGAGGTGATGGACGAGACCGGGGCGGTGGTGGCGCGCGTCGCGGAGGAGGGGAGCGGCGTCGTTCGCTGGCTCGGACGACAGTTCCTCGGCCGCTGCCGGCGGGCGACGCTGCACGTGCTCGACCTCGGCGGGCGGGAGCTGGCGCGGATCGAGAAGCCGTTCCGGTTCTGGTTCCACGAGGTCGAGTGGTTCGAACAGGGACGGCCGGCGGGCCGCGTGGTGCGCCGCTGGCGGCTCTTCTCCGACCGGTTCGCGGTGATGGCTGCGGACGGCAGCGAGCTGGTCACCATCGAGCGCGGCTTCCTCGACCACTTCCGCTTCCGCGGCACCTTCCGCGTGACGATGGGCGGGCTCGAGGTGGGCCGCGTGACCAAGGAGTGGCGCGGACTGCTCTCCGAGTGGTTCACCGACGCCGACCTCTTCGGCATCGAGTTCACCGCTGCGGACCTCGATCCGGCGGTGAAGCAACTGCTGTTCGCCGCGACCTTCCTGGTCGACTTCACCTGCTTCGAGAACAACCAGAGCCGCGACGGGCTGTTCGGCAACTGACGCGGCGGGTACGCGACGCGAGGAGGGACGACGTGGCGGAACGATTCCGGCTGACCAAGATCTACACCCGCACGGGCGACACCGGCGAGACCGGCCTCGTGACCGGCCAGCGCGTGAAGAAGTCCGACCTGCGGATCGCCGCCTACGGCGACGTCGACGAGCTCAACTCGGCGCTCGGGCTGGCGCGCGCCACCAACCGCGCGCGGCCGGAAGGCGCGCCGGCCCGCACGACCCTCGACGACTGGCTGCGCGACGTGCAGAACGAGCTGTTCCTGGTGGGCTCCGACCTCGCCTGCGTGCTGGCCGACCGGCCGGCGCAGATGAAGGTGGTGGGGGAGGCCGAGGCGACCCGCCTCGAACAGCGCATCGACGCGATGAACGGCGAGCTCGGCCCGCTGACCGAGTTCATCCTGCCGGGCGGCGGGCGGCTCGGCGCCGAACTCCACCTCGCCCGCACCATTGCGCGCCGCGCCGAACGGGCCGCCGTCGCACTCGCCGAGCGCGAGCCGGTCGATCCCGCCACGATCCGCTACCTGAACCGCCTCTCCGACTTCCTCTTCGTCGCCGCCCGCTGGGCGGCGAAGCAGTGCGGCGAGCCGGAGGAGTTGTGGCGGCGGTGAGCCGGCGGCTCGCCCGGCGCCGACGTCCGGAGGCAGAGCGTCGCGGCGAAGCCGGGTGAATCGGGGCTATCTCCGGTTCGGGACGCGGGACGGGAGCACCGGATGGACGATGGATCGGCCTCGATCAAGCGGGAGAACTCGCGGCTCGCGCGGCAGAATAGGCCGCCAAGCTCGCGAGTGCGCCGAGGATCAGCCGAGACATCCACTGGTTCATCGAAAGCTCCACAAAACCTCGGACAGGATGCAGGCGAAGCTACGGTCCGCCTGCGAGAGGAACCTGGAGGACGACCTCCTGGCGGCCGGCTCCGGCCACCAGTTCGACATCGCGCGTCGTCGGCTGCGCTGCGCCGAATACGTCGGCCACCGTCACGCGGTACGTCCCGGCAGTGAGGAAGATGGGGGCGAGAGGCGCGTCGGCTGCGGAACGGCGCTGCAGGATCATCCCGCTGCCAGCGATCACCAATGAGAAGTCAGAGTGCCGTCGCCCTCCGTCATCCTCGACGAGCACGGAGAGGAGCTGCGCGCGAGGCGTTGCCGGTTTGATCCGGACCACTCGCTCGATCCCCGCCGGGAGGTCGACCGTCTGCAGGTCGAATGAATAGGTGGGGCTGCGTGGCGATCCCGAGTAGACGACGTAGCGATCCGGGAAGAGATGGAATCGGAACGCTCGGTCGTCCGGGGCGCCCGCCGGATGTGGACGATGATCGAGCGGGAGCAAGCGGGGCACCACTTCATGGACCTCGCTGCCGGCGCGCCGGATGCTCCAGGAGGACTGCCATTCTGGATTCAGCAGCAGTTCGCGGTCGATCTCTTCGAACTCAACGATGAGGGTGCCCGTGGCGGGGCAATCGATCGCCCCGTCGAGGGTCGTCAGGTCCTCGGCGGCGAACGAGCTGAAGGCGACGTTGCGGATACGGAGTTCGCGAAACGTCGGCTGCGAGAATGGGGGCGCCCACTGAGCGATCGACTCGACGATCCCCGGAGAACCGATGGCGGCGAGTTGAACGGAGAACCGCCAATCCACATCGCTCACCCCGATCCTCTTCTCGAGCTCCGCGCGCATCGCGGCGATCTGCTCGTCGGGTACGGCTAACGCGCCGTTCGGGCCGTTGATCTCGCCGAGAGCGGTGTCCTCGCTCGCGAACGACCAGCCGAACAGATACTGCCCCATGTCATGGTGGCTCGGCCGGCCGTGGGACTCCCACTCGGGGCGCTTCAGCCCCGCCACGAAGAACGGGTGAAGCGTCAGATCGATCGGCCGAGGGGCAGGGGCGATGGTTAGTTCGCGGCTGGCACCAGCGAACCCGAGTGCGCTCGCGCTGAACCGGACGTTGCTGCCGGAGGCGCAGCGGACCACGGCTCGCCCGTTGGCATCGGTGATCGATCGTTCGCCAAACGGTTGTTGGATGATCGCCGCAAGTGGGCCTCTCAAGCGCATCGCGTCGCGCCCCCACGGACGGACCGCTTCGACCGCGGCGCCTTCGATCGCGGAACCCTCGAATGACCGGACGATGACTTCGACAGTCATCGGAGGCGCCAGCTCGATCACGATTGGATCCGGGAGGGGAGCCGGCGGATGTGGAACGATCGGGAAGGTGATGACACTTGCCAACCAGCCTTCCTGCCAAGCGACGATCCAGAGAGGAGGATGACTGGCATCGATCGCGCAGGCGATCTCGCCCTTGTCGTCGGCGACCGTCGTCACCGCGAGGTTCGCGGCAATCGCCTCGAGCGTGTCGCCTGTTTCCAACTTCGCGCCCGCAATCGGCTGCCGTGAGATCGAGTCGATGATCTTGAACCGGGTCGTCAACCGGCTCCGATCCGCAGGTACGCCTTGGCCGTCGGCAAGATGCCGCTCTGCGTCGGCGGGCGCCGGGATGTCACCTCGTGTTGCTACTGGAGTCGCCTTGACCCGCGGGACAGGGGTTGTCGTCCGCTTGGCGTTCGACGTCGCGGACCAGATGCCGAGTACGGCGCATGCGACGCAGATGGCGAGAAGCCACGGAGTGCTGCGATTCATGATATTGCCTCGGGCTCAGATCGAGCGGAGGCTCGTTCTAGGTGGCGTGATCCAAGTTCATTCATCGTGATCACGCTCCAGAGCGCCAAGCCCGCAGCGAGCGCGCGTCGCACCGCAATGCTTGCCTCGAGCGACGGACCAAGGCAGCCGCAACGTTGCTCAATGGAGTCGAGCACTGCTGGTGGAGCGAAGGTGGCTGCCAGGAACGCCAACGACAGAGCCAGAGAGATGATCGCTCCGCATCGCCGCGTGGAAGGAACCAGAAGCATCACTCCGGTGATGAACTCTGCGCCTGCTGCCGCGAGTGCAAGCGCGCCCGCTGCGGTCGCAGGCCTGCGCTGCGGGACGAGTTTCAGGATGGCGAGGATCAACCATGCCGTCGCCAGGCCGACGGCGATCAACACGGGGCGCCGGAGCGACCGGCGCTCTGAAGTCGGGACCGAGACGAACGACATGGTGTCCCCTTCGCGAACTCGTCCAGCAGCGAACGACGGACACCGTATTGCCTCGAGAGAGAGAGAGAGCAACCGGCAAGCCGTCGGGACTTCCCCTGAGATCGGGGGCAGCGCACCACTGCGAACGACCGCGGCCCGGCGCGCGCGAGGCGAGCCGGGCCGCAGAGGGCGTCATCGAAGGTCGTCGTCGATGCGCGCGGTTGCGTCGAGTCGCGGCCGCGCGGTCGCGCCGCTACCGGAAGCCGTTCAGATACTTGTCGAACGCCTCCTTCGGCGGGCGGCAGTCGGCCTCGTCCATCTGCGCCATCGTCTTCGGGTTGATGACGCGCAGCGCGGTGTTGAAGTCGCGCTCCTTCTCGGCGATGTAGATCAGGCCGGTCAGGATCTCGCCCTTCTTGCGCGACTCCTCGAGCAGCTGCAGCGCGCCGAACTTGTCGTGCGGGTCGTGCTGGTTGCCGACGCCGCGGACGATCAGGTGGCTGCCGTCGGGGAGCGGGATCTCGATCGCTTCGCCCGGCTTCACCTCCGCGGCCGGCTGCTCCCACGGCGCGACGAAGCCGAGCTCGTTCAGCTTGATGTCGTGCTCCATCACGTAGTGGATCGACTTGGTCGAGCCCTCGTGGTTGTTGAAGGTGACGCAGGGCGAGACGACGTCGAGCATCGCGGTGCCGCGATGGGCGACGGCGGCCTTCACGAGCACGCCCATCTGCTTGGCGTCGTTCGAGAAGCCGCGCGCGACGAAGGTGCCGCCGAGCGTGATGGTGAGCGCGCAAAGGTCGATGTCGGTGAACTCGTTCACCTCGCCGACCTTGCTCTTGGCGCCGCGCTCCGACGTCGCCGAGAACTGCCCCTTGGTGAGGCCGTAGACGCCGTTGTTCTCGACCACGTAGACCATGTCGACGTTGCGGCGGATCAGATGGCAGAACTGCCCCATGCCGATCGAGGCGGTGTCGCCGTCGCCCGACACGCCGATCACCTGCAGGTGGTGGTTGGCGAGCTTCGCGCCGACCGAGACCGACGGCATGCGGCCGTGCACCGAGTTCATGCCGTAGCCGCGGTGGACGAAGTAGGCGGGCGTCTTGCTCGAGCAGCCGATCCCCGACGTCTTGACGACGTTGAAGGGCTCGATGCCGAGCTCGAAGTAGGCCTGGACGATGTTGCGGGTGATGTTGTCGTGGCCGCAGCCCTTGCAGAGCGTCGAGGGGAGTCCCTGGTAGTCGGAGAGCTTGAAGCCGGCGCGATTGGTCTTCTCGGTGACCGCAGTGTTCATCGAAGCGTCCTTCGGTTCAGGTTCGGTGGGAGGGACAGGGAGCGCGAGGCGACCGCGCCGCTCAGCGCTTCGCCTCGCCGGCCAGCACGCCGTCGCTGATCGTGCGCGCGTCGACCGGGAAGCCGGTGAAGTGGCGGACCGGGCGGATCTTGTCGACCGCGCCCGGCGTGCGGAGCACCTGCCGGATCATCAGCTCCATCTGGCCGTCGCGGTTCTGCTCGACGACGTAGACGCGGTCGTGCTCCCGGAAGAACTTCTCGAGCACGTCGGTCGCGAGCGGCGTCGCGCGGATGCGCAGGTAGTCGCTCTTCACGCCGGCGGCGGCCAGCTGGTCGCGCGCCTCGCGCATCGCGTTGTTGGTCGAGCCATAGGCGAGGATGCCGACCTTCGCGCCCGGCATCGCGTCGAGGATCGGCTGCGGCAGCGTCGCGCGGCTGCCCTCGATCTTCTTCTTCAACCGCTCCAGGTTGCGCCGGAAGACGTCGGGGTCCTCGCTGTAGCGGGCGTACTCGTCGTGGCCCGAGCCGCGCGTGAAGTAGGCGGCGTCCGGGTGCGGGTTGCCGGGCAGCGTGCGCCACGGGATCCCGTCGCCGTCCATGTCGAGGTAGCGACCCCATTTCTTCCCGGCCGCCTTGATCTCGTCGAGCTTCGCCGGCGTCATCACCTTCCCGCGCTGGAACGCCTCGTTCGTGTACTGCGGCGGCTCGCACATCCAGAAGTTCATGCCGAGGTCGAGGTCGAGCAGGACGAAGACCGGCGTCTGGTAGCGCTCGGAGTAGTCGAAGGAGATGCGCGCGAACTCGTAGCACTCCTCCGGGCTGCACGGGTGGAACACCAGGTGCTCGGTGTCGCCGTGCGAGCAGAAGGCGGCGGCCGTCACGTCGCCTTGCGCCGTGCGGGTCGGGAGCCCGGTCGAAGGCCCGACGCGCTGCACGTCGAAGATCACCGCCGGGATCTCGGCGTAGTAGCCGAGTCCGACGAACTCGTTCATCAGCGAGATGCCCGGCCCGGCCGTCGTGGTCATCGAACGCGCGCCCGCCCAGCCGGCGCCGAGCACCAGCCCGAGCGACGCCAGCTCGTCCTCGCACTGCACGTCGGCGAAGCGGATGTTGCCGGTCGCGGCGTCGACGCGGTGCTTCTTCGCCAGCGAGATGAGCACCTCGGCCAGCGAGCTCGACGGCGTGATCGGGTACCAGCCCATCACCGTCGCGCCGCCCATCAGGCAGCCGAGCGCCGAGATCGTGTTGCCCTCGATCAGGATCTTGTTGCCGTTGGCGTTCATCCGCTCGACGCGGTAGGGGTCGGCCTTCGGCAGGCTCGCCTTCGCGTAGTCGACGCCGGTGCGCATCGCGGCGACGTTGATCTCGGCCGCCTTCTGCTTGTTCCTGAACTGGTCGGAGATCGCCTTCAGGACCACCTCTTCCTCCATGCCGAGGAGGTGGGCGACGGCGCCGACGTAGACCATGTTGATCAGCATCTTCTTGAGCTTCGCGTCGGCCGCGACGCTCTTCAGGCAGTCCGCCATCGGGATCGGGTAGGCGATCAGGTCGCCGCGCGCCTTGACCGGAGCGTCGGGCAGCTCGTTGCTGTTCCACATGACGACCGCGCCCGGCCGGAGCCCCGCGACGTCCTTCTCCCACGTCGTCGGGTTCATCCCGATCAGCCAGTCGAGCTCCTTCTTGCGCGCGGTGTAGCCGTGCTTGCTGACCCGGATCGTGAACCAGGTCGGCAGCCCCTGGATGTTCGACGGGAAGAGGTTCTTCGCGCTCATGGGGATGCCCATGCGGAAGAACGACTTGGCCAGGATGTTGTTGGCCGACTGGCTGCCGGTGCCGTTGACGGTCGCCGCCTCGATCGAGAGGTCGTTCACGATCGTCGTCTGCGGCCGGGTGGTCTGGGGGGCGGTCAGCGTGTCCGGGGGGTTCATGGACGGTTCTCTCGGGCTCCGGCGCGACGCGGGGGGCACGACGGGTGCCGCGCGCGACGCCCCGCCGTCTCGGGCCGCCACGGTCGCCCCGTTCGCACGGGGGGCGGCGCTCGGCCCGAAAAGGGCCGGGAAACTAATGGAAGAAGGGCGGACGTGCCAGTTCCCAGCCGCTCGCCGCGGGAGCCGGTCACGAATGTCATGCTTCGCTCTGTGGGTCGTCATTCCTCGCACCGGCGCGATCGCAGGGTCGCGGTCGCCGTCGACACCGTGGGCACCCCGCCGCCAGCGGTCGGCGCCGATGGGGGGGGCAGGCGATGGCGTGGCGCGCGACATGGGGCAGCCGGCTCATGAGTGCGGCTGTCCCCGGGACGGCAGCGGCCAAGCCGGCCGACGGCTCGGCGGCGGCGGGGACGGCCAGGCGATCCCGGAAAACTGCTGCGCCGACTACCAGGAGTTCCGGCGCGTGTGTCACGCAGCGTGCTTGCACTGGCTCGCCACCGAGGTGAAGTCCGCGGACGGCGGGAAACGTTGCGCA
>VGYY01000135.1 GCA_016872815.1 Planctomycetota bacterium
GCGCCGCTTCGCGCTCGCCTTCCGCCACCGCGCCGAGCTGCTCGATGGCCGCGAGGCGCGCCACCGCGTCGCGATCGCCGCCGCGAGCGATGAAGGCGAGCTCGGCGACGGCCTTCCTGAACTCGATCTCCTTCAACAACGCGCTGCCCTGGTCGAACGCGACCATCGTCGGCGCGACCGGCGCCGGCAACCGGATCTGCTGCTCGCGGGCGTTCAGCTCGACGACGTGACGCGTGCGGGCATCGCCGCAGACCACCTCGATCGGGCACGGCCAGCGGAACACCGCCACCATGCCCGACGTGTCCTGCAGCTGCTTCACGTCGAGGACGACCTCCTTCTTCTCCGCGTCCCACGACTGGACGACGGAGAACTTCGGATGTCCGCCGAGCCAGACGAACTGCTCGAACAGCCAGTGGAGGTTCTGGCCGGTCGCCTCCTCGATCGCGATCTCGAGGTCGGTGGTGTCGACGAGGTCGCCGGCGTGCTTGGTGCACCAGTGGTGCATCGCCTTCCACCACCCCTCGTCGCCGAGCAGGTGGCGGATCATGTGCAGCACCGACGCGCCGCGGACGTAGACGTTGTTGTGGCCGTCGCCGCGCGGACCGCGATTGAAGAAGCTCTCCACCAGCGGCCGCGGCGCTCGGGCGTCGGCGTTCAGCGCCGACTGCTGGCTGTTGCGCACCTGCAGCGCGAAGGCGTCGCGCCCGTTCACCTTCTCCTGGTAGAGCGCGTCGAAGTACTGCGCGAAACCCTCGTTCAGCCAGAGGTGGCGCCACGTGCGGCAGGTGAGGTAGTCGCCCCACCACTGGTGGGCGAGCTCGTGCGCGACCAGGCCCTGGCTGTCGCGATCGAGGTGCTCGCGCTCGTCATGCAGCGTGCCGTCGCTCTGCGTCGTGGCCGAGATGTTCTCCATGCCGCCGGCGATGAAGTCCTGCACCGCGACCTGGCTGTACTTGGGGTACATGTAGGGCACCCCGATCCGGGTCGAGAAGAACTCCATCATGTCGGGGGTCTGGCCGAAGCTCCGGCGCGCCTTCGCCTCGCCGACGCCGCGCTGGACGTAGTACTCGACCGGGATCCCGCGCCAGTCGTCGGCGTAGCGCTCGTAGTCGCCGATGCAGAGCGAGATCAGGTAGGTCGGGAAGGCGAAGTCGAGGGCGAAGTGCCAGGTCGACTGGCCGTCGCCCGCCGACCGCTTGCCGAGCAACTTGCCGTTGCTGACCACGGTGAGGCCGTCCTTCACGGTGAACTCGCCCTCGAACGTCGCGCGGTCGGTCGGGTAGTCCCAGGTCGGGATCCAGTGGCGGTTGTCCTCGGCCTGCCCCTGGCTCCAGCATTCGGGCAGGCGGTCGGGGTTCTCCGGGGTCGGCTGGATGAACCAGAGGCCGCGGCGCGGCTTCTCGCCGGAGTAGCGCACCTCGACCTGGAGCGCCTGACCGGCGGCGGCCGGCGCCAGCAGCGTGACGTGCAGCCGCGCCGCCTCCTGCCGGAACGGGACGGCGATGCCGTCGACCTGCACCGCCTCGATGGCGAGGTTCTCGGCGTCGAACCAGAGCGCCGTCGTCCCGCCGTTCAGCGCGACCACGTGGTTGATGACGCTCCCGGCGAAACGCTTCGCCGCGAGATCGACCGCGAGCTTCAGATGCACCTTCTTCAGATCGTAGGGTCGCGCCGCGGTGCCGCGGTCCGCGCGCATCGGCCCGAAGTTCGGCTTGGCCTCGACCGGCGCCTCGCCGGCGGCGGGTCCGCCGCCCGGTCGACCGATCTGCCAGGCGGCCGGCGCCAGCCCACCCGCGCCGATGAACGACGCCAGCACCGCACTCGCGACGCGGATCGAGCGACCAGTGACCATCGTCCTTCTCCCGCCTGCGCGGCGCAGTGCCGCGAAGCACGCGCTTGTAGCGCCGGCCGGTCGCCCGCGACAGCCGCGACTAGCGGACGCCCGCTTCCGGCCGATCGAGCTCGAACGTGAGCCCGCCCGCCGCGCGCGCGGTGATGCGGTAGACCTCGCCCTTGCGCACCTTCATCGACGGCGCCTCGCCGTGCGCGGCGCGCACTCCGGCTGCAGCCGCCCGCCTGGGGTCGTGCGCCAGCTCCCAGAACCGACCGAAGATCTCGCGCTCGAACTCCGCCGCCGGCGACGCGACGTCATCGCCGTAGGCGCGTGGCCGTTCGCCGGCGCGGTCGAGCGCGACGCCGGCACTGGGCGCCTGCCCCTCGGCGAACAGCCGGCGAAACAGCACCAGCGACGCGCCGCGCAGCGGATCCCCGGCCTCGACGCGCTCGTCGTCGAACTTCACCACCTCGGCGTCCACGTAGACCTGCTCCCCGGCCAGCGTCGCCTCGATCGGCGCGCCGAGCGGCGCGCCGGCGGCATCGACCTCCTCGAAGCGCACGCGCGTGGTCACCGCGGCGCCGTCGCGCTGCTGATCGAGGACGATCAGGCGCGCCACCCGCCGCTCCACCTTCGACAGCCGCAGCGCCAGCCCGAGCCGCTCGATCTCGCGCTGCTTGACGGCGACGTCGGCGGCGAGGCGGACGTTCTCGCCCGCGAGCCGCTCGATCTCGGCGCCCTGCTCGGCCAGCAGCGCCGCCCGCTCCTCCCCGCCGGAGTGCAGCTCGAAGCCGAGCCATACCGCGAGACCGCTCACAGCGACGAAGCCGATCTTGGCCACGTTGGACAAGAGCGCGTTCGCCTGCCCCACGACCGACATGATGCGTCCCTCCCGCGGCGCGCCACCGACCGGCGCTCCGACCCACGCCGGTCGCGACGATATCCCGGTTCCTGCCACGCTATGGTCGGCCGCGCGCGGCGCAGCGGCGCGAGGCGCGCCGCCCTGCACCGTCCGCGCTGGAGGACCGCGATGCTGAAGACCGGCGACGCCGCACCCGCGTTTCGGGTGACCGGCCATGACGGCAAGGAGGTCGCGCTGGCCGACCTCGCCAAGGACGCGAAGAAGACCGTCGTCCTTTGGTTCTATCCCAAGGCCGACACCCCCGGCTGAACCAAGGAGGGCTGCGGATTCCGTGATCGAATCCACGACTTCGCCGGCCTCGACGCCGTGATCCTCGGCGCGAGCTACGACAGCGTCGAAGCCAACGCCAGGTTCGCCGCGAAGTTCGACTTCCCGTTCATCCTGCTGTGCGACCGCGACAAGGCGCTGGCGAAGGCGTACGGCGCGTTCGATCCCGGATCGCCCGACTACCCGAAGCGCGCGGCGTTCGTGATCCGCGGCGGGAAGATCCGCCACGCCTTCGAGAAGGTGAAGGCGGCGGAGTTCCCCGGCGAGCTGCTGGCACTGCTGAAGAGCGAGTGAGCGGGGAGAGGTGATCGCCCGCATCGGGGCAACGGGCGCCTTTCCCCGCCCGTGCACGGCAAGACGTCGTCCGGTGGCAGGACCGGCGCCGCAGCTGCGACCCGCCTGATCCCTCGTCCTCGCACCGTTTCGCGGTGAACCGCGATCGCCTTGTCACCGGCCGAGGTCGCGAGGCGAAGCGACGATCGAGTTCGGCAAGACCTGACGATCAGGATGCCGACCATCCGTCTCCAATGGTGGATGGGCGGGCCGCGCCTGCGCATTGCGCCGATGCGAACGCTTGGTCCGGAGTTCCCATCGGCTCGACTCACTCGCCGCCATCCGCTTCGATCTCGCTCAACTGTCGCAGCAACGGTTCGCGGCGGGCGTCCGATTCCGGGAGGAGCGCAAGCGCCTCGCGGAGGAGCGCGGCCGCTGTCTCCGACTCTCCTCGCTCCACGGCGGCGACCGCGTCGGCAACCGCGACGAAGAAGCCGACTTCGCGACCATCGTCCACGGCGGCAAGCGAGCGGCTGCGGCGAAGCGCGGCGATCTCCGCCTCGGCACGCTCCCCTTCACCCGCCTCCCGGAGCACCCGCACCCGGTCGATGCGGGCGCGGATCACGTCGCCGCCGCCTGCCCCTTCGATCACCTCGAAGTCGCGCACGACCCGCTCGAGAAGAGCCGCGGCTCGACCCGGCTCGCCGGCCGCCGCGAGCGCGACCGCGGTGAGCCGCAGGTTCTCGAGCGGCGTGCCGACGCGCGCCAGATCGCCGCTCATCCCGGCGCTCTCGAGGATCGCGAGCGCTTCGTGGAACTGTCCCGCTGCCGCGTCGAGCTCGCCGCGCTGCAACTGCTGCCAGCCGAGGTTCGAGAGCGCGACCGCCACGTCAGGGTGATCGCTCCAGCCGCCCGCGCGCATCCGGGCGATCGATTCCTCGATCAACGCCTCGCCTTCCGACTGACGACCGTCGTGGATCGCCAGCAGGCCGCGCTGCTGCAGCACCTGCAGGAGGCGCAGATCGCCGGCGCCGTGCAGCCGGACGATGACGGACTCGACCCGGTCGTAGATCGCGCCGGCCTCGGCGCTGCGCGACTGCGCGACCCTCAGTTCGGCAAGCTGCATCGCGCACTGGCGCCACTCCTCCATCCGCTCGCACTCGGAATCGCCGAATCGGTCGAGCGCGCCTGTCAGCAGTTGCTCCGCTTCGGCCAGCAGGCCGGCCTCGCGGCAGCGCGGCGCCACGGCGGCTGCGACACCGAGAACCCACTCGCGCGGCTGCTGCGATGGCAGCGCGGCGAAGGACGCCTCCAGCAGCCGCAATACGAGCGGTACAGCCTGCGCTGCACGGCCGAGTCTTGCCCGGAGGGCCGCCAAGTTGCCGCGGACGATGTTCTCGTTGCGATCGTCTCCCTCCACTTGGTGCTCGCGGAGTTCGAGCGCTCGCGTGAGCGCCGTCTCCGCGTCGGCGAGGAGTCCGAACTCCTGGAGCACGGCGCCGACGGAGTTGTGGGCGAGCGCCACCAGCTCCGGTTCCTTCACGGCGGAGAGTTCGGTCGCCTGCAGCGCGCGATCGATGAACTCGCGAACCGGAAGCGCGTGGTCGGGGGAGAGCCCGCCCCCGAAGCGTTGCGACAAGCCACGGAAAAGCCCTTGGAGGGCGAGACGCGCGCCGCGCTGAAGGGCCCGGTCTCGCTCCGCTTCGTCGCGCGCGCTCAACGCATCGGCCAGCGCCTGCCCGCGGTCGGCGAGAGCGACATCCTTCTGCCCGAGCGCCGCGTCCATGGCCCGCAGCGCCTCGTCGCGGGCTCGGAGCGCTGCGTCCTTCTGGACCACCAACTCGCCGAGCCTCTCGTTTGCGCGCGACTCGACCAGCGCCAAGACCGTCGGTACGCCGCCGACCAAAACGAGCGCCAGACCGGCGGCGGCGCACTCCCACGGCCGGCGGCGGGTGAAGCGTGCGGCACGACGGAAGCGACCGATCGGACGTGCCTCGACCGGACGCCCGTCAAGGAAGCGCCGCAGGTCGGTGGCGAACGCCGCGGCGTCGGCGTAGCGACGCAACGGCTCCTTCTCGAGCGCGGTGAAGCAGATCGTCTCGAGGTCGCGGGTCACCGACGGGAAGCGGCGGCGGAGCGATGGCGGCTCGCGGCGCAGGATCGCATCGAGCACCTCCCGCGTCGTCGCCGCCTCGAACGGAAGTCGAAGCGCCAGCGCTTCGTAGAGCGTCACGCCGAGCGCGTGGAGATCGGTGGCGCCGCTGATCGCCGCGTCGCCGGACAGTTGTTCGGGCGCGAGGTAATGCGGCGTGCCCGGGAGTTCGCCCGTGACGGTGACGCCCGGCTGCCCTTCGATGCGGGCGATTCCGAAATCGGTGAGTACCGCACGGCCGTCCGGTCGCACGATCAGGTTCGAAGGCTTGATGTCGCGATGGATCACGCCGTGGCGATGGGCGTGGTCGAGCGCGTCGGCGACGCCGGCGATGCAGCGGCCGACGATCGTCTCCCAGGACTCGTCGGCAGCGGCCGCCGCCTCGCCGAACACGGAGCGCCAGCCGGCGGCATCACGGCGATTCGCAGCACGGAGCTCGCGCAGACCGGCGGCGAGCGGCCGGCCGTCGACCTTCTCCATCGCGATCCAGGAGCGCCCCTCGTCGACTCCTGCGGCGTGGACGCGGACGATGCCGTCGTGGACGAGGCGACCGGCGGCTTCCGCCTCGCGCCGGAACCTTGCGACCGACGACGGCAAGGCGGCGAGAGGCGCAGGCAATACCTTGAGCGCCACTCGGCGGCCGAGCGCCGGCTGCAGCGCCTCGTAGACGACGCCCATGCCGCCACGGCCGAGTTCGCACAGCAACGCGAATTCACCGATTCGCGTGCCGGGTACGAGAGTCGCCTCCGCCGGAGCCGGCGGCGCCGAACGCAGCAGCGCCAGACCACGCGCGACGGCCAGCAGCCCTTCGAGCTCGGCACGCAGGGCAGGCCCGGCGGCGGCGTGCCCGGCACAGAACGCGTCCAGATCGATCTCGGCTGATGCCGCGCGTCGGCGGTGGAACTCGTCGAGCGCCGCCGCGAGGGCCGCGCCGCAATCAGGCGACTTGTTCATCGCATCACGCCGAACCGGCCGACGGCGATGCCAATTCGCCGCGGCGCAGCGCCTTCACCTCGATGGCGAGGCGCGCGAACGCCTTGCGGTGGCGCCGCTCGACCGCGTCGTCGGACAGGCCGAGGTCGCGGGCGATCGCCGCGAACGAGTGTCCCTCGATGTCGTGGGCGACGATCAGTCGGCGCGCCTCCGACTCGAGCAGTTCGAGTCCAAGGCGCACCCAGGCGGCCTCCTCTGCTCGGGATGCGATGCCGCTCGGCGTCTCGTCGACATGGAGCGCCGGGTCGAGAGACAGGACCGAATCACCCGAAAGCGGGACGCTGCGCGCAAGGTCGCGACGCTTGGCCCGGTACCAGTCCGACTCGTCGCGCAGCGTGGTCTCGACGATGCGCAAGAGCAGCGCGCGGAAACGCGACTCGTCGGCCACGGCGATGCGCGGCGCGTATTCGAGGAACTCGCCGACCACTTCGGCGAGGAAGTCGCCGGTTTCCCCACGCATGCGCAGGAACGCCCCGAGCCGGGCGCTCACCTGGCGGCGCAGCCAAGGCAGATGCCGCTCGAGCAGCGCGTCGCGCGCCGCGCGATCGCCTTCGCTCCAGCGCGCGAGAAGGATCCCGGTGGTCGCCTCAGCCGCTTCCCCCATGATCCAACTCCGGCCCACGGAGAGCGGGCATGCTCCACGACGACTGGGCGGGTGGATGTTGGCGATCGACGCAGCCGATGCAATGGCAGAGGCGCAGGGCATGTGCAGTTCTGTTCTCACCAGCAGTCGACTGCGTGACGTGCGATGCGACGATCCGATGTCCCGCAGGGCTTGAGCGGAGTTCCCGTCGCTGCCCCGCGGCCAATCGGCGGGATTCACCGGCCAGCGCGATTCGCCCCGCGGGATGCGCCGTCAACCGCCGCTGTTCCCGGCCGCAACGCAACGCCGGTGCGCCCGATGCACCACGCCGCAGAGAAGCTGCCGCCGCTGCCTGATGACCCTGCTGCGGGCGCAGCCACCCGGCGCACGCACGCGCCGCCGGACGAGGAACCGCCGCCGCAAGCGCGCGATGGCCTGCGCCACGAGCAGTTCCTGCTGCGGAAAAACCCTGAGCAGGTGCGACCCTTCCTTTCACTGACCGGAACCTCCCGGAAGAACTGCATCGAGCAGACCGGCGAGGCCGAGGCCAATCGGGTCCGTGCATCCGGCGCTGCGCGCGCCGACAACATCCGAGTCGCCGCCGACGCGTGCGCCGATGCGGTGAAACGGATCGGCGCGTCGATCCGCCGAAACGAAGTGACTTCGCCGCGGCCACCGCGGAATCCGTGCGGGGTCGGTCAGGCGATTCCGCTTCTTCGCGTGCCGCGACGTCGACGGGCTGCGTGCGGCGAGCGGAAGGTGCGAGTCGTCGCATCCCCTGCCCTCCACGTCCCGACCGGAGAAAACGCGCATGGATCGCTCGACTCGGATCGCGCCGTTGCTCGCCGCACTTCTGGCGGCCGGCTGCGTCAACACCGTCCAGACCGGCCGTCTGGTCGAGACCGGCGGCCCCGATGCCGCTTCGCCGTTCCAGTACCACATCGTCGGACCGGTGACCGGGACGGGCTCGACCACGGCGATCTCGCCGTTCCTGCCGAGCCTTCCGGGCATCGCGGGCGGCATGGACGCCGCCATCGGGCGTGCCACCGACTACGCGGTGGGCGGCGCGATCTACAACCGTGACGACATCGACGTCGTGCTCAATCCGAAGCGGCGGATCGTGACCAACGACTACTTCGTGTTCGGGTTGGCCAAGGTCGAGGTGAAGGGACTCGGCGCCGCGATCGAACGGCCTGCAGCCGTCAACCCGGCGCCGGCGAAACAGTGACATCGCCACCACGCTCCGATCCGCGACCTCGCCGATCGGCCGGGGCGGCGCCGCTCTTGGTCGTCGCCGCGCTGATGGTCGGCTGCCGGGCAGACTGGCCGGCCGCAGCGGGCGCGGCAGGCGATGCGAACGAGTGGTCGCAGGCGCCCGCTGCGTGCAGCGGGAGACCCGCGTCACGCGAGCTCGTCGTCCATCTCGACGGGATCCACAGCGGCCTGCGACTTCCTGCAGCAGATCTGCCCTTCGACCTGCAGGTTCCGCCGCCGCGTGCCGACGACGGCACTCGCGACTGGTTTCCGCGGTTGACCCGCCGTGACGAGCTCGTCGAGGTCGGGTTCAGCGACCGCGCATGGTTCCTGCACCAGGACCGATCGGTCGCGAAGGTCGGGCGACTGCTCTTCGCGCCGGATGAAGGAGCGATCACCGTCACGAGCGCCGGTGAACGGCGACCGGAGACCGACGACGACCACGCAGCCGCTGCAGTCCGTCCCGGTCGCGGACGTGAATGGCGCATCCGGATCGCCGAGTCGGACTACCAGCGCCTGCTGGCCGAACTTCTCGCTTGGATCGATCCTGAGGGTGCCGGCTTCATCGCGCTCCACGATGGTGCCCGCGCCGAGTGCTACTCCGCCCGGTTCAAGTACTCGTTGCGATCGAACTGCCACGACTGGACCGCGCACATGCTCGCCGTCGCGGGCGTCCCGATGCCCGGCCGGTTCCACCGCACGGCGACGCGTCTGGCGGAGGACATCGACTCCGTGCTGGTGCGCGACTGAGACTCCCCGATCCTGGAGAGGAAACCGATGCAACCGACCCCGACCGACTTCGTTCGTCTTCGTCGTGGCTATCTCGATTCACTGAGGAGCAGAAGCTGCTATCGCGTTCTCCGGCTCGTCCTGTCCTTCGTCGCAGTCCTCAGCATGATCCCCGTGCTGATTGGCGGGATGAGTCTTGGCACGGCCGTCGCCGGGGCCTCCAGGTCGACGGGGACCTTCCTCGGCATCGCCTGCATCATCGTCGGCACGCTGCTGGTCATCGCTGCGCATCAGGCGATGGTCGTGATCCTCGACATCGCGGATGTGCTGATCGACTGGCAGACCGACTCGAACGACACACCGACGATCCAGCCCGATCCGGCGCGTGTCCAGGCGTGATCCGGCGTTGCGTCGAACGGCCCGGCGTTAGCGCCGCGTCACCCGGATCGGGCTCGACCAGGCGCACTCGCCGTCGGCCTGGATGACGCGGACGTAGTAGGTGGCGCTGGCGCCGGCGGGAAGCTCCTCGTCGCTCCACTCGTGGACCAGCTCCGCCACGCCGAGGCCCGGCTGCTCGGCGACGCCCAGGTCGTGCCGCTCGTGCACGCGGACGCTCCAGTTGCAGCCCTGGCTCTGACCGGACAACCCGTCACGCAGCGCTTCGGCCAGCCCGACCTCGCGCCGGGCGGCGCCGGTGCCGACGGTGAAGCTCGCGTCGCGGGTGACGCGCGCACGCAGCCGGTAACCGTCGCGATTCGTATGGCGCGCCCCTTTCGGCCAGCGCCAGCGGATCCCCGCCGCCGCGCCCTCGTCCTCACGATCGAGCGGCTCGAAGCCGGGTCGCGTCGGATCGCGCCCGCGCGCCGCCGCGCCACCGAGTACCAGCCGTCCGCCGGCGAGTTCGAGCTCGAGCGCGAAGTCGCGGCGCGGCGGCACCGACGCCTCGTCGAGCTCGAAGTGGAGGTTCAACTCGCGCTGCGCCGGCTCGGCGTCGCGGCCGAGCCGCTGCCATGGCCGGCCGTCCTTCACCACCAGCACGTCGCGGATCGGCTGCACCATGCGGGTGGCGAGCCGGATCACCGGCGGCGCGGTGACGACGACCGACTCCCCCATCCAGGCGTCGCCGACCCGCAGGTCGACCAGCAAGCCGCGCAGCGTCGTGGCGAAGCAGCGGCCGGCCGTGAGCGCCGCGAACAGCGACGGGGCATCGAGCCGCTCGGCCAGCACCGCGGCATAGGCGGCGCCGTTGCCGTGGTCGCTGCTGGCGATGAAGCCGAGCTGCGGCAGCACCGCCAGCGCGTCGGCGGCGAAGGACCCCGGTTTGAGCGCGCGCGCCGACTGCCGCCAGCAGCCGTCGAACTCGAAGCTGCCGCGCAGCGACTGGTAGACCTCGACCAGGCGGGTCAGGCGCGGGTCGCACTCGCGGAAGTCGACCAGGCGGCCGGGATCGGCGGAGGTGTGCGGGATCACCAGCGCCTCGCGGTCGGCGAGCCGCCGCGACAGCCAATCGAGCGCCCCTTCGCGCGGGTTCGACGCGATCGACAGCAGCGGCGCGTCGACCGTGGCGAAGATCACGTTGAAATGCCCCTGCGACTGCGTCGAGCACTCGTAGCCGCGCAGCGGCAGCAGGGTCGGCGTGCGCTCGAACGCGAGCAGGCGGCCGAGTCGCGCCCAGGCGGCGGGGTCCATGTGCCCGGCGTGATCGGTCACGGCGAGGAAGTCGTCGCGCCAGACGTCGCGCGCCGCTGCGTAGCGATCCTCCGGCATCGGCTCGATGCCGCGACTGCAGCGCGACAGCGAGGAGTGGCGGTGG
Source organism: Planctomycetota bacterium (assembly GCA_016872815.1). Taxonomy (GTDB): domain Bacteria; phylum Planctomycetota; class B15-G4; order B15-G4; family SIAN01; genus SIAN01. Next base: position 10,821 of record VGYY01000135.1, read on the forward strand.
AGATCGCCATAGAAGACCGTGTAGCTCGCCGCGCCGCGCTCGAGGCGATGGCGCGCGGCGCCGGTCACGAACGGATCGGCGGCGGCGACGCCGGCCGGATGGAAATGCGGCGTGTCGCGGCGCGGCACGCTCGCGACCCACGGCCGCACGACCGCCGCCGCG
>VGYY01000136.1 GCA_016872815.1 Planctomycetota bacterium
GCCGCGTTGAGCGTCGGCAGGTGGAACGTGGCGAGGATCATCGCGCGCCGGTCAGTGCGACCCGCCGGCGGCCGGGTCGGCCGGCGCCGCGGCGGGCTCGATCGGAGACGGCGGCGCCGACCGTTCGGGCGCGGGACCCGCGTCGGTCGCGGCCGTCTCCGCCAGCAGCAAGCCGACGTCATTCAGGCAGCGCTCGAACCACTTCGCGTCGTCCTGCGTGTTGATCATCGAGCGGATGCGCCCGGCGCGGTCGACCACGTAGAGCTTGGTCGAGTGGACGATGTCGCCGGCGTCGTTCAGGCAGCGCTCGAACCACTTCGCGTCGTCCTGCGTGTTGATCATCGAGCGGATGCGCCCGGCGCGGTCGACCACGTAGAGCTTGGTCGAGTGGACGATGTCGCCGGCGTCGTCCTTGTCGCCGAACGGCGCGTAGAACGCGTAGGTCGTCGCGGTGATCAGCTCGCGCGTACCGGTCAGCCAGTGCCAGCGCGGCGTCTCGCCGCCCTGCGTGCGCGCGAACGTCGTGAGCTGGTCGGGCGTGTCGGCCTCGGGGTCGACGGTGATGCTGACGAACTCGACTTCGTCGCGGCCGCGCAGTTGCGCGACCAGGGTCCGCACGTTGCGCGTGAGGCCGACGCAGATGGTCGGGCAGCTGGTGAAGAAGAAGTTCACCACCAGGACCTTGTCACGGTGGGAATCGAAGCGGAACGGGCGGCCCAAGCGGTCGGTCAGCTCGAGGTCGGGCACCGGGCCCCAGTTGGCCAGCTTGCGGCCGAAGCCGGCGCTGCGATCGGCCGGTCCCGATCCCCCCGCCGTCTCGCCGCCGTCGCGCTGCAGCCGCTTCACCGCCACCACCAGCAGGATGGTCAGCGCGATGCCCAGGGCGAGCGGCGCGAACGACCCGGGCTTCTTCCCGGCCGCAGCGGAAGCGGCGGGCGGCGCGCCGGGCGGGGCGCCTGACGCAGAAGCCGTCGTATCGCGTTCCGCGCCAGCCATCACCCTCTCCGCCGTGCCCGCACGATGGCCGCCGTCACGGCGACGGCCACGAGCGCCAGCACCAGAAGCTCCACGATCAGCACGCGCGGATTGAGCGTGCCGGCGGTCGGCGGCAGCGACGGATCGGCGAGCACGCGATCGAACAGCACCACGTAACCGACCGCCGCCAGCACCAGCGCGACGATCACGCCTGCAAGCAGGAGGCCGAAGCGGCGCACGCGGGCGCGCTCGGCGCCGGCGAAGCGCTCCGCCGGCGCCTCGGCCGGCGCCGAGAAGTGTGGCGCCGGGGAGGGAGGCGCCGGGCGCATTCCGCCAGCGCGGGATTCTGCGGGTCCGCGCGGGGTCATCGTCACGCTCGCAACGCCAGCAGGCAGAAGAGGCCCGGCAGGTAGACCAGCGACGCCAGCATCACCCGGCGCGCCGAAGGCTCGCTGCGCTCGCGCCAGAAGCCGATCGCCGGAACGACGAACAGCACGCCGAAGACGATCGAACCGATCAGGTAGACCGGCCCGGCGAGGCCCCAGACGAAGGGCAGCAGGGCGACGAGGCAGAGCGAGAGGGCGTGCACGCAGATCTGGCCGCCCACCATCAAGCCGTCGGGATCGCGCGACGGCAGCATCTTGAGTCCGCCCAGTTCGTAGTCGCGGCGGTAGAGCCAGGCGATGGCGAGGAAGTGCGGGAGCTGCCAGAGGAAGAGAATCGCGAACAGGGCGTAGGCGCCGGGGCCGAGGGTGCCGGTGGCCGCGGTCCAACCAAGCACCGGCGGCAGCGCGCCGGGCACGGCGCCGACGAAGGTGTTGAGCGTCGTGACCCGCTTCAGCGGCGTGTAGACGAACAGGTAGGAGACCAGCGCGAAGAGCGCGAACGCGGTGGTCAGCCCGTTGACCCGCCAGGCGCACCACCCGAGCGAGGCGACCGCGAGGACGCTGCCGAGGATGGTGGCGAACGCCACGGACACCCGCCCCGCCGGCAACGGTCGATCGGCGGTCCGCGGCATGAGCGCATCGACGTCGCGCTCGAGGACCTGGTTCAGGATCCCCGCTGCCGCCGTCACGCCGCCGATCGCCAGCAGCGCCGAGAACAGGCGGCCGGGCTCGACCACGCCGCCTGCGGCGAGGTAGCCGGCAGCGGCCGTCATCGCGCCGGCGGCGACGATGCGCGGCTTGGTCAGCACCAGCAGGTCGCGAGGCGCGGGGAGCTTCACGGCGCACGCTCGCCGAGGCGGTCGGCGCGAAGCGCGGCGAGGGCGGCGGTGCCGAGGATCGCGGCACCGGTGATGACGTGGAGGACCGTGACCAGCGGATCGGTGCGCGTCGCCACCGCCAGCAGGCCGAGCAGGAGCTGCACCATCACTGCCGCGCCGGCGAAGAGCACCGTCCGGCGCAGCCGCGCATCGACGGCCGCGGACACGGTGACACGCGCGACGAGGTAGCCGAGCGCCAGCAACACGAAGAGCGCGAAGAGCATGTGCAGGACGACCGGGAGATCGCCGAAGGTCGGCACGCGCGACTTCGCCACGGTATGGCGGACCAGCGCGCCGAGGAAGAGTTGCACGACGCAGGCGACCACGAAGCCGCGCGACGCGGCGCGGATCGCCGCCGCCTCGTGGGTCAATGCGCGGGAGCAGGCGACCTGCCGCTCACGCCACTCCGCGGACAGCAGGTAGGTGATGGCGATCGAACCGCAGAAGAACAGCTGCGCGACCATGCCGTGGAGGATCGACACCGCCGCCGGCAGCTGGAACAGCACGGTGAGGCCGCCGAACCCGCCCTGGACGCAGACGCCGACCAGCAGCACCCAGGCGAGACGCCGGACCGTGGGAGTCGCGGGTTGCCGCACCACCGCGATCAGCAGCGCGATGGTCAGGAGTCCCACCCCCATCGCGAAGACGCGATGGTTGTGCTCGAGCGCGATCAGGCCGCTCACCAGTCCGCGCAGGTAGGGCGCCAGCGGATTCAGGTGGCCGTAGGTCGCCGGCCAGTCAGGAACGGCGAGGCCGGCGTCGTTGCTGGTCACCGACGCGCCGAAGGCGATGAGGCAGAACGTCGCCAGCACGTGCCAGCAGGCCAGATGGTGCAGGCCGCGCCCGGCGCCCACCGCCGCCGCCGGGGCCGCGGCAGCTCCACCCGGAGCGTTTGCTTCGAGGCGGATCGAGGAGGAATCGGACGGCACAGTCATGGCCAACTTCTCGAGCCGGACCCTGCGACGACGCGCACGGCGCCGTCGACGAAAACACGATCCGTCCCGCGACGTTGCCTCAGTGCGCCGGCGCCGGGGGCGGCGCGCCGACGGCGCCCGAAGCACCCGGGGCAGCGGTCGCCGGGGCCGCGGCGTCGGCGTAGACGCGCTGCATCGGCATCCACTGCGGCGCGTAGTCCTCCTTGCAGTTCGGGTGGCTGTACTCGTACGGACCGTGGTAGGCCGTCGGCACCGGACCGATCCAGTTGCCGTGCGGCGGCGGCGTCGTCGTCGACCACTCGAGCGAGTTGGCGTGCCACGGGTTGTCGCTGGTCACCTTCTTCCCGGCCAGCAGCGACCAGAAGAAGTTGAACAGGAAGACGATCTGGCACAGGCCGAGCGCCATCGCGCAGATGGTCATGAACACGTTCATGCCTTCGTAGGGCGCGAGGAAGTCGTAGCCGCGGAAGCTGGCGTAACGGCGCGGGTAGCCGCCGAGGCCGATGATGTGCATCGGGAAGAAGACGCCGTTCATGAACACGAACGTCAGCCAGAAGTGCAGCTTGCCGAGGCCATCGCTCATGTGGCGCCCGAACATCTTCGGGTACCAGTGGTAGATGCCGGCGAAGATGCCCATCACCGAGCCGGTGAACAGCACGTAGTGGATGTGCGCGACGATGAAGTAGGTGTCGTGGATGAAGATGTCGAACGGCGCGTTCGCCATGTAGATGCCGGAGAGGCCGCCGATCACGAACATCGACACGAACCCGAGCGCGAACAGCAGCGGCGGCGAGAAGGTGATCTGGCCGCCCCACAGCGTGCCGAGCCAGTTGAACACCTTCACCGCGCTCGGCAGCGCGATCATGATCGTCGAGATCATGAAGGTGGTCCCGAGCACCGGGTTCATCCCGGCCTGGAACATGTGGTGGCCCCACACCACGAAGCCGAGGCCGGCGATGGCCGACATCGAGTAGACCATCGGCCGGTAGCCGAAGATCGGCTTGCGCGACCAGACGGCGATGATGTCGGAGACGATGCCCATCGCGGGCAGGATCATGATGTAGACGGCGGGGTGCGAATAGAACCAGAAGATGTGCTGCCAGAGGATGACCTGGCCGCCGCCCGCATTGGGAATGTCGACACCGGAGAAGTTCAGCCCTTCCGGCAGGAAGAAGCTGGTACCCATGTGGCGGTCGAACAGCAGCATCGCCATCGCCGAGGAGAGCACCGGCGTGGCGAACAACTGCAGGATCGACGTGATGAAGGCCGACCACGTGGTCAACGGCATGCGGAACAGCGACATTCCGGGTGCGCGCAGGTTGACGATCGTGGTGATGTAGTTCAGCGACCCCATGATCGACGAGGTGCCGCCGAGGATCACGCCGATGCACCAGAGCGTCTGGCCGGGACCGGCGGTCGGCGTGACGACGCCTGACAACGGCGGGTAGCTGGTCCAGCCGGCGCCGGCGCTGATGCCGGCCGGGTCGATGAAGAAGCTGAGGCAGAGGATCAGCGCGGCCGACAGCCAGGTCCAGAACGACAAGCCGTTCAGGAACGGGAACGCCATGTCCTTGGCGCCGATCTGCAGCGGGATGACCCAGTTGCCGAAGGCGCCGGTCAGCATCGGGATGATGACCAGGAAGATCATCACCGACGCGTGCATGGTGAAGGCGACGTTGTACCACTCGGCCGGCATCATCCCGTTCGAGTTGCCGAACAGGCCCGGCTCGCCGACCATGCCCGCGTTGACGTCGGCCTTGCTGAGCTCCTCGCCCCAGAGCAGCTCGCCGAGGATCGGGAACGGCTTGTCGCCGTCGAAGTTGGCGATCGCCTCGTCGAGCTTCGCGCCGGACAACCCCTGCGACTTCCACTCCTGCACCTGCTCCGCGCTCGGCTTGGCGCCGGCCGGGTAGGCGATCTGCCAGCGCACCATGAGCGCCAGCAGGCCGCCGAGGAGCAGCGTGAAGATGCACGCGAAGAGGTACTGCAGGCCGATCACCTTGTGGTCGGTCGAGAAGACCCACTTGCGCAGGAAGCTCATCTCATGGTGGCCATGGCCAGCACCGTGGTCGGCGTGGGTGGCGGCCCCGGGGGCCGGTGCGGCGGCGGTCGTGCTCATCGTTTCGGCTCCAGCCGTTCGTTCTTCTGCTCTTGGTCTGCGGTCAGGGCGCCGGCGCGAGCGCGGGCGCTGGACGGAGTCGGCGCGGTCGTCGGCATCAGCCGCCGGCGGCGCGCGCCTTGGCGGCGTCCGACTTCACCTTGACCCACGCCTCCCAGTCGGCGCGCGGAACCGCCTTCAACTGCATGCGCATCTGCGAATGGCCGAGGCCGCAGAGCTCCGCGCACGCGATCTCGTAGCTCTCCTCCCAATCCACCAGCGTGCGCCCATCCTCGCTGTACTTGCTGTCGGCCGTGAGGTGCTTCCCGTCGGGGCCGGCGTAGGTGGCGCGCTGGCAGTCGAACCAGACGTTGCCGAGGAAGCCCGGCACGGCATCCTGCTTCACCCGGAGCACCGGGATGAACAGCGAGTGGATCACGTCCTTCGAGCTGAGCAGCACCCGGACGTTCTCTTCGGTGATGACTTCGCCGTCGGCGTTCGTCGGCTCGAACGGGACGTTCAGGATGTTCGTCTCCGTGAAGTCGTCGTCGGTGCCGAACTCCTTGTCGTTGCCCGGGTAGGTCACCTTCCAGGCGAACTGCTCGGCGATGATCTTCACCGTCGTCTGGAACTCCTGCGGGAAGCTCGGATTGGCCGGATCCTTCGTGGTGGCCCAGGTCTTCGCGCTGGCGACGCCGAGCGCCACCAGGATCACTGCCGGGATCACCGTCCACGCCACCTCGAGCGAGTGACTGCCCTTGGTGTAGATCGTCTTGCGGGCGGGGTTGCGCCGGTACTTGAAGCAGAAGTACAGCATCAGCCCTTCGACGCCGACGAACGTGAGCATCGTGATCCAGAAGATCCAGTAGAAGAGCAAGTCGACGTCATCGCCGAACGAGGAGTGGGCCGGCGGCAGCCACCACTTCCACGTCACATCGAAACCATCAGGTCGTACCTGCATGAGCGCCTCCGGGCCCGCGGAACGCGACCGGCGCCGGTGGCCTCGAAGCCGCCGGCGCCCGGATGCGCGTCACCGCCTGTCGTTCCGTGCTGCCGGTCGCTCGGCGGCGCCTGGCGTTCGGCGCCGCCGGTCGTCCGGTCCTTCCGATCGATCACTTCTTGAGCGTGAATTCCTGCGTCGCGACCTTGCCGACCTCGACCGTGATCGAGACCGACTGCTCGCCCAGCGACTCGTGCTTCAGCACCAGCTTGTGGGTGCCGGCCGGCACGTTGTTGAGGGTGAACTTGCCGTCGGTCCCGGTCACCGCGAAGAACGGGTGGGTCCGCACCGCGCACCACGCGACCATCCACGGGTGCACGTCGCACTTGAACTTGATCCAGTCGTTCGACTCGAAGACGCGCTCGCGGACGCCGGGGGCCGGCATCGCGAAGTTGTCCTCCTGGTTGACGTCGCCCAGCGGGATGTAGTGGACGTTGTGCAGCGTGGCGTCGGAGCTCTTGATCTTGAGCGATTGGCCCGCCATCAGGGCGAACACGTGCGGCACGTACTTGCAGCCGACCTGGTCGACGATGGCCGGTTCCGCCGGCGGGGCGTAGACGTCCGCCGTGTCGATCGACACCAGCGCGTTGCACACCGTGTCGTCGGCGTTGACGACGAGGGTCTCGTCGTACACCGTCTCCTTCGCGACCCGCGCGCAGTCGGGGTTGCCCGACAGGTCGAGCGCGATCGGCTTGATCGCGGCGCCGGCCCAGCGCACCACGCCCGTGATGGTGCCGGAGTTCGCCGGATCGATCGTCTTCACGCCGCTTGCCTGGGCACCGCCACCCTGACTGCCCGTCGAGGCCGCTTCCGGGGCGCGACCGCGGATCGACTTGCGGCTGCGCGAATCACCGCCACCACACGCGACCACCAGCGCGGCAACGCAGGTGGCGGCGGTGACGATCGAGAGCCATCGACTGGGAAGGTATCGCATGTCGTTTCCTCGAGGGATCAGGGGGGGGAACTCTCGACCCCTGCAAATCACTGGCCTCCGGCCTTGCGGGCCAGTTCCTGGTACTCGTCCGCGAACTTCTCCGAGAAGAGATAGTCGCGCAGCAGGGAGATCTCGCGGTCCGGGTCGTTGATTCCGTTCGGATCGGCGCTCGGTCGGACGCCCGCCTCCGGCTTCCAGAACGGCGGCATGCGCGTTCCCGGCTGGTACTTCTCCGGGGTGTCGAGCCAGTGCGCCACCCAATTCGGTGACAACCGCTCGCGGGCGTAGGTCAGGTCGGGCGCCATGTCGGCGGCGCTCTTGCCGGTCGGGACCACGCCGCCCGGCATGTGGCAGAGGACGCACTGCAGTTTCTCGAACAAGCCCTTGGCCAGCGCATGGTCGGCGTCGGAGAGCGCCTTCGCCGGCTCCTGGCGCGGGAACTCGGTCTTGAACAGGAAGCTGCCGCCCTGCTGCTGGTAGGTCCGTGCGATCAGGTCGTGGTGCAGCGTGATCCGCTCGAAGCCGGCCTTGCGCATCTTCGCGTCGTCGTAGGCGGGGAAGTCGGCCTTGAACTTGGTGGCGATCGCGTCCCACAGCCCGCGATCCGTGCTGGTGTGCCACACCTTCTCGTGCGCGAAGTACGCCACGAGGTCGTTGCGTTCCTGCTGGGTGAAGCCGAACGACGGCATGCGTGCGACCATCCACGGCCGCAGCAGCGCCTTCGCGCCGCGTCCGCCACCCATCACCGGATCGACCAGGAAGCGGTCGAGCCAGTCGTGCTGCGTGCGCGCGCCCTGCCCGTCGAGCAGCGGCGGGTAGTAGGCGACGCCGCCCTCGCCGTGCTGGAACTGGCGGATCTCGCCGCCCTCGCCGTACATGAGGTGGCAGCCGATGCAGTTCTTCTCGCGCGCGAGCTTGCGGCCGCGCTCCACCGCCTGCTCGTCCGCCGTCAGCGTCCGCTTGATCGAGGACGCCGTGTTGTCCTTGGTCAGCGACAGGACGAACGTCATCACCGCGTCGCGAGCGGCGCGATTCGGATCGGGCGCCTCGTTCGCCGCCTCGACGGCGTCGTGTCCCTCGCCATGGTCTGCGCCGTGGTCCGCGCCATGGCCGAGCGCGTGCTGCCAGGCCGCCACCGGCCCTTCGAGCTGCCGGAACTGCGGCATCTTCAGCTTCTCGAACGGCTTCTTGTCCTTCAGCTGATCGTAGAAGCGCGTCTCCTTCAGCTTCTGCTCGAGCCAGTCGTCGCGGTTGAAGTGGCCGGCGCGCTTCCAATCCATCTCGACGATGCCGAAGTCGAGCCGGTCGGCGTGCTTGCTGCCCCAGCCGTTCAGCTCGGTGCCGATCGGCTTGGCGTCCAGGTAGCCAGGGATGTCGTGGCAGCCGAAGCAGCCGTAATGGTCGAGCAGGTACTCGCCCGCCTTGCGCCGCTTCTCGAAGCCGCTCATCGCCTCGATCTCGGTGGTGGCGCGCGCCTCGCTCATCCGCTCCTTGAGCTTCTCGACCAGGATCTCCTCGTAGATCCGGTCGTCGGCGGGCTTGGTGAACACCGCCTGCTCGAAGGCCGGATCGCGCTTCGCCATCAGGTAGGCGACCAGGTCGGCCGCCTCCTGCTCGGTGAGGCGCAGGTTCGGCATGTTGGTCTCGGCCCACAGCGAGTGCGGGTCGAGCAGCCAGGTGTAGAGCCAGTCGGGCTTCACCTTGCTGCCGATCGCCGAGAGGTCCGGACCGTGGCGCAGGTCGTCGAGGGCGGCCTGGTTGCCGGTCGGTTTCGCCTGGAATTCGTCGATCGAGTGGCAGGCGAGGCAGCCGACGCCGCCGTTCTCGCCGAACAGCTTCCTGCCGCGCTCGACGTCGCCGTTGCCCGGATAGCTCTTCAGCGCCTGCGGCGTGGTCAGGTTGTAGAGGTAGGTGACCAGCGCGGTGATCTCGGCCTGGTCGCGACCGGGCTCGTTGGCCCGGTTGGGGCGATGGAAGAACGCCGGCATCCGCGTGGACGGCCGGAAGGCGTGCGGGTCATCGACCCACTTCAGCATGAAGTCGAGGTCACTGAACTTGCTGCTCACGTGCTCCAGCGGCGGCCCGACCCGGCGCGCGTCGTCGAACGGCGCCATCTTGTGGCAGCCGTAGCAACCGAGCTTCGCGACCAGTTCGCGGCCGCGATTCCACTCGTCGGCGCCCGGGATGTGCGTTTCCTGCGTGTGGCACTTGTAGCACGATGCGTCGAGGAACTTCGACTGGAGCATCGGATACTCCCACTCGTGCACCGGGTGCCAGTGGTAGTCGTGCTTCCACAGTTCGCGTTCAGCGGTGTTGCTCGGCGTATGGAAGGTCTTCTGGAACGAGAGGCGCTGGTTGCCGCCACCGTGGCAGCCGGAGCAGCCGAATCGGTCCTGTCCGTGGGGCGAGATCGAACTGCAGAAGAGCTCCGGGCGGCTGTGCGAGCGGAACGCCGGGCTGTCGTCCTCGCTCAGGACCGGGTTGCCCTCCTCGCCCCACGAGATCCGCGCGTTGCCCGACGGATAGTCCTTGAAGCGGTCGGTCGCGAGATGGCACGACCCGCACATGTCGACCTTCGGCACCGAGAGGAAGTTCAGGTCGTCGAAGATCTCGTTGATGACGAACTTCCGCGGCGTCACGGTCGGCGCCATGAAGTTGAACAGCAGCGAGTTGCGGAACTTGGTGAAGACTCGCTCGTTGTCGAGCGAGTCGGCGCGCTTCTCCTGGCGCGAGACCTCGCGCTCGAGCGCCTCGAGCTGCGTCGCCACGTCGCCGGCCAGCGCCTCGAATCGCTCCAGCGCGACCTGCGCCGCGTTGCGGCGCGCCTCGGCGACCTTGTCGGCCTCGTCGAGCACGTGGTACTCGCTGCGCAGCTTCCCGTACTTCTTGTGCGCCTCGATCCCGCCCTCGCTCTTCGGCGCCTCGATCTCGGACTCGCCGAGGTGGTGGGCGAGTTCCTCGTAGATGAAGCGCTCGGCCTCGAAGTTGGCCTTCGCCTGCTTCATCCGCGCGTTCGTGGTGACGTACTCGAACTCGGCGTCGGCGAGCTCTTTCGTCAGCCGCGGCCGCTCGGACTCGTCGGTCGCCACCATCGCGGTGAGGCGCTCGATCTCGGCGCGCAGCGCACCCGGGTTCTCGGCGCCGTCGCCGATCACCTTGGCGCCGCCGGCCTGGTTGAACGCCGCCGTGCCCTGCGTCACCGCGAGCTGGCGTTCCATCTCGAAGAAGCGCGTCTGGTAGCTCTTGAACTCGCGGTTGTGGTCCTGCACGGCCGAACCGAAGTACGCGACCGTCAGCACCAGCACCGATACGAAGAACCAGCGGTTCAGCAGCTTGACGCTGAAGAACGTCGCGCCCGCGTCCTTGATGCCCTCTTCCGCCACGTCTCCGCTCCTGCTCGCGCCCGTGTGACCCGAGAGTCCCGCGTCCGCCGTCCCGCGCTCAGATGTTCAGCGCCAGTTCCTGGATGTTGACGATGAACTGCAGGTTGCAGGTCCAGCGCAACACCATCTTGATGGGCATCGCGACCATGATGAGGAACATGATCATCATGGTCAGGTACCGCGGGTTGCCCATCTGCACCACCAGCTTGCGGCACACCGTCTTCGCCAGCAGCATCGGCGTGACCGCCAGGTAGCCGAGCACCAGCAGGATTCCCGGCAACTCGCGCAGCAGCCAGCCGGTCGGGCGACTGGTTCCGAGCCAGTCCTCCCAGAAGATCTGGCTGAACTGGTAGTTCACCGTCGGCTCGACCTTGTGCAGGTTCCACGGCTC
>VGYY01000137.1 GCA_016872815.1 Planctomycetota bacterium
AAGCGCGGCAGTTGCGCGGCGTCGCCGCGGCCGGGGCGCCGGCGCAGTTGATCCAGCACGCGCAGTCCGGCGCCGGGATCGACGGCGCGGCGGACCCGCTCGGCGTCCTCCGGCGGGACGCGGAAGGTCGACGCGTGGTCGGCGACCAGCTGCTTCACCAGCGCCAGCCGCTGCACCGGGTCGCGCTTGAGCTGCCGGGTGAACTCGTTCGCCGCCGCCTGCGGCAGCTCGCCCCGTTCGACCAGGTGGCGCACCAGCTCCGGCACGGCGAAGTCGAGGTAGGGCTCGATCGCCTGCTTCGCCCGCCGCTCACGCTCACGCGGCGGCACCGCCGGCAGGTCGAGCTGCAGGCGCTCGCGCAGCTCGGGCGGCAGCGAGTCGAACTTCGTCCGCAGGTTGGCCAGCGCCCGGCGCGACAGCTCGCGCGCCCGACCCCGCTCGTCCAGCCGCTGCCACTCGCGCGGCAGATCGTCCCCCAGCGATTCGCGCTCGCGGTGGCGCGCCTTCTGCAGCCGCTGGTGGCGCCGCGACAGCGCGTCGCGGTCCTCCTTCGGCAGCTCGCGCCAGCGCTTCCAGTTGCGCTCGATCTCCTCCCGCTCGCCGGCCGTCATCGCGAGCCACTGCGCGCGCACCGCCTCCGGCGTCGCCGCGACCGTCGGTGCCGCGACCTCCTGCGCCGCCGGCACCCGGAGGTTCGCGATCAGCAGGCACAGGCACTGCAGCAGGGCCATGGTCATGCCCCCCGCAGCGCATCGAGCGCCGTCAGTTCGTCGTCGAGATCGATCAGCACGCCGCCGCGATCGAGTTCGCCGAGGTCGCGCAACAGCTCGAAGTGGGTGATGAACTCGGGTTCGCCGAGGAACGCCGGCGTCGGCACGCGCGTGACCCACCAGCGCGTGACGAAGGCGGTCGACGCCACCAGCAGCGCTGCCGCCGCCGCGCGCGCCCACGGCGAACGCCAGCGCGAACGCGGCAGCAACTCGATCGAGGCGACGCGGCCGGCCGCCACCGCCGGCGCCGTGTCGTCGCGGTCGGCGCCTTCCGGCTCGCCGGCGCGCGCCAGCGCCACCACCGCGATCTGCTCGAGCCGGACCGGGGCCGCCGCCGCTTCCCCGTCGTCCAGCACGCCGAGCAGCTGCCACGTCCGGCGGTGCTGCACCAACTCGCGCGCGCAGGCGCCGCAGCCGCGGGCATGGCGTTCGGCGAAGGCGGCGGCATCGGCCGCCAGCTCCTGCGCGAGCAGCCCGGGCAGCAGCTCGCGGAATCGATCACAGTCCATGTCGCACCTCATCGCGGTCACCGCCCGCGTCGTCGCCGAGCAGCGGCGCGAGGCGCCGCCGCACGTTGTCGCGCGCGCGGAACAACAGGCTCTTCACCGCCGGGACCGTGAGTCCCAGCGTCTCGGCGATCTCCTCGCACGAACGCTCCTCGAACCGATGGAGCAGCAACGCCGTGCGCTGCGGCTCGGGGAGCGCCGCCACCGCCGAACGCACCTGCTCGCGCAGTTCCGCCTGCGCGAGTTCGTGCACCGGCAGCGAATCGGCCGCCGCCACCCGCTCGGGCAGGTCGCGCGAGCCGCCCGATCCGTCGCTCCCGCCCGCGTCGATCTCGCCGCGACCGGCGCCGATCCCGATCGAACGGCGCCAGCGATTGCGCGTGGCGTCATTGAGCGCGATGCGGTACAGGATCCGGTGCAGCCAGGTGGTGAACTTCGCCGTCGGCTCGTAGCGATCGCGCGCCCGTGCGACGCGCAGGAAGGCCTCCTGTGCGAGGTCCTCGGCCGCGCTCGGATCGGCGCCGGCGCGGCGGAAGAACGCGATGACCCGGCTGCCGTAGTGCCGCACCAGCACCGTGAACGCGGCGTCGTCGCCGCGCTGGAACGCGAGCATCCACGCCTGTCCCGGATCGGCGCAGTCGTCTCCGGTCGCCTGCGGCATCGCCTGGGCGCACCTCATCGCAGGGGGATCAACCCGCCGCGCGGCCGGCGGTTGCGCGCCGGCGGAAATCCTTGCCGCCAACGGGGTTGAGGCAGCGAAAGGGTAACTCGCCGGTGACCGTACCGGCCGTCAGAATGGGCTGGACCACACGCCTTTAATCGCAGCGGAACCACGGCATGCATCGCATCGACGGCACAACCTCCCGCCGCGCCCTCCGTCCGGCGGAAGGCGTGCGCGCGCTGCTGCTCGCGCTGACCCCGCCGCTCGGCACGCCGCAGGACGCCCCCGCCGCGGTCGACGACCCCCGCACTCCCGGCACGCGCGCCATGGCCGCCCGCCTTGCCGAGCGGACCGCGCAGATCGCGGCGCGTGGCAGCCCGTTCATGAACAAGCGCCAGCTCGAGCGGATCGAGGCGGCGCTCGCTACTGCCCCGAAGGAGAGGCGCGGCCTGCTGGAGCACCAGCGCGCGCAGGCGCTGCTCCAGGTCGGGCGCACCGAGGAGGCGGTGAAGCGCTTCGAGCAGCTGAAAAAGGTCATCGCGCAGCAGAAGGCGAACCCGCGCGCCGCCGAGCTTCTCGAGGAGACGGAGAGCCTGCTGGCCATCGCGTGGCTGCGCCTCGGCGAGCAGGAAAACTGCCTTGCGCGGCACGGCCCGGAGAGCTGCATCGCGCCGTTCTCCTCCGCAGCGCGTCACCAGGTCGTTCGCGGCGCCGAGAACGCCTTCGATCTGCTGAACCAGATCCTCGACCAGCGCCCCGATGACCCGGGCGCGCACTGGCTGCTCAACCTGGCGGCGATGGCGCTCGGTCGCTGGCCCGACGGGCTCGCGGCGGAGCGGCGCATCCCGCCGGCGGCGTTCGCGTCGGACGTCGAGTTCCCCCGGTTCCGCGACGTCGCGCAGGCCGCCGGACTGTCCGTCGACGGTCTCGCCGGCGGCGCGGTCGCCGACGACTTCGACGGTGACGGGTGGATCGATGTGATGGCGTCGTCCTGGGGTTACTACGACCCTCTCCGCGTCTGGCGCAACCTGGGGGATGGCACGTTCGAGGAGCGGACGCGCGACGCCGGGCTCGACGGATTGCACGGCGGGCTCAACCTGGTGTCCGGTGACTTCGACAACGACGGCCGGGTCGACGTCTTCGTGCCGCGCGGCGGCTGGATGCGCGACAGCGGCGAGTTGCCGAACTCGCTGCTGCTCAACCGCGGCGGCTTCCGTTTCGACGACGTCACGATCGCGGCCGGGATGCGCAGCGAGAAGCCGACGCAGACCGCGGCGGCGGCCGATTTCGACCTCGACGGCTGGCTCGACCTGTTCGTCGCCTACGAGACGATGCCGGGCGGCGCGAACTACCCGTGCGAACTCTGGCAGAACCAGCGCGACGGGACGTTCCGCGACGTCGCGGCCGCGGCCGGCGTCGCCTTCACGCAATTCGTGAAGGGGGTGACGGCAACCGACGCCGACGGCGACGGCCGACCCGACCTCTTCCTGTCGGTGATCAACGCCCCGAACCGGTTGCTGCGCAACCTCCCGCCCGATGGAAAGCGCGCCGCACCGCTCGTCTTCGCCGACGCGTCGGCGCGCGCCGGCATCTCCGGCCCGCTGCTCAGCTTTCCTTGCTGGTCGTTCGACTTCGACAACGACGGCGACGACGACCTCCTCTGCGCGTCGTACGTCGATCTCGCCAAACGCCAGGCGAACGACGTCGGGCGCATGCTGCTCGGGCTGCCGCTGGAGGCCGAGCCGACCGCGCTCTACCGGAACCGAGGCGACGGCACCTACGAGGAGATCGGGCGCGAGGCCGGGCTCGCCGACGTGATCCTGACCATGGGCTGCAACTTCGGCGACCTCGACAACGACGGCTGGCTCGACGCCGTGTTCGGCACCGGTGATCCCGACTTCCGCACCCTGCTGCCCAACCGCGCGTTGAAGAACGATGGCGGGCGGCGTTTCCTCGACGTGACGACAAACGGCGGTTTCGGCCACCTGCAGAAGGGGCACGGCGTCGCTTTCGCCGACTTCGACAACGACGGCGATCAGGACGTCTTCGAGGTGCTCGGTGGCGCGTTCGAGGGCGACCTGTTCCGGCGCATCCTGATGGAGAACCCGGGCAACGCGAACGGCTGGCTCACCATCGAGCTGGTCGGCCGCGGCGGCGGACCGTCCGGCGGCGGCGGCAGCAACCGCGGCGCGATCGGGACGCGGGTCCATGTCCGGGTGACGACGCCGTCCGGTCCGCGCTCGATCCGCGTGACCGGAGGCAGCGGCGGCAGCTTCGGCGCCTCATCGCTGCAGCAGGAGATCGGGCTCGGCGACGCCAGCGCGATCGAGTTCGTCGAGGTCTTCTGGCCCGCCTCGGGCAAGCGGCAGAAGTTCGCCGGCGTCGCCATGAACCAGAAGCTGCGGATCGTCGAGGGCGCGACGGCGCCGGAGCCGGTGGCGCTGCGCCGTCCCGCGCCGGCCGAGGGCGCTGATCACGGCGCCGACAGCAGGAGGTAGCGCCCGGTCGCGACGTCGGCGTGATCGCTGGTGCGACCGTCCGGCCAGCGCACCCGCAGCGTGACCGGACCGCGGTGGTCGCCGAGACCGAAGACGATCCGCGTGTCGTTCCAAGCGGCGTACGAGCCGGTGCCGCGCACCTCCTCCACCTGGCGGCGACCGGCGGCGAGACACTCGACGCGCGCGCCGATCGCGCGTGAGTTGCCCCCCTTGCCGCGCAGGTCGACGCCGATCCAGGCCGGACCCGTCACGCCCGGACGGATCGCGAGGTTCTCGAGCAGTTCGGGCGGCTCGCTGCGGTGCACCACCACCAGGTCGATGTCCCCGTCATCGTCGTAGTCGCTCGGCACCACTGCGAGTCCGCGGCCAGCGCCGGCGTGGATGCCGCAGGCGTCGGTGATCTCGCTGAAGCGGATCGCGCTGTCGCGACCGCCGTCGTTGCGGAAGACGCGATCGCGCGCCGCCGGAAACTCCTCTGGCTTGCAGTAGAGGAGATGGTCCTCCCCCTTCTCCGGCTCGCCGCAAGGCTTGGCGGTCGCCGGATCGTAGACGAGGTGGGTCGCGACGTAGAGATCGAGGTCCGTGTCGCCGTCGTGGTCGAACAACGCGACGCCGCCGAGATTGATCTCCGGGACGTGCTTGCGTCCGCCGCCCCCGTGGTCGAGGACGAAGTCGATGCCGCTGCCGACGCGCCGCGAGGCGTAGCGCCCCGGCGGAGCCGTCGGCGCTGCGACGGCCGCCTCCGCGCCGACGCGGTCGCCGCTCTCGCGCAGCGCGGCGACGTTGGCCGGGTCGAGCCGCAACGCCTCGTCGAGCGCCTGGCGGGCGCGCTCGTACCGACCGAAGGCACGTTCCTCCAGCGCGCGGGTGAGCGCCATCGCCGCGGCTGCGGCGTCGCCCCGCTGCGGTCGCTAGAGGACGTGGCTGAATTCGTCGGCGCAGTCCGCGTCGCGTTTCGAGTCACGCTCCGCCACCGTCGAGGCGGCACCCGCGGGGGCAGTCAACGCCGCCATCGTGTCGCCTGCCGCCGACGATCGGGGCGCGTCGCCGCAATGCACGGCAGACGTGACGACGATCAGTCCAGGCAGCCAGCGAACCGCGTGACTGGAGTCCTTCGTCTCCAGCGTGCGAAACACCACGCTTCCCCGCGATTCGATCGAGCGGCGCCCGGGCTTCCCGGACCGGACGCACCCGATGCGGTAGCTCCGCGCCGGCGAACCCGCAACGAGCGAAATGTCACCGACCAGGCGCTCCGCCGGGCGGCGGCGACTCAGAGCCGGCGACGGCGCCCGGAAGGGCGCCAGATGGCCAGGGGCTGCCCGCGCAATGAGGCGAGGGCGACTGCACCGTAGTGGCGGCTGTCGGTCGACGCGGCGCTGGCGTCGCCTAGCACGAACAGCGCATCGGCCGGCACCTCGTACGGCTCGTCGCCACAGGCGAATGGTGCGTCCTGCGGGGTGGTCCAGTGCAAGTCGCGCAGCACCTCGGCACCGGTGAGGCGCGCACGACCGTTGCTCACCCGCAGTTCCGGCGGCGAGACGGGCGAGCCCTGCAGCAACAGGTCGCGGCGGTACTCGAGCGCCTCCTCCAGCGCGACCGTGCCGTCGACCGCGACCCCCACCCGGCCGTCGACATGCCAGAACTCGAAGCGCTGCGGCGTCCCGAGCTGCACGGCCGCCGCCGTCCCGATGGCCGCGCGCGGCGACGTCCCGCCGTCGAGATCGAGAAGATCGAGAGCGATCCGCCATCTGCCCGCCAGCTGCGTCGCGACCAGTTTGCAGCGCCGATCGGCCACGGTGAACTCGACCTGCAGCGCCGTCAGCGCCGTGTCGACCGCGAGATCGAACCGGAAGCAGAGGTCGCCGACCGCCTCGGTGCCGCGCTGGCGCGTGCCGTCGGCGCCGAGCCAGCCGTCGTCGAACTCGGCCGCCGCGCCCGCCAGGCGGACGCCGCAGCCGCTCGCGCCGTCGGCGGCATCGAGGTGCAGCTCGCGACCGACCCGTTCCACCGCGCCGCCCGCCAGCGGCACGAGCCGCGCCATCAGGTCGCCATCGAAGGGCTCGCGCCACAGCGGCACGAGCAGGTCGCGGAACTCGACGTGGCTCTTCACCAGCGGCCGTTCGTCGCCGGCGCCGACGGCGCGCACGAACAGCTCGCCGCCCGCGATGCGCACCGCCTCGCCACCCACCGCGAGCACGCGCTTCACCACCACGCGCTCGTCGCTGCGCGCGGCCGAGTCGTCGCGCTCGAAGACGACGAGATCGAACCGCCCGGGCGGCACGACGCGCCACGCGTGGCGCAGCACGAGCAGTTCGTCGCCGCGCGCGGGATCGCCATGCAGGAGCGGCTCCATCGAGCCGGACGCCACCACCAGCGACTCGAACACGAAGACGCGCGCTGCCGCCGCCAGCAACAGCAGCCACAGCAGCCACCGCCACCGCGGACGCCGCCGCGGGGGTGGCAGCGACGGCGGCGCCGCGAGCAGCCGGGTCATCCGCCGCGCCCCGCCGCGGCCACGCTGCGCAGGACGCCGTGCCGCAGCGCGTAGCGCGTGGTGCGGATCGCCTTGATCGAGAGGTGGTCGAGCACCGTCTCGAGGATGGCGAGGCCGGCCAGCTGCACGTCGGCGCGCTGCGGCAGGAGCCCGAGCCGCGTGACCCGCTGGCGCGGACTCATCGCCTGCGTCTGCCGGCGCAGCTCCTCAAGGCGACGGCGCTCGACCACGTGGCCCTCGATGTGGTCGTCCTTCAGGTCGCGCTCGCCGAGGTCCATCATCGCGACGTTGGCGCCGGTGCCGCCCAGCACCGTCAGCACGCCCGGCAGCTCGCCGCGCGGCGCGAAGCGATGGAGGTGCGCGCGCACCGCCTTGCACAGGTCGCTCCAGTCCTCCCCGTGTTGCTCGGTCAGGATCACGGCGCCCATGCGGAAGCTGGCCGCCACCGGCCGCTCGTGGCGCCCGCGCGTCGGCGAGCCGCCGTGGACCACCTCGGTCGAGCCGCCGCCGATGTCGATCACCGCCAGCGGACCGCGCGGATAGCCGAGCCGCACCCCCTCGAAGGTGATGCGCCCCTCCTCCTGGCCGCTGACCACGTCGACCGGCTCGCCCAGCACGTCACGCACCAACTCGAGCACCTGACGGCGATTCGACGCGCGCCGCAGCGCTTCGGTGCCGACCCCGCGGAACCGCACGACGCCGAGCTTGTCGAAGCGCCGGCGCATGTGCGCGGACCAGTCGAGGAGCCGGGCCGCGGCCGCGCCGCGGATGCGCCCCTCGCTGCCCATGCCCTCGGCGAGGCGGGTGAAGCTCGAGGCGCGTTCCAGCACGTCGATCCGCGTGCCATTGACCTCGGCGACGATGTAGCCGGTCTTGTTCGAGCCGAAGTCCGCCCCTGCGACGACCCGTCCCATCGCGCGCGCCCCTCGCCCGCCGACCGCCTCGCACCCGCCGCGGCCGGCGACGTTAGCCCGGATCGGCCCGGGCACGTCCGCCGGCGTAGACTCGAGCGCGATGAACCCGCGCCACGATCGCCAGCTCCTGAAGCGGCTGCTCGACGTCGCCGACGAACTCGGCCAGCTGCGGCGCGACCAGCGCGACCTGGTGCTCGACCCGCCGGAGCGGGCGCGACTCGAGCGGAGCGCGCGATCGCGGATCACCGACGTCGGCAAGCTGCTGAAACAGCTCGAAGGGAGCGGTCCGCTGCGTCTCCTGCTCGAGCGCTATCGGCTCGGCAAGGAGCACGTGCTGCTCATGCTCGAGCTGCTGAAGCGGCGGCTGTCGCAGGACGACACCGCGCTCAAGGGGCGCGAGCTGCTCGGCATCCTGTTCAGCTCGTCGTTCGGGCTGCTCGAGGGCGTGCGGCTGCTGGCGCCCGACTCGCGCCTCGTCGCCGCCGGCGTGATCGTCCCCGAGCTGCAGGCCGCCGGCGGCGATCCGGAGCTGCTCGACCTGCGCTTCCGCCTCTCCGACCGCGCCTTCCGCATCCTGTTGCGCGCGCTGCGGGCGCGCCGCGAGCGCGACCACGAGGGCGGCACCGTTCGCGACCTCGCCCGCCGTCCGTATCGGAGCCACCTCGAGCACCTGACCGACCTGCGCCGCCTGGCGCGCCTGTTCCAGAAGCGGGCGGCGCGCCTGTTCCACGGGGACTGGACCGACGAGCTCGACGATGCCGAGTTGCCCGACTCGCTGACGCTGCTGCAGCGGCAGATCCCGCGCACGATCCAGCTGATCGAGGCGCGGCTGGCCGCGACGCCGAACTCGGCGCGCTTCCCGCTGGTGCAGCTGCGCGACCAGTTCCGCCTCGAGATCGAGCACCAGGTCGTGCTGGTGGCGCTGATCTTCCAGGAGCTGACGCAGGGCACGCCCTACCTCGATGCCGCCGACCTCCTGAAGCTGGTCTCGCGCAGCGAGGAGGACCTGGTGCGCCGGCGCAAGCTGTTCGCCAAGCGGTCGCCGCTGGTGCGCCATGGGCTGGTCGACATCGACGAGGTCGTGCTCGACAAGGAACTCTCGGGCGAGGTGTACGTGCCGAACGCCGTGGTCGACCGCGTGCTCGGGCCGGCGCGCGCGACCGAGGGCGCGCGCATCGACGAGGCGAGCAAGGACGAGTTCAAGCGCTTCCTCAGCGGAATCGACGATTCGGACGACTTCTTCCGGCGACTGTGAGCGCCGGCCTCGCCGTCCCGATCCGGATCGGCGGACGCGGGTGACACCGATCAGCGCGGCGGCGCCGCCGGCGGTTCCGACCCCTCGCGCGCCAGCTTCGGGCCGCGCGTGAGGTTGTAGACCAGGTTCATCGAGCGGTCGCGCCGCGACAGCACCAGCGGCCCGGGGCCGGTGACCGGCGCCGGCGAGCGGAGGTCGCCGTGCGCTCCCGGCGGGATCAGCGCGTTCCAGCTGCCCGCCAGCGGTCCCGGCCAGACCTTGCGCGCGTCGGCGGAGTGGAACCGGCCGTGCTCCGCCGGCGACGGCGGCGTGCCGAGCGTCGCCGAGATCGCCAGCAGGTCGTCGGCGTCGACCTGCGCCGCCCCCTCGAGGTACTCCGCCGCGCGACCATCGAGCCAGGCGCGCGGATCGAACCGCGACACCAGCGTCCGCGTCCGCGTGAAGCCGCGGTTGCCGATGCTGCGCTGGGTCAGGATCGGCGCGAACGGCAGCGTCAGCAGGTCCGCCCCCAGCGCGACCGGGTCGCCGGCGTCCTCGCCCATCTCGCCCAGCGCCTCCGCCAGCCCGTCCGCGACCGCGCCGACGTCGGAGATCAGCGTCTGGACCACGATCTCGGTCCCGCGCACCGCGACCTGGAGCAGGCGATCGGCCACGTCGAACGGGAAGGTCAGCACGCGCTGGCCGAACGTGCGCGGCGGCGGCAGCGGCCGCTCGTGCGCGCGCGCCAGCGTCTCCTGCGCGCGCGCCGCGGCGTCGTGGTCCAGCAGCAGGTCGCCGAGCCCGAACACCCAGCCGTTCGCGCTGTCGAGGCGGTTGTGGACCAGCACCTTGCTGCGGATCCGCGCGGACGCCGCCTCGAACCGGAACGCCGCGCGCGAATCGCCGAAGTGGTGTCGCAGCGATCCCGCGTGGGGCGCCAGCACCGCGGCCGGGTGCGGCAGATGGAGTTCCTGGAACATCTCGCTCACCTGCATCGCCGGCTGGATCAGCACCAGCGAATCGAGCAGCGGATCGGTGCGGATGCCCTCGCCGCGCGCCAGCTCGCGCGCCATCGTGCGCTGGATCGCGTCATAGGTCGCCAGCGAGGCGAGCTTGCCGCCGAAACTGTGACCGACGACGTGCAGCGCCGGCGGCGGCGCCGGCTGGAAGGCGCTGCGCTGCAGGTGCATCAGCTCCTCGATCAGCAGCGACAGCGGGATCTCGAAGCCGCCGAACTGCCCGGTGGCGACGCGCGCGGCGCCCTCCTGCAGCCGCGCGCGATACTCGGCGTCGGGGTCGCCCTGGAGGTCGACCTGCCGCCAGCGGCGCGGCGGTCCCATCGCGATCCGCAGCGCGTCCTGCGACTCGCCCCAGGCGCTCGGCAGGTGGAACAGCAACCCGTCGGCGAACTGCACCGCGCCCTCGGCGAGGTCGGGCGGCGGGAACGGCAGCACCGAGCGCAGGCCGTGCGACAGCGGCCGCGACACCGAGCTCCAGGTGACGAAGATGAACCACGGCTGGAACGCCGGGTCGAAGCGCTGGATGTCGACGAGGCGCTGCTCGATGGCGGTGCGGTAGCCCTCGTAGAGCGCGAATGCCTCCTCGATGGTGAAATCCCAGCCGTGCACCAGCACGTAGAGGTCGCTGATCGCCGGCTGCCCCCGGTTCCGGCGATCGACGATCTCGCGGTGCAGGTGGTCGATCGGCGTGTGCAGCAGCGCGTCGTTGTTGTCGTAGACGGCGTAGGAGTAGTTGGCGGGATCAGCGGCGACCGGCGCGCCGAGCGGCACCGGCGCCGGTCCGCGGCACCCTGCCGCCAACGACCCGACCGCGAGCGCCCCCGCCGCGATCCTGCCCGCCCC
>VGYY01000138.1 GCA_016872815.1 Planctomycetota bacterium
GACGGCGGCGGCGGCGGCACGCGCTCGATCACGCGCACCGGCACCGACGTGCGCACGCCGCCGGCGCGCGCTCCGGCCGCGGCCAGCGCATGGCGGCTCCGCTCCGCGGCGGCGGGTTCATTCGACGACGTCATCACCGCCCGCCCTCCGCAGCTTCACCTCGCCCGACTTCATCAGCGCGCGCACCTGGTTCAGCAGCTGCATGCGCGACTGCTGGATCTCGCTCATCGGCAGCGCGCCGAGCAGCTCGCGCTCCTCGAGGATGGTGTCGCGCGAGCGCTTCGAGACGTTCTCGATGATCGCGCCCTCGACCTCCTTTCTGGCCCCCTTGAGCGCGATGGTCAGCACCCGCGTGTCGACGCCGGCGAGGATCTTCTGCATCGCCTTCTTCTCGATGCCGACCAGGTCATCCATGGTGACCCGCTGCTCGTCGATCTGCTGGAAGATCGTCTTCTCGCCGCCCTGCAGGGCCTCGGTCACGGCGGTCTCGGCGTCCTGCGACAGGTAGTTGAGGATCTGCGCCGCCGCCGACACTCCCTGCACGTCGCCGCGGCGCGACGGCTGCACCGGTGCCAGGCGCGCCAGCAGGGCCGCGGCGATCTCCTCGACCAGTTCGCGGCGCGGTGGGGCCGACCGCGCGATCCGGCTCACCACGGTCGGGCGGCGCTCGGCCGGGAAACACTCGAGCACGCGCGCCGCCGCCGCCGGCTTCATGTGCGCCAGCACGATGGCGCAGACCTGCTCGTTCTCGTCCAGCAGCACGTCCGCCACCTCCCGTGGCGGGAGCTGCTCGAGCGGCGCCATCGGGCTGCCGCGCTCGCGCACGCCGGCGAGGCTCTTCAGGTGCTCTTCGGCTCGCTCGCCGCCCAGCGCCGAACGCAGCAGCTCCTTGAAGTCGTTGGTGGCCGATGCGCCGGCGGCGATGCGCTTGATGTACTCGTTCAGGGCCGGCTCGGTGTCCTGCGGCGTGATCCGCTTGTCCGACAGCTCGACCATCGCCTCGGTGATCGGTTCGAGCCGATCGGCCGGCAGCGACTGCATCAGCTTGGCCGCGATGTCCTTCTCGAGGCCGAGCAGCACCGCCGCGATCTTCTGCACGCCGCGCAGCTTCACGCCCATGGGGTCATCTCCGCTGGATCGCGGCCGTCAGGCCGCGATCTCCTCCTTGAGCCACGCCGCCAGCACCTCGCGCGCCTGCTCGGGGTGCGCCGTCACGAAGCGGGCGAGGCGGGTGCGGGCTTCGACGCCCTGCCCCTCGCCCGTCACCAGCTCCTGCAGCTCGTCGAACGGCTCGTCGCCGCCGCCGGTCTGCGCGTTCGCGCCGGGCTTGCCGCCGCCCGCCTTGCCCTTCGCCTTCGCCTTGCCGCCGCGCAGCACGCGGGTCAGCGTCAACAGCACGATCACGACGGTGAGCGCCTCGGCGAGGCTCCCGGTCAGCGGCAGCAGGTTCTCGAGCGCGAACGGTCCGGCCGGTTCGGCCGCGGCCGCCGGTTGCGTGAACGGCGCCTTGACCAGCTTGAAGGAGTCGCTGCGCTCGCCCGCCTTCGGCTTGCCGCCCGGGTTCGCGCTCTCGACGAAACCGACCGCCTGCTTCACCGCCGCCTCGAGGTCGGCGGCGACCGCCACCGCCGGCTTGCCGTCGGCTCCCGGCTCGAGCAGCGCCTGGTCGACGAACAGGCTGACCGACAACCGCTTCACCTGTCCCGCCGCGACGATCTCGAGTTCGCGGGTGACGCCCTCGCGGAATTCGTTCTGCTCCTCGGTGGGCCGGTCGCCCGTCTTGCCCTTGGCGGCGCCGCCGGACCCGCCCTCCCGGGTCGTCATCGACTTGACCGCGACCTTGTTCTTGTCGTCGACCGTCTCGGTCGCCCGCTCGCGGTAGTTGGGGTCGAGCTCGACGCTGACGCGCACGGTGGCCCGCCCCGGGCCGTAGGCGACCGCGAGCTGCGACTCGGCCTTCTGCTCCAGCGCCCGCTCGATCGCCTGCTGGCGCTGCAGCCAGGCCATGGACGAGAGCGGGTCCTTCGAGTCGGCGCGCGGGTGGAGCAGGTTCATCCGCGAATCGGTGATCTTCACGTCATCGGCCTGCAGGCCGTGGCCGACGCCGGTCACCATGTGCGCGATCGCGGCGACCTGCGCGTCGTCGAGCTGCACCCCCGGCCGTGGGGTGAGCTGCACCGATGCGGTCGAGTGCGTGCGGTCCTTCAGGTAGAGCGGCGCGTCGGCGAGGTGAAGGAAGACGCGTGCGTCCTTGATCGCCGGGAAGGCGCGGATCGCGTTCTCGAGCTCGCCCGCCAGCGCGCGGGTCATGTTGACGTCGAACAGCTTGTCGGAGACGGCGAGCTGGCTGCCGTCGAACAGCGACCAGCCGACCGCGCCGGTCCGCGGCAGGCCCGCGGTGGCGAGCTGCACGCGCGCCTCGGCCAGCTGCGCATCGGGCACCTGCACCAGCGATCCGTCGGGGGAGAGCTGGTAGGGGATGCCGACCTCGGTCAGCTTGGCCGTGATCTCCTGCGTCTCGCTCGGTTCGAGCCCGGCGCAGAGCGCTGCGAAGCTCTGCCGGCCGCCGAGCAGCGCGGCCAGCCCGGCGATGACGATGCCCATCGCCGCCAGCGCCAGCACGCCCATGCGCTGTCCGCGCGAGAGCTTCGCGTAGACGTCGCGCGGGCGGGCGAGGATTTCCTGCCAGAAGTTCATGGTTCAGCGCCCCGTCACACCTGCAGCCGCGAGAGTTCGGTCCACGCGTCGGTCAGCTTGTTGCGCACCTCGAGCAGGAACTTGAAGGTGACGTCGGCCTTCGCCATCTGCGTCATCACGTCGTGCAGTTCGCCCTTGCCGGAGAGCGCGTAGTCCTCGAACGCCTTCTCGGCGCCCTTCTGCTGCGCCGAGGTCTCGGCGAGCAGGTCGGAGAACTCGCGGGCGGGGGAGGGCGTCGCCTGCCCCTTGACCCCCTGCTGCGCCTGCTCCAGCAGCGAGCGAACCTGGGAGACGTCGAGCGGACTCATCGCGTCATCTCCAGCGTGCGCGCGAGCATCTGCTTCCAGGTTCGCAGCGCGGAGAGGTTCGCCTCGTAGGTGCGCGAGGCGTCGACCATGTCGACCATCTCGTCGATGACGTTGACGTTCGGCATGCGGACCATGCCGAGCGCATCGGCGTGCGGATGGCTCGGGTCCTTGACCGACTCGAAGTCGCCCGGCACCTTGGCGATATCGACGCGCACGGCGCCGGCCGGCAGCGCGCCGCCCTGGCCCGAGCGGCGCTTCACCTCGTCTTCCAGCACGCTGCGGAACACCACCTTGTGGCGGCGGTACGGCTCGCCGTCCGCGCCCTTGGTCACCTGAGCGTTGGCGATGTTCTGGCTGATGACGGCCAGGCGGGTGCGCTCGGCGGCGAGCGCCGAGGCGGAGATGTCGAAGACCTGCATCGAGAGCGATTCGGACATCGTGCGTACTCCCGTCACGCCTGGCCGCGGATCGCCGAACGGAGGCCGTTCAGCTTCGAGTTGATGAACTCGGTCGCCAGCTGGTGCAGCAGCGCGTTCTTGTCGCTCTGCACCTGCTCGCGCTCGAAATCGACGCTGTTGCCGTTGCTGCCGGGCAGCGCCGACTCGTCGATGCGCGCCTCGGGCTCCACCCGGGCCAGCGCGCCCTTGCGGCCGCCGTCGCGCTCGAGGCGGACTGCCTCGAGCAGCGCACCGAACTCGACGTCGACCCGCCGCCAGCCCGGCTGGCTGGCGTGGGCGATGTTGGTGGCCAGCGCGCGGGCGCGGGCGCTGGTGAAGTCGAGCAGCTTCGCGGCGACGTCGAAGCCCCTGGTGAGATCGCTCATGCGACACCTCCGGCCGCCTCGAGTTCCGCCGGCGCGGCCGGGCGCGGCCGGGCCACGCCGCGGGTCGGATCGGGCACGGTGAAGCCCTGTTCGCGGTAGAGGCGGATCTTGTTGTTGATGGTGCGCGCGGTCAGGTCGAGCAGGTCGGCGGTCCGCGTGCGGTTGCCGTTGGTGGCGCGCAGCGTGCGCAGGATCAGCTCGCGCTCGACGTCCTCGGCGCGCATGCCGACGGCGCCGGCGAGCGCCTCGTTGCGCGGTGCCTCCTCGGCGGGGGCCGGCAGCGGCAGGTCGGCGACCTCGATCGACTCGCCGCCGGCCAGCACCACCGCGCGCTGCAGGACGTTCGACAGCTCGCGCACGTTGCCCGGCCAGCGCCAGCCCTGGAGGCGCGCCAACGCAGCCGGCGCGATCCGGCGCACTTCCTTGCCGTTCTCGCGGGCGAAGCGCCGCAGGAAGGATTCGGCCAGCAGCGGCACGTCCTCGAGCCGCTCGCGCAGCGGCGGCAGCCGGAGCGGCACGACGTGGAGCCGGTAGAAGAGGTCCTCGCGGAACGACCCGTCCGCGATCGCCTTCTCGAGGTCGCGGTTGCTGGTGGCGATGACGCGGACGTCGACCGACAGCGTCCGGTTGCCGCCGACGCGCTCGAACTCCTCCTCCTCGAGGACGCGCAGCAGCTTGGCCTGGATCCGCGGCGACACTTCGCTGACCTCGTCCAGCAGCAGGGTGCCCTTGTGCGCCAGCTCGAAGCGGCCCTCGCGGCGCTGCAACGCGCCGGTGAACGCGCCGCGCTCGTGGCCGAACAGCTCGCTCTCGAGCAGCGTCTCCGACAGCGCCGCGCAGTTGACCCGGACGAACGGCCCGTCGTGGCGCGGCGACAGCGCGTGGATCGCGCGGGCGGCGAGCTCCTTGCCGGTGCCGCTCTCGCCGCGGATGAAGACGGTCGCCTTGCTCTGCGCCACCCGGCGGATCTGCTCGTGCACGGCGCGCATCACCGCCGAGTCGCCGAGCAGTTCGCGCGCGGCGCAGTCGTCCTCGATCTCGCGCCGGAGCCGCCGGTTCTCCTGCTTCAGCTCCTGGCGCGCGGCGAGCCGCTCGAGCAGCAGCGCGAGCTGGTCGGGCGAGAACGGCTTGATCAGGATGTCGTCGGCACCCTCGCGCAGCGCCTCGACCGCGACGTCGACCGTGCCATGCGCGGTCATCAAGGCGATCGGCGTGCCCGGCGCGACTTCGCGCACCGCGCGCAGCACGCCGAGACCGTCGAGCTGCGGCATGCGCAGGTCGGTCAGGATGAAGTCGACCTCCTCGCGCTCGAGCAGCGCGATGGCCTCGCGACCGTCGCGCGCTGCAAGCGCGTCGATGCCGAGCGCGTGGAGCGCTTCGACGATGAACTCGCGTCCGAGCTGGTCGTCCTCGACCACCAGCGCCCGTTCGAGCTTCATGCTTCGACCTCAAGTTGGGGGAGCGGACCGTCCGGGAGCCGGACGGTGAAGCGGGTACCGCCGCCGTCGCGGTCAGCGACGGTGACCCGGCCGCGGTGCAGTTCGACGATGCGATGGACCAGGAACAGGCCGAGCCCGGTGCCGTCGGCCCGGCCGGTGGTGAACGGCCGGAACAGCCGGCCGCGCAGCTCGGGCGCGATGCCCGGGCCGTCGTCCTCGACCATCAGCTCGACCACGTCGCCGCTGCGCTGGGCGCGCACCGTGACGCGACCGCGCGGGCCGGCGGCCCGCCGGCCGTTGTCGATCAGGTTGACCAGCACGCGCTCGAGCAGCGCGAGGTCGCAGGCGACGGTCAGCTCGACCGGCTCCGGCGTGACGACGTCGACCGGCGCGAGCGCCGCGTCGGCGCCGGCGAAGGCCTGGCCGAGCTCGTGGAGCAACGGCGCGAGGCGCGAACGGTGCGGTCGGAAGCGCTCCGGCCGGGCGAAGCAGAGCAGGTTCGTGATGATCGAGTCGGCCTTGCGCACCGCCTCGTCGATCCGGCGCGCGTGGTTGCGGGCGGTGCCGGCGTCGGCCGGCAGCTCGCGCGCCAGCAGGTGGGCGAAGCCCTCGATCGCGGTCAGCGGATTGCGGATCTCGTGGGCGATGCCCGCCGCCATCTCGCCGACCGCGGTCAGCGTCTCGCGGCGGCGCAGCTCCTCGCGCAGCGCCTCGACCTCGGTCTCGTCGGTCAGGACTTCGACCTCGCCCAGCACGCGGCCGTCGCCGTCGACCACCGGCGAGCGCGCCGAGCGGACGGTGCGCGCCTCGCCGTGCAGCTCGACCGCGCGGCAGGGCAGCGCCAGCGCGGGGCGAGCGCCCGGCGCGTCGTCGCCGCCACCCGGCTCGCACAGGGGCCGGTCGTGCGCGTCGCGCAGCTCCACCTTGCGCCGCCCGACCAGCGCCTCGATGTCGATCCCGGTCCAGTCGGCGAAGGTCCGGTTCGCCAGCGTGATGGTGCCGTCGCGGTCGGTCACGACCACCGCACCGCGCAGGCTCGCCAGCACCGCCTCCTGCTCGGCGACCTTGGCCGCCAGCCGGCGGTTGGTGTCGGCCAGCGCGAGGTCGATGCGGGCCGCCTGCGCGCGCAGCCGGTCGTACGCCTGCTCGAGCTCGCGCGAGATGCGGGTGAAGGCGTCGAAGCTCCGCTTCAGCTCCACCGGCTCGCGGACGGCGACGGCGGGGCTCACGGTCCGTCTCCGGCGGCGGGCGACCTCGCCTTGCGCAGGGCCACGACGGCGCGCGCGACCTGCAGCGAGAACGCCGCCTGGCGGCCCCAGCTCGACTCCTTCTGCTCGACGACGAGCTGCTCCCACTGCACGATCGCCTCGTCGACCGCGCCGGTGCGCAGCAGCGAGTCGGCGCGCTGGTGGCGCTCCTCCGGCGTCGGCACCTCGTCGGGCGGGACGCGCGCCCACGCCGCCAGCGCCTCGTCGAAGCGGCCGGCGCGGTAGAGCGCGGCGGCGGCGACGCGCACGGCGATCTCGCTGCGGCGCGCCGCGCTCGCGGTCGCCGCGTCCCGGGTGACGTCGACGCCGTCGACCACCGCCGGGCCGGCCGGTCCGCTCGGCTGCCCGTTGACGTCGAGCGCGCCCTTGAGCGGATTGGCGAGGCCGAGGTCCTGCCGGCGATTGTCGGCGATGGAACGCAGTTCGGTCTCGAAGTCGAGCAGCAGCACCAGCAGCGGCGACGGATCCTTCGGCAGCCCGGTCTCCATCCGCTCACGCATCGCGGACAGCTGGTCGAGCTCGGCGCCGAATCCGGGCAGGAGCCGCTCGCGGACGGCGACCGGTTCGACGCCGAGCCGCAGCGCCTCGCGCACGTCGAACCCGGTCAGGAGCTCCTCGCGCGACGGTGCGCCGAGCGAGAGCTCCTCGAGCGGCACCAGTTCTCCGGCGCGGACGCGCCGTTGCAGGGCCAGCAGCTGGTCGATCTGCTGCAGCAGCTTCGCGGCGCGGTCCTCTTCCGGACCGGCGGCGGCGGCCAGCGGCGCCGCGAGCAGCAGCGGCAGCAGCACGGGAAGCAGTCGTTCAGCGGCCATCGGCGGCCTCCTGCGCGGGAGCTGCGGCGGGCGCGGCCGCGGGAGCGTCGATCAGCGCGTCGAGCGCGGACCCGGTCGGCGTGTCGCGCAGCGCCTCGGCGGCGATCGCGTTCAGTTCGTCGCGCGCGGCGCCCTCGGCGAGCGGCAGCGTCTCGCGCACCAGCGCGATGCAGCGGGTGCGGTTGCGCTGCAGCAGGAAGATCCGCGCCAGCGCCACCGCCGCCTCGATCTCGTGGCCCGGGAGCGTGCGCAGGCGGGTGCAGACCCGCGCCGCCGCCTCGAGCTGCCCGTCGTCGCGCAGCAGCTGCGCGCGCAACAGCAGCGCCGGCGCCGCCAGGCGCGGCCAGCTCGATTCCCCGGCGCGCTCGAGCGGCAGGTCGGCGCGGTCGAGCATGCCGCAGTCGGCGTAGACGCGGCCTTCCAGCAGGTCGGCGGCCACCGCGAGCTCGTCGCCCGGGTGCAGCTCGCGCGAGCGCCGGATCGCCAGCAGCGCGGTGAACGGGTCGTCGAGGTGATGGTGCGCTTCGCCGAGCAGCAGCCACATCTCGGCGGCGTGCCGTCCCGCGACGCCCTGGCACACGTAGCGCTCGGCGGTGGCGACGACGCCGTGCCAGTCGCGCAGCCCGGCCTTGCTGCGCGCCAGCGCGACGCCGCCGCGTTCCTGCAGCGCCGGGTCGGAGGTGGAGCGCAGCGCCATCTCGAGCGCAGTGGCGGCCCGCTCGTGGCTGTTCCCCTCGTTCAGCAGTTCGCCGGCATCGATCAGGTTCTTCGGCGAGAGGTTGGCCTGTCCCTCGACGACGAGACGCAGCATCAGGTTGGCGTTGGGCTGGTCGCCCTGGCGGCGATACGACTTCACCACCTGCAGCCGCGCGTCGGCGACGAACGGGCTGTCGGCGTACTTCTCGACGATGGTCAGCCACTGATCCTGCGCTTCGGACTCCGCGCCGACCAGCTGGTAGGCGAAGCCGCAGCGGTAGTAGACCAGCGGCAGGTCGCCGAATTCGGTGCCGGCGAGCCCCGCTGGATCGCCTTCGCCGGCCTTGCGCGCGCGCGGATCGGCGCGATTTTCGAGCTCGCGCCATGCGGCGATGGCGCTGTTGAACTCGGCGGTGCCGCCGCCGGTCTTCTGGCGTTCGAGCTCGCCGAGCTGGAAGTAGGCGTTGCCGATCTGGAACCGCAGCCGCGAAGCGTCCGGATGCAGCGGGTCGCGGACGAGGCTGGCGCGCCAGCCGTCGATGGCGCGCTGCAGCGCCGCCTCGGGCGCGAGGTCGTCGGAGCGATCGTGGCGCACGCGCAGCGTCGAGCGCGTGACCTCCGCCCGCAGCCCGGCCGCGCCGGCGATCCACTCGACGCACTCGGCCAGCGGGCGGCGACGCAGGTGCACGTCGACCGGCGTGCCGGCGTCGAACACCGCCTCGCCCGCCTCGATCCGGAGATCGCGGCCGGACTCGCTGGCCAGCTTGTCGAGGACGTCCGCCGCGCGGGCGAGATGCGCGACGACGTCGAACAGCTCGGGCTCGTCGGGCTTCGACACCCGCAGCACGTGCACGGTCTCGTCGGGGCGCGACGGCTCCAGCGGGCGCGCCGGCTCATCCTGCGCCAGGACGGGTGCGGTCGGGGCCGACAGCAGCAGCGCGGCAGTCAGCGGTGCGGCGCGGATCATCGCGACTCCTCCTGGCCCGGGCTCGGCAGCGGCGCGAGCTGGCGACTGGCAACCGCCTGCGCGTACCACGCGTCGGCGAGCCGCGCCGCGGCCTGCGTGGCCAGCGGCTTCTCGCGCACGCTCAGGCCGTCGGTCCGCGCCAGCAGCTCGCAGAGCTTCTCGCGCGCCTCGGCGAAGCGGCCGTCCTCGCGCAGCCGGCCGGCGTCCTCGAGCGTCAAGGCCGGCGCGCTGCGGTCGACCGCCTGGTCGATCGCCTTCAGGTAGTAGGCCTGCGCCAGTTCATGGTGCTGCAGCGCGCGGTGCGCCTGGCAGAGCAGGAAGTACGCCTCGCGCCGCTGCGGCTTCTCCAGCAGATCCGGATCCTCGACCAGCGGCTCGAGCAGGCGGATGGCGGTCTCGTAGACGCCCTTGTTCAGGTCGAGGCGCGACTCGCGCAGCAGGCGGTCGAACTCGCCCTCGCTCGGCACGTCGCTGTCCGTGGTGGTGCTGGCGCGGGGCGCCGATCCGGCCGTCGTCGGCGGCGGCGGCGGCACCCGCGCGCTCGCGTTGAGGAACAGCTGGAGCGACTGCAGGATCAGGAGCAGCGTGACGACCGAACCGAAGAACCAGAGGGCGGCGGGGGATCCGGGCCGCTCGCCGCGTCGGGGGGAGCGCGCCGACGGCTCCACGATCGGCAGGTCGCCCGCCGCGTGGAGCAGCTCGTCGGCGATCGGCGTCACCGGGCCGAGCCGCTTCTCGAGCTCCGCCGGCAGCTTCGCCGCGCTGTCGCCCTTCTTCACCGCTTCGTTCGGCATCGTGACCGCCCCGTCGCCGCGGCGCCGCGGAAGCTCCTTCCCGGAACTCCTTTCCGCGGCGACTGCACCAGCCCTTCATCGGGTGATTTCTTCCGACAGCTTGAGCCTCACCCGGAAAGGAACGGGGGGGGGCGCGACGGCGGCGGGCGCCGGTGCGCCGCCGGGCCCGGATTGGCCGGCCGTTTGCCGCTGCGCCTGCGCGATGGACGCCCCCCTGATCTCCCTCTGCATGATCGTCAAGGACGGCGGCGCCGCGCTGACGCGCTGCCTCGACAGCGTCCGCGGGGTGGTCGACGAGGTGGTGGTCGTCGACACCGGCTCGGGCGATGACAGCGTCCTGCGCGCGCAGGCCGCCGGCGCGCGCGTGCTGCGCCACGCCTGGGACGACGACTTCGCCGCCGCGCGCAACGTCTCCCTCGCCGCGGCCCGCGGCCGCTTCATCCTGCTGCTCGACGCGGACGAGTGGTTCGAGCCGCCGCGGCCGATCGCCCTCCGCGACGTGGTGCAGCGGCCGGGCCACCTCGGCTGGTTCCTGCCGATCGTGAGCCCGCTGGCCGGCGGCGAGCGGCTCGATTCGACCATCCTCCGCCTGTGGCGCCACTCGCCGCAGGTCCGCTTCCGGTTCGCGATCCACGAGCAGGTGCTGCCCGACCTCGAAGTGCAGGCGGCCGCGACCGGCGAGCGCTTCGCGCTGGTCGACGACGTGAAGATCGCCCATGACGGCTACACGCCGGCGGCGATCGCGGCGCATGGCAAGGTCGAGCGCAACCTGCGGCTGTTCCGCAAGGCGATCGCGCAGCATCCGGACGAGGCGTACCTGCACTACAAGTTCGCCGACTTCCTCCGCGGGCAGGGCGGCCGCAAGGCCGAAGCGCTGCCGGTGGCGGAGCGGGCGCTCGAACTGGCGCGCGCGACCGTGGCGGGCGGTGGCCGGCAACCGGCGTATTGGGCCGAACTGCTGACCATCGTCGTGGCGGCACGGCTCGAGGCGGGGCGCAAGGTCGACGCGCTGGCGCTGCTCGGGCAGGAGCCGCCGGCGGAGCTCGCCTCGCCGGCGTACTCCTACGTCGCGGCGCTGGCGCGCGAGGCCGCCGGCGAGTTCGACCGGGCGCTGGCCCACGTGCGCGAGTGCGT
>VGYY01000139.1 GCA_016872815.1 Planctomycetota bacterium
GCGGCCGCGGGCGGCCACGGTTCGATCGCCGCCGCGATCGTCGCCAGCCCGAGCGCGGCGTGGCCCTCGCCGAACAGGCAGAGCGCGCGCCCGAAGCGGGGGCTCACGCCGGGGCGCCCGGCTCGGCGAGCAGGCGCGCGACGACCTCGCCGTTCGCCGGCGGGAACTTGAGCTGCGCCAGTTCGGCCCGGGCGATCCAGCGCGCCGCATGGTCGCGGGCGGCCGCCGCGGACGGTTCGCGCGCGCCGCACGGTCGGCACTGGAAGAAGGTCAGCACGAGGCGCTTTCCCGGCGTGCCGCCGTAGGCGACGGCGAGGAGCTTCTCGACGGCGACCGCGAGGCCGGTCTCCTCGGCGACCTCGCGCACGCAGGCCTGCTCGAGCGACTCGCCGGGCTCCCGTTTGCCGCCCGGAAACTCGTCGTAACCGCCGAAGGAGTCGGCGCGGGCGCGACGGGCGACGAGGAGCGTGTCCTCATGGCGGACCACGCCGATCACGATGTCGGTCCACGCGCCGTCCACGCCGGCGGGCTTGCGCGCTTCGCCGCCGCCTCGGCGCCGGCTCACCGGTGCTCGATGCCCCACCAGGTGAAGCCGATGGCCGGGTCGTCGTGGCGGAAACGGAACTCGTCCTTCGGGTTGTAGTGCTGGTCGGTGTAGTAGACCATCAGCAGGTCGTCGCCCGGGAGCACCTCGTAACCATGGGCGACTCCGCGCGGGATGCGGACCGCCTTCGGGTACTGCGCGCCGGCGAAGATCGAGTTCGCGATCCCGAACGTCGGCGATCCGACCCGGCAGTCGACCAGCGCGATGCGCACCGTGCCGCGCAGCGGGCAGAAGACGTCGTCCTGCTCGAGGTGGAAGTGGAACGCCTTGATGACGTTCGGACGCGTCAGCGTCAGCGAGCTCTGCTTCACGGTGAAGCCGGCGACGATCGGTTCGTTGTCGCGGAACACCTCGGCGAAGTGGCCGCGATCGTCCGGCCAGAGCTTCAGCTCCTTGATCGCCGCGCCGACGATCTGCCCCTTGTCGGGCCCGACGTTGCCGTGGATCAGGTGGTGCGCGCGGACCTTGACGGGCTTCGCTTCGAGCATGGGGAGGTGGGGCGCCGGTGGGCGGTCAGGAGGGAACTGCGGGAACGGTCGGCTGCGACGGGCGGGTGGGACAGTAGCTCGACGCCGCGCGCGGTGCCATGACCGCGGCTTCCGCCGCGGCCGCGCTCAGCGAAGCGCCCGCCCCGTCGCGGGATCGACGTCGAGGTGGAGGCGCTCGTCGGCGGCGACCCAGAACAGGAAGCCGTACATCATCTCGTGCTCGGTCTGCTGCCCGAAACGCACCGTCGCCGTCGGGTCGGGGTTCCACGGATTGAAGCGTGAATTGTCGAAATGGGCGCGGCCGTCGATGCGGGTGCCGGCGGCGAAGCGCGCGCGCCCCGGGAACCAGCGATAGGACGCCTGCCAATCGAAGTCCCAGGTCGGCACCAGCAACAGCGTCTCGCCGCCGCTCGCGCCGGGCGCATGTGCGGTGAACCGGAAGTCGCGACCGCGCCGATGCATGTGGACGAACAGGCCGACGCCGACGGCATCGGTCGGGAACGTGCGCGCCGCCGCCACCGGATGGGCCGGCGCGCCGGGCGGGATGGCGAAGCCGAATTCGGCGATCTCCAGGTGATGCAGTTCCTTCTCGACGCGGTGGCGGGGGAACCGCAACGCCACGCGCAGGCGGTCGCGCTCGGGCTTGCCGCTCGGCACGTAGTGGATCTGCAGCGCCAGCAGCGAACCCGCCGGCAGGCGCACGGCGAGCCCCGGCTCGAGATCGAGCGGATCGCCGCCCGGGACCTGGCCGGTGATGAAGTGCTCCGACCGGTACGCCTCGCCGAGCCGCACATGGGCGAGGTTGCAGTGGTGCATCACCCGCGGATTGTCGGCCCGGATCTCGACCGCCTCGACCCAGGTGTCGACGGCGAACACGTGGGGCAGCAGCGCGTACTGGTAGGGGAGCGAACCGGTCGCCGGCAGTTCCATCTCGGTCGGCGTCGCGAGCACGAGGTCGGGTCGGCCGATCCGCCAGTCGGCGCCGTCCGCGGCCGGCGCCGCCGGCGCCGCGATCGGCGGAACCGCGGGATCGCCGCGCGCGGCACCGCTCTTCGCCCAGTCGATCAACGTGCGCCGTTCGTCGGGCGCCAGCAGGCGGGCGTTGCGGAAGCGGCCGTGGTGGCTCGCGGCATGCCACGGCGGCATCCGGCCGCTGGCCACCACCTCGGCGATCATCGCCGCGTGCGCGCCGGCGGTCGCCGCGTCGAGCAGCGCGAAGGGCGCGGCACCGCCCGGTTGGTGGCACTCGACGCAATGGCGCTCGAGCAGCGGCCGGACGTGATGGCTCCAGGTGAGGCCCGGTGTCGGCGTCGGCGCCGGCGAGATCAGGCAGCCTTCCGCCGGCGTCTGCGCCAGCTCCGGCGTGGTGCCGCCGAGGACCGCGTCGAGGGCGAGCCGCAGGTCGGGGCGGCCCGGGTCCGCCGCTTCACCGCCGACGCGCAGCCGCGCGTCGATCCGGCCGCGGTAGGCGACGCGGCGGTCGCGGTCGAGCACGACCACCTCGCCGGCGCGGGTCGCCCCGCAGGCGCGCGCCGTCGCCAGCTCGCGGTCGAGCACGAACGGGAAGGTCGCGCCATGGTCGAGCGCCAGCGCCGCCGCATCGACCACGGTGTCGTCCGCCCCGACGTCGACGCCGACGAACTGCACGTTGCGCGGCGCGTACTCGCGCTGCAGCGCCTCGAGCTCCGGCAGCTGGCGCGGCACCAGCGGACAACCGACGCGGGTGAAGCAGAGCACGAACGCGTCGCGCGACCCGAAGTCGGCCAGCGTGCGGCGCAGGAAGCGGACGTCGAAGAACTCGCCGTCCACCGGCGCGTCGGTGGCGACGGACGACGTCGGAGCGAACGGCGCGAGCGCGAGGAGCGCGGCGAGGAAGCGCGGTCTCGACATGCACCCGATGCTACGGCGGGTCAGCGCACCAGCGGCCGACAGTCCTTGTCGGTGAAGCCGCCGAGCAGGATGCGGATCAGGTCGATGATCCAGATCACGGCGAAGCCGCCGCCGGTGAGGAGCAGGAGGATCCCGGTCGCGATCTTGCCGACGTAGAAGCGGTGGATGCCGAGCGGTCCGACGAAGACGCAGAGCAGCACCGCCACCAGCCAGCTGTGGCCCTCCACTGGGAAGATCGCGCGTTCGATCGGGTCCTGCGCGGACGGGACGCGGACGCCGCAGTGGATGCAGACGAACGCCTTGTCCTCGATCTGCGAGCCGCAGTGGTGGCAGAACAACGTCGAACCTCCCTTCGGGGACGCGGCGCCGGCGCCGCTGCGGCCGCGGCACGCGGGGTGGCAGCCGCGCTCCTACGGAATCGCGCGGGCAGCGGTTCACCGCGGGGGCGGCGCGTCGGCTAGCTTGCCGCCACGGGCGTCCGCGCTGGAGCCAGTCGATGCGCATCGATCATTCGGAACAGGGGGAGCCGGCCCTCGTGCTGGCCTTCGCGCGGCGCGAACTGCCGATCTTCCGCGCGCTGCTCGAACGGGCGAGCTTCCAGGACATCCGGCCCGACCTGCAGGGCGCCGTGTTCGACCTGCTCGAGCGCCTGCTGGCCGAGGTGCCGACGGGCGCCGCGCCGCGGAGCGGCTGAGCGACGGCGTCAACGCTGCCGGGCGCCGGGCAGGCCCTGTTCGAGTCGCGCGCGAGTGGCGGCATGCAGCCGATCGAAGTCGGCGCGCGCCGCCGGCGCCAGCGGCGCGCCACGGGCGAATTCGGCGAGCGCCGCCAGCGCGCCGCGCGGATCGCCCTGCTGCTGCCGCAGCGACGCGAGCGCGCGAAACGCCGGGAAGTACCAGGGCGCCAGCCGGCATGCCGTCTCCGCGCGGTCGAGCCGTTCCTCCGGCGTGAGCCCCGACGCCGTCGCGCTGGACGCCGTGCGAACCAGCTCGCGCAGGTCGACCGCCGGCAGCAGCTCGGCGGCGGGCAGCGGCGCGACGGCGTCGGCGAAGAGCGCGGCGCCGTCCGCGCCGGGATCGACGACGCAGGCGAACGCCGTGGTCGCCGCCGCATGGGCGCTGCGTGGCCCGCTGCCGTCCTCGTCGCCCCACGCCTCGCCGTGGTCCGTGGCGACGATCACGCGGGTGTGGCGATCGCGGTCGGCGCGGCGCAGTTCGGCGAGCAGGCGACCGAGCTCGCGATCCGCCGCCCGCAGGCGCTCGCGCGCGACGACGGCGAGCTCGGCGGCCGCGGCGTCCGGCGTCGCCGCCTCGCTGGCCATGGCATCGAACTGCACCCAGAGCGCGAACGGCGTGGTCGCCCGCGCCAGCCAGGCGAGCGCTGCATCGGCGGTGGCGGCGGCGCTTCGGCGCAGGGCGACGGGCGCAGCATTCGGTCCGTCGAGGTCGATCGAGAAGTGCTCGATCAGGGGGCCGTCCTCGTGACTTCGCGGCCGCTGCGTCGCCAGCAGCCCGGACAGCTCGCCGCGCGAGACGAACGCGGCGGCGGGCGCCGGTGCGAGACCCGAAGTCGCGGCCGCGATCAGGTCGCCGTGGGCGGCGCGGCAGTCGACATGCGCGGAGCGATAACGCTGCGTCCGGCCCGGAACCCGCAGCAGTCGCGCCAGCTCCGGCAGGTCGCCCGCGGCGAGTGCCGCGTCGAGCGACTCGACGCGCGCACCGCACCAGGTGACCAGGAGCAGGTTGCGTTCGGTGCGCACGGTCGCCCCGCCCGCGGTCGCGGGTGCGCTCGCCGGCCCGCAGGCGGCCGCCAGCAGGAACAGCGGGAGCCAGGCGGCGCGTGCGCGGTCGCGTCGGCGCCGGCGCGTGCAGCTCCCGGCGGCGTCAGTCGGCGTCGGAGGAGTGGTCGTGGATGATCTCCAGGCCGCGCTCGCCGCGCTCCAGCACCAGCGTGAAGCGGCCGTGCGGATCGTCCGGCGGTCGCGCCAGCGCCCAGCGGCCGAGCACGACGTAGGCGTCGGGGCCGACCCGGCGGATCTCGAGCTCGTCGAAGGTGAGCCGCCCCTCCTGGCCGCTCGGATACGCCTTTCGATAGCGCTCCTCCAGCGCGGCGCGGCCGCGCGTGATCGTCCCCTTCGCGCCGACGAAGGTCATGCGCTCGCCGGCCGCGTAGCCGGCGACGAACGCGTGCAGGTCGCCGCGGTTCCACGCCGCGCCCTGCGCCGCCAGCAGCGACTCGATCGTGGCGACGTCGGCCGGATCGGGGGCGGGTGGACCGGCCCGGCCGCTGCTGCAGCCGCCGCCGAGCGCCAGCAGCGCGATCGCCGCCGTCGCGCTCGCGCGCCACGTGCGCGGACCCCGGATATGCTCGGTCGTCATGCCGCTCTCCCGCTTCCTCATGCTGTTCGGACTCACCCTGCCGCTGGTCGGGCTCATCTTCGGGATGTCGACGCTGAACGGCGGCAACCCCAAGGTGGCGATGTTCACCGAGCTCACCTGCCTCGCGGCCGGTGCCGCCATCTTCATGTTGGGCCACGGTCTCGCCAAGAAGGACGGCCACGGGTGACCGACGGTCCGCCGGAGCCGACGCTCGCCGAGATCGTCGCGGCGCGCGCGCGGTTGCACGGTCGCATCCACGTCACGCCGCTGCTCACGGCGCGCAGCCTGTCGCGGCCGGGAGCGGAACTCCGCCTCAAGTGCGAGAACCTGCAGAAGGTCGGCGCGTTCAAGGCGCGCGGTGCGCTGAACCACCTGCTGCTGCTGCCGCCGGAGCGGCGGGCGCGCGGCGTGCTGACCTACTCGTCCGGCAACCACGGCGCGGCGCTGGCGTGGGCCGCCCGCGAGCTCGGCGTGGCGGCGACGATCTTCGTGCCGGAGGACATCCCGGCCGGCAAGCGTGCCGCGATCGAGGGCTACGGCGGTGCTGTGGTCGTCGCCGGTCGCACCTCGCGTGACCGCAAGCAGGCGTGCGAGGCGGCGGCGGCGAGCAGCGGCGGCGCGATCGTGCCGCCCTTCGACGATCCGTGGATCGTCGCCGGACAGGGCACCTGCGGGCTCGAGATCGTCGAGCAGGCGGGCGACGTCGCGCGCGTGCTGGTGCCGGTGGGGGGCGGTGGCCTGCTCGCCGGCACGGCGCTGGCGATCCGATCGTTGCGGCCGGCGGTCGAGGTGATCGGCGTCGAGCCGGCGGCGGCGGCGTCGATGCAGGCGGCGCTCGCGGCCGGGCGCCCGGTCGAGATCGCGGTGGGCGACACGATCGCGGACGGATTGAAGCCGGTGCAGGTCGGCGCGCTCAATCACGCGCTGGTGGCACGGCGGGTCACGCGCATGGTGACGGTGACCGACGATGCGATCCGCGCGGCGATGCGGCTCCTGCTCGAACGCTGCAAGCTGGTGGTCGAGCCGTCGGGCGCGGTGACGGTCGCGGCCTGGCTCGCGCTCGCCGATGCCGAACGCAGCGGAGTGAGCGTGGCGCTCCTCTCCGGCGGCAACGTCGACGCGAATCGGCTGGCGCGACTGCTCGTTTGAACGAGCCGTCGCGGAGCAGGTCACTTCCGCGCGGCGCGTTCGCGGGGGGCGCCGGCGCGCGGATGCGCCTGGTCATAGACCTCGCGCAGTCGGCGCGCCGAGAGGTGGGTGTAGATCTGCGTCGTCGTGACCTGCTCGTGGCCGAGCAACTCCTGCACGGTCCGCAGGTCGGCGCCGCGCTCGAGGAGATGGGTCGCGAACGAATGGCGCAGCGTGTGCGGGCTGCCCGTGGCGGTGATGCCGGCGCGGCGCAGGTGACCGACCACCAGGCGATGGATGCTGCGCGTCGACAGCGGACCGCCGCGCAGGTTGACGAAGAGCGCCCGGGTGGTGGCGCCCCGCTCGCTCAGCAACGCCCGTCGCGCCACCAGATACTCGGCGAGCGCGCGCTGCGCCGGCCCGCCGAGCAGCCCGATCCGCTGCTTGTTGCGCTTGCCCTGGATGCGCAGGGCGCCATCGGCCTCGAGCGACGCCTCGGTCAGCGCCGCCAGCTCCGAGACGCGCAACCCCGCCGAATACGCCATCTCGAGCAGCGTCCGGTCCCGGCGCGCCGCGAAGTGGTCGCCCTGCGGCGCCACCAGCAGGCGGTCGAGGTCGGCGCCGGTGAACACCTTCGGCAGCACGCGGCGGCGACGCGGGAGACGCAGGCCGGCCGCCGGATCGCCGGTCAGCGCGCCTTCCCGTTCGAGGAAGCGCAGGAACGAGCGGACGGCGGCGAGGCGGCGCGCGAGGCTTCGTTCGCTGTCGCGGCCGCCGCCTTCGCGACGATGCTGCACGAAATGGCGGACGTGGAGCAGCGTCAGCTGGCTCGGTTCGGTGACGCCGCGGTGGCGCATCAGGCCGAGGAAGTCGACGAGGTCGTGCTCGTAGGCGCGCAGCGTGTGCGGCGAGCGTGCCTTGAGTCGCAGTTCGGCCATGAAGGCGTCGAGGTGCGCATACACGACGGCAGGCACGCTAGGATCGGCGCGGCGCGGTTCAATCGCGGCGGTCGGCCGTGAGCGCACGTGACGAGGAGGAGGCGGTCGTTCCCAGCGAGACGCGCGGCCTGCTCGAGACGATCCGCTGCCGGGACGGCGTCGCGCCCCTGCTCGCACGCCACCAGGAGCGGCTCGCCGGATCGTGGCGGCACTGGTTCCGCGGCGCACCGCCCGCGCTGGTGGAGATCGCCGGCAGCGCCATCGCCGCGACCAGGGGAGTCGGCGGCCTCGTGCGCATCGCCTTCGCGCGGAACGGGCGTGAGCCCGCGATCGCCGTGACGCGGCGACCGCTGCCGCCCGCGCCGCGCCACTGTCGCGTCGCGATCGCCGCCACGGCGCGCATGGAGCCGGCGGCGGAGCGGAGCGTCAAGCAGCTCGACCGCGCGTGGGTCGAGCGGCTCGCGGTCGCTGGCGTCGACGAGACGCTCGTCTTCGACGACGAACACGGCCTGCTCGAAGGAACGCGCAGCAACCTGTTCGTCTGGCGCGGCCGCGAGCTGGTCACGCCGCCGGTCGCGTCGGGTCTGGTCCCCGGAGTGGTGCGCGCTGAATGGATCGCGCGCGCTGCGGAGTTCGGTCTCACCGTGGTCGAGCGCGCGGTCACCGCCAACGACCTGCGCCGCTGCGGAGCGCTGGTCCTCACCGGCAGCGGGCTTGGCGTCGTCGCCGTCGCCGAATGCGACGGCCGGCCGGTCGGGAGCGCTTCCGGGCGGGAGGCTGTGCGCCGAGTCCGCACCCGACTCCTGTCCGGCGGCTGATACGATCCGGCCACGTTCAGGCGACCGCGAAGCGCCGTTTCACCCCGGGGTTCTGCGCTGGCTGCGGGTTCGTTCGGAGGGCTCGATCATGACGCGCTGGTTGCGACCTTGCCTCGTTCCGTTCGCCGCG
Source organism: Planctomycetota bacterium (assembly GCA_016872815.1). Lineage (GTDB taxonomy): Bacteria > Planctomycetota > B15-G4 > B15-G4 > SIAN01 > SIAN01. Next base: position 8,375 of record VGYY01000139.1, read on the forward strand.
GTCGTGCTGTCCGCCGTCGGTGCGGGTGGCGCCGTCGCGCAGGTCACGGTCGACGATCGGATCGCCAGCCTGCAGGAGCTGGTGAAGAAGAAGAGCGACGATCAGGCCACCGTCGTCGTCGACGGCCTCGCGCAGGCGTGGGGCGGGATGAACGAGGACGAGAAGAAGAAGTCGATCGCGGCGCTCGAGAAATGCCTGTCGGCGCGTCGCGAGGAGGGCGATGACAAGCTGTACGAGGGTGTGATCGCCGCGTTCGCCAATTGCGGCGAACTCGGGCAGAAGGCGACGCTCAAGTCGCTCAAGTCGGCCAACGTCGACAAGCGCCCGGGCGTGCTCGCCGGAGCGCTCCGGTCGCTCGGCTTCCACAAGAACCCCGCCAACGTGAAGGCGCTGGTCGACTACCTGGTCCACAACGAGCCGCGCGTGGTGGCGGGCGCCGCCGAGGCGCTCGGCAACTACGCCGACGAGCCCGAGAAGACGCGCAAGCCGATCGTCGAGGAGCTGGTCAAGAACTACGCGCAGTTCTCCTCGGCCGCCTCCAACAGCGGCGCCTCCAACAAGGAGAAGGGGATGGCGCTGGAGCGGCTCGCCGTGGTCGAGAAGTCGTTCCGGGAATCGCTGCAGAAGCTGACCGGGCAGGAGTTCAAGGACGCGCCGGCGGCGCAGAAGTGGTTCAACGACCACAAGTCGAAGAAGTGGCCCGACCTGAACGCCGCCACCGGCGGTTCCTGAGCGGCACGGCGCAACGGAGGCGGCGGCGCCTTGCCCAGTTTCAACCTCAAGCGACTCTGCTACGACCGCCTGATTCGACCGATCCTCTTCACCCGGGACACGCCGCGGTCGAAGGCGGGCGGCGTCGGGCTCGGCGTCTTCATCGCGTTCACGCCGACGGTCGGTCTGCAGATGCCGATCGCGTTCGGCGCCGCCACCATCCTCGGCGTCAACACGCCCCTCGCCGTGGCGATGGCCTGGCTGACCAACCCGGTCACCGTGCCGCCGATCTACTACTTCGAGTACCGGGTCGGTGCGTGGATGCTGGAACAGGAGGCGATCGGCAGCGTCGATGCTTTCTGGCGCCACTGGGAGAGCGTTTCGGCGACGCATGAGGGCTACTGGGCGCGCGTGACCCACCTCGCCGCGGACGTCGGCTACCCGCTCTTCCTCGGGGCGTTGCCGGTGGCGCTGGTGCTGGCGCTGATCGCCTATCCGCTGACGCTCTGGCTCTGCACTCGGCGCGCGCGGGCCGAAGCGGCGGCGGTGCTGCCCACGGTGCGGGGGGAACTCCTCCCCGAGCCGGCGCACGCGCCGCTGCCGGGGGCGGAGTCGACGGTGCTCTCGCTCGACGCGGAGACGCGCGAGCGATTGGCGCGCGAGCGCGACGCCGCGCGCGACAGGCAGGGCGCGCCGGGATCCGGCGGGGCGGGCGCGCTGCTCCCGCTGCTGCTGGCGGCGCTCTTCGCAACGCACGGTTGCGCCGAACCGCGCGATCCGTGGACGACCGCCGGTTCGCAGGTGGAGTCGCGCACCGAGGGCGAGTTGACGCTGCTCGCCGGCTGGTGCGATGCGGCGACGCTGGCGGTGATCGCACCGCTGCACGCCGCGGATGGACGCGACCAGTGGGCGCAGCAGAAGCTGGCGCAGCTGGCCGCGACGAAGGAACCGCGGACCTGCCTCTCGCTCACGCTGTTCCGCTTCGGCGACGGCGCCTTCGAATGGCCGACCGACACCGTCGCGGTCCGATTCGCGACGAGTGCGGGAAGTCTCTCCACCCTGTCGCCGTCGCAGTGGCTCGCCGGTGCGGCGGGCAGCGACGTGAACCTGCTGCGGGCGATGACCGGTGCGGGGGGTGCGCCCTCGCTGAAGGCGGGCCAGGTCGCGCGACTGCTCGTTGCGGTGCCCGGTCCGTTCGCGCTGGCCGATTGCCGGGGAGCGGAGTTGTCCGGGCGTGCCGGTCCGGTCGCGTTGACGGTGCATCGGGTCGGCGCGGTGGCGTGGGACGAACTGCGATCGCAGTCCGACCGCGCGCGGCTCGAGCAGATGATCGGAGCGACCGGCGGCGGGACAACGACCGCTGCCCGCGCGGAGGAGGCGGGGAATGAACGGGCAACCGATCCGGACGGCGACTGAAACGGGACGCGCCGTGGTGGCGGCGCTCGCGCTCGGCCTCGTCGCGGGCGGTGCGCTGGTCTTCGCCATCGGGGAGCGGCGCAACGCCGACGCTGCCGAGGAGCGCGCAGCGATCGCCGAGCGGCGAGCGTTCGAGGAGCGGCTGGCGGCGCTCGAGGCGCAACAGCGGACGCTGGCGTCGCTCGCGCTGCTGCAGAATGGAAATGGCGCGCCGGATCGCGACCGCGCGGAAGTCGCCGCGGACGAGCGCCCGGCAACCTATGCGGCGACCGGGTCGGACGCGCTGGCCGGCAAGCCGGTCGAAGCGGACGCGGCGGGCAGTCGGCAGCGCACCGGGGTCGAGGACTCGGCGATGGCGCGCGCT
>VGYY01000140.1 GCA_016872815.1 Planctomycetota bacterium
CCGGCCGCCCGGAGCGCCCGGCCGCCGCCGTGGTGCGCGCCGCCGCCTCCGCCCGCTCCCGCTCGTCCGCCATCCGCTCGAGCAGGCTCGACAGGTCGCCGACATGCACGCGCGCGCCGCCCTCGCCGTCGAGGTGGACGATCCGCGTCGCCACGCGATCGAGGAACCAGCGGTCGTGGCTCACCACCACGATCGAGCCGTCGAACGCGAGCAGCGCCTCTTCGAGCGCGCGCAGCGTGACGAGGTCCAGGTCGTTGGTCGGCTCGTCGAGCAGCACGACGTTGCCGCCCTGGATCAGCAGCTTCGCCAGCAGCACGCGGTTGCGCTCGCCTCCGGAGAGGAGCTTCACCGGCATCCGTTTCGCCGGGCCCGGGAACAGGAAGCGGTCGAGGAAGCTCTCGACGCGCACCAGCCCGTCGCCCACCTTGATGACGCCGCCCTCCTGCGCCGCGACCTCCTCGATGACCGTCTTCTCCGGGTCGAGGTTGCTGCGCGCCTGGTCGATGGCCGCGAACTTCACCGTCTCGCCGACGACGACGCGGCCGCGATCGGGCGCCACGCTGCCGCCGATCAGGCCGAGCAGCGTGCTCTTGCCCGCGCCGTTCGGGCCGACGATGCCGAGCCGCTCGCCCGGCTGCAGGTCGAGCTCGAGCGACGGCACCACGCGCCGCCCGCCGTACGACTTCTCCGCCCGCTCGAGCCGCACCACCTTCTCGCCGAGGCGCGGCCCCGGCGGCAGCGCCATCTCCATCGAGCCGATCGGCGCGTCGGGCACGTCGCCGAGCAGCTTCTCGTAGCGCTGCATCCTGGCCTTCGACTTCTTGGTGCGCGCCGGCGGGCCGCGCCGCGCCCACGCCGTCTCGCGCCGCAGCAGGTTCTGCCGGTTGCTCTCGGCCTGCGCCGCGGCCGCGTCGCGCTCGGCCTTCTGCCACAGATAGAAGGTGTAGTTGCCGTCGAAGCTGGTGAGCCGCCCGTGCTCGAGCTCGACGATGCGGTCGCAGACGCGGTCGAGGAAGTAGCGGTCGTGCGTGACCAGCAGCAGCGGCACGCGCGCCTCGATCAGGAAGTCCTCGAGCCAGTCGATCACGATCGCGTCGAGGTGGTTGGTCGGCTCGTCGAGCAGCAGCAGGTCGGGCTTGCCGATCAGCAGGCGGGCGAGCGCGACGCGCCGTTTCTCGCCACCCGAGAGCGGCCCGCACGGCGCGTCGGGATCGCGCAGCCCGAGATGACGGACCAGCTCCTCGATCTTGTGGGCGACGTCGTGGCCGCCGAGCGCGTCGAGCCGCGCCTCGAGCTCGGCCTGCTTGCGCAGCAGCGACTCGAGCTTCGCCTCCGGCAGGTCGTGGCGCTCGAACTGCGCGTGCAGCTCGTCGAGCTTCGCGAGCACTTCGGCGCGGCCGGCGAGGCCGAGCTCGACCGCCGCTCGCACCGTCAGGTCGGGATCGAGCGGCGGCGCCTGCTCGAGGTAGCCGAGCTTCAGCTCCTTCTTCGCCGCCCGCTCGCCCTCATCGGGGACGTCCTGCCCGGTGATGATCCGCAGCAGCGTGGTCTTGCCGGCGCCGTTGCGGCCGAGCAGCCCGACCCGCTCCCCCTCGTTCAGCGTGAGATCGACCCCCTTCAGCACCGGCTTGAAGTCGTACGCCTTCGTGACGTTGGTGAGCTGGATCAGCGACATGAGGGCGGAGGAGAGTAGCGGCGCCAAGCCGAGTCAGGGCGCCGCAAGCGGGTCGCTCGCCGCGGCGGGCAAGACCGTCGCAGCGACGTTTCTACGATCGGCAGAATCGTCGCTGCGACGGTTCTACGGAGACGAGGCTCCTCAGAATCTCACCTGCAGCGAGCCGAGCGGGCCGGAGAAGTCGAAGTCGCCGTCGTTGGTCGTCTCGTTGAAGTCCCAGATCAGCCAGCGGTAACCGATGCCGAGACGGACGCTGTCGGAGACCGGGTAGCGGAGCGTCGCGCTCCAGTCGTACATGCGGCGGTGGTAGTTGTTGGCGGCGAGCGCGCCGGCGAGATCGAGCGTCGAGCCTTCGCCGAGCTCCATCGTCAGCAGCGCGTGGATGCCGGGGTAGATCCGGCTGAACTCGCGCGACTCGAAGTTCCCGCTCGGACTGCCGCGGACCTGCTGGTCGAAGTTCCACCACCAGGCGCCGAGCCCGAGCCGGAAGGCGTCCTCCGTCTTCTTCTGCTCGCTCAGCGCGTAATCCCACTTGAGCACCCAGGTCTCGAGGTCGAGGTCGCTCGAGACCCGATCGCCGCCCGGGTAGACCGCGCCGTGGTAGGTGAACCCCTTCGTCGTGCCGCTGCCGGAGAACGACAGCGGCAGGTACTCGGCGCTGATCCGGTGCTGGCCGAGGTCGAGGGCCGCCTGCCAGAGCAACTGTTCGTCGTCGTCGAGCCCGAGGTCGCGTTCGAGCCGCGCATGGGTCGACGTCCCGGGGGCGCTGCCCCCCTCGACGTCGACGTGGCCGCCCGGCTCGGCCAGCCAGTACTGCGTCTCGAACGAGAAGCTCGAGTCGCGCGGCAGGTCGGGCAGCGACAGGTTCGGCAGCGAGCACCCCGCCGCCGCGAGCGCCACCACCCCGGCCCACCCGATCCTGCGGCTCCCCTGCATCTTCCACCCTCCACCGCCGGCGGCCGGAGCCGCCACGATCGTCTTGGCTCGCCTGCCACCTCTGCGCATGATGCCTCGCCCCATGCCGGAACGTGGAACCACCCGCCTCACCTGGGCCTTCGTCGGCCCGACGCTCTGCTTCCTGCTGGCGTTCAACATCTTCCCGCTGGCGTGGAACATCGCGCTCTCCTTCCGCTCGGTCGAGCTGGTCGGCGACGACGCCCGCTACATCGGCGGCCAGAACTACGCCCGCGTCTTCACCGACGAGCGGTTCGGCGACGCGATCCGCCTGACCGCCCGTTTCGTCGGGCTGGCGGTCGCCGCGGAGCTCCTGCTCGGGTTCGTGCTGGCGCTGGCGCTGCAGCGGGACTTCCGCGGCAAGAGCGCGATCCTCACCACGCTGCTGGTGCCGATGATGCTGTCGCCGGCGGTCGTCGGGCTGTTCTGGAACCTGATCCTGAACGGCAACTACGGGATCCTCAACCAGTTCCTCGGCGCGGTCGGCCTGCCGACGCCGCAGTGGACGACCGACCGCGACTGGAAGTTCACCTCGCTGCTGCTGGTCGACCTCTGGATGTGGACGCCGTTCATGCTGCTGATCGCGCTGGCCGCGCTGAACGCGATCCCGAAGTCGCTCTACGAGGCGGCCGAGATCGACCGCGCGTCGCGCTTCACGGTGTTCCGGCGGATCACGCTGCCGCTGTGCGCGCCGCTGCTGGGGCTCGCCGTGCTGCTGCGCGCGACCGACGCGCTGAAGCAGTTCGACCTCGTGATGGCGATCACCGGGCCGAACGACCCGAAGACGCAGACGCTCTCCACGCTGCTCTACCAGGTGGTGTTCCGCGACGGCAAGGTCGGACTCGGCGCCGGCTTCGGCTGCGTCGTGCTGGTCGCGGTGATCGCCGTCGCCACGATGTTCACCCGCTACATGGAGCGGATGAAGGAGCGGCCGGCATGAGGTGGCTCGCGCGCCTGATCGTCGCCGGCTACTTCGTGGTGGCGACGCTGCCGCTCCTGTGGATGGCGCTCACTTCGCTGAAGGCGAAGGACGACGCGATCAGCCTCCATCCGCGCTTCGTGCCGACGCTCGCGGCCCCGGCCGGCGACGGGGCGGCAGGTGCCCCCGTCGACGACGAGCGCGTGACCTTCGCCGCCACGCTCGGCGCCTACGCCAAGCTCGGGGAGGTGCACGTCGGGGCGCGCGCCAGCTACTTCGAACACCTCGGCAACAGCGTGGTGATCGGGCTCCTGTCGACGGCGCTGTCGGTGGCGCTCGGCACGCTGGCCGCGTACGGCTTCAGCCGGTTCAAGGTCGCCGGGGCGAAGGACTGGCTCTTCTTCATCCTGTCGACGCGCTTCATGCCGCCGCTCGCCGTCGTGATCCCGGTGCTGATCATGTACCGCGAGCTCGGGCTGCTCGCCAGCCACGCCGGGCTCGTGCTGCTCTACACGGCGTTCAACCTGTCGCTGGCGGTGTGGCTGATGAAGGGATTCATCGACGAGATCCCGCGCGCCTTCGAGGAGGCGGCGCTGGTCGACGGCTACACCCGGCTGCAGGCGTTCTTCCGCGTGATCCTGCCGCAGGCGCGCACCGGGATGGCGGTCACGGCGGTCTTCTGCCTGATCTCGTCGTGGAACGAATACGGCTTCGCGATGACGCTCAACAGCTCGGGGGCGCTGACGGTGCCGGCCTACTTCGCCGGATTGCAGGGCAACCTCGAGGGCATGCCGTGGCCGCAGGTCGCGGCGGGCGCGCTGATCTTCGTCGCCCCGATCGTGCTGTTCACCTTCCTCGTCCGCAACCACCTGCTGCGCGGCATGACCTTCGGGACGATCAAGCAGTGACCGCCCCGAAGCCGGCCGTCCAGGCGGATCGGATCGCGGTGGCGGTGATGGGGCTCGGGTTGCTGCTGATGCTGCAGCCCTGGTGGGACGGCGGGCTGCGCGCGGGGTTCTTCGTCACGCTCGGCGGCGTGATCGCGCAGACGGTCACCGGCCACCTGCAATCGCCGAAGCCGACGGCGGGCACCCGCAGCGGCGGCGCCACGTCGGAGCGAGCGCCATGAGCGCGTGGCTCGAGCTCGTCGCGCTGGAGAAGACCTACCCCGACGGCACCCGCGCCGTGAAGGGGATCGACTTCGCGGCCGCGCAGGGCGAGTTCATCGTGCTGCTCGGCCCGAGCGGCTGCGGCAAGACCACGACGCTGCGCATGACCGCCGGACTCGAGCTCCCCACCGGCGGCGCCATCCGCCTCGCCGGCCAGGACGTCTCGCTGCAGCGCCCCTCGCAGCGCGACGTCGGCTTCGTCTTCCAGTTCTACGCGCTCTACCCGCATCTCTCGGTCGCCGAGAACCTCGCCTTCCCGCTCGACTGCAGCGGCGTGCCGCGCGCGCAACGCGACGCCGCCGTCGCCGAGCTGGCCGCCCGCCTCGAGCTCGGCCCGCTCCTGCGCCGCCGACCGCGCGAGCTCTCTGGCGGCGATCAGCAGCGCGTGGCGCTCGGCCGCGCGATGATCCGCCGCCCGAAGATCTGGCTGATGGACGAGCCGCTCGGCACGCTCGACGCCGACCGCCGCCTCGCCATGTGCGAGTTCCTGCGCACGCAGCAGCTCGAGGCGCGCGTGACCACGCTCTACGTCACCCACGACCAGGAGGAGGCGATGCGCCTTGCCGACCGGATCGTCGTCATGCACGACGGCCGGATCGAGCAGGTCGGCCCGCCGATGGCGGTCTACGACGAGCCGGCGTCGCTGTTCGTCGCCCACTTCGTCGGCAGCCCCGGCATGAACTTCCTCGATGGCACGATCGAGCACGCGGCCGGCGCCGCCCGCTTCGTCCCGACCGGCGGCGCGACGCCGCTGCCGCTGCCCGCGGCACTGGCGGCCGTGCGGAGCGGACCGGCGACCCTCGGCGTGCGGCCGGAGTTCGTCCGGCTCGTCGCCCCCGAGACGCCGGGCGCGTTGCGCGGCGAGGTGGTGCTGACCGAGTACCTCGGCGCCAGCCGCTGCGTCCACGTGCAGACCGCCTGCGGTGCGCTGGTGGCGCGGGTCGAGCCGGAACGGACCGCCGCCGCCGCCAGCGCCGTCGCCCTCGCCTTCGATGCGACCCACGTCCGCCTGTTCGACCCCGACGGCGGAGCGCGCCTGCAATGAACGCTCCTGCGCCCGCACTGCGGATCACCGGCCTCACCAAGCGCTTCGGCGGCGGCGCCGCAGCGGTCACGGCGCTGGCCGACGTCTCGCTCGAGCTCGCCGCCGGCGAGCTGCTCGTGGTGCTGGGCGCCACCGGCGCCGGCAAGACGACGCTGCTGCGCGTGATCGCCGGCCTCGAGACGCCCGACGCGGGTCGCATCGAACTCGGCGGGCGCGATGCCGCGGCGCTCGCCCCGGCCGACCGCGACGTCGCGCTGGTGTTCCAGAACTTCTCGCTGTACCCCCACCTCAGCGTGCGCGAGAACCTCGCCTTCCCGCTCAGGGCGCCCGGCCGCACGCTGCCCGCGGCCGAGATCGCCGCGCGCGTCGACGAGGCGGCGGCGATGCTCCGCATCACGCGACTGCTCGACCGCCCGGCCAAGAACCTCTCCGGCGGCGAGATGCAGCGCGTCGCCATCGGTCGCGCGATCGTCCGCCGACCGCGGCTGTTCCTGCTCGACGAGCCGCTGACCAACCTCGATGCGAAGCTGCGCGAGTCGCTGCGCGTCGAGCTGAAGCGGCTGTTCCGGCAGCTCGGCGTGCCGGTGGTCTACGTCACCCACGACCAGGCGGAGGCGCTGTCGCTGGCGGACCGGATCGCGGTGCTGGCCGAAGGGCGCGTGCTGCAGGTCGGCCCGCCGCGCGAGGTCTACCTCGAGCCGTGCTCGGCCCTGGTCGCGCGTCAGCTCGGCCAGCCGCCGATCAACCTGATCGCCCTCGAGCGGCGCGGCGGACAGTGGCGCACGCCAGATGGGTCGACGATCACCGCGGCCGCGGCGCCGGAGGGCACCCGGGCGCTGCTCGGGCTGCGACCGGAACAGCTGCAGCTCACCGCGGCGTCGCCCGGAATCGCGCCGAACGCGGCGTCCGGCGCGCCGCTCGCCACCGTCGAGTGGATCGAGGAGGCCGGCCCGTTCCGGATCGTGGCGCTACGGATGTGGGGCGCGTCGCTGCGCTGCACGGTGGCGCCGACGACGCGAGTCACTGGTGGCGAGCAGGTCGCGGTGACAGTCGACTGGGCGCGCGCCAGGATCTGGCCGGAGACCGACCTCCGGGATTGAGAGCGCTCTGAGGCGCGGCGCGGCGATCGCGACCGCGGCGCCGGCAGCGACGGCAAGCCGCGAAGATCCTCGCGCCATCGCCGGCGCACGGAACCCGCGGGCCGTGCACGCCGCCGAGCGGACGCGTTCGCCCGGGCTACATTCCGCCGCGCGCCGTCGGGAAGCGGCGCAGTCGCTCGCGGCGATCGGGAGAAGCCGCGACCCGGCTCGGGTCATTCGTCGGGTTCGAATTCGCGACGGAGGGAGGAATGGTGCGCATCTCACAGCTGAATCGTCTGGCGCTGGCGGCGATGGCCGCGGCGGGATTGATCGCGTGGGGAGAGCAGGATGCGCGGCAGGCGCGGATGGTCGTCGTGCCGCCGTTCGTGGCGCCGGCCGACGCGCCGGAGTTCGCGCCGGATCGCGTGCTGGTGAAGTGGAAGGTGGAACTCGATCCGGCCGACGTCGACCTGCGCGTCGCCCCGTGGGGCGGTCGCTTCCTGCAGCGCGGCGTCGACGGCGCGTTCGACGTGCTGAAGGTGCCGGCGGGCAGCGTGCGCGACTGGGTCAACCTGCTGTCGACGCAGGCCGACGTCGAGTACGCCGAGCCCGACTACGTCGCCTGGATGTCGGGTGCGCCGAACGACACCTACTACAACCCGTACCAGTGGAACTTCTACGACTGGGGCCAGACGTCGAATGGCGTGGTCTCGAACCACGGCGTGCAGGGCGACTCGGCGTGGAACACCACTCAGGGCGCCGGCGTCACCGTGGCGGTCGTCGACACGGGCGTTGCCTACGAGACGTACGGCGCGTTCACCCAGGCGCCTGACCTGGCGGGGACCACCTTCGTCGCCGGCTGGGACTACGTGAACAACGACTCGCACCCGAACGACGACAACGGGCATGGCACCCACGTCGCCGGCACCGTGGCGCAGACCACCAACAACTCGGCGGGCTGCGCCGGGCTCGCCCATGCCTCGTCGATCATGCCGATCAAGGTGCTCGACAGCGCCGGTTCGGGCTACCACAGCTGGATCGCCGACGGCATCCGCTACGCCGCCAACAACGGCGCCTTCGTGATCAACCTGAGCCTCGGATCGCGCAGCGGTTCGTCCACGCTCCAGAGCGCGATCGACTACGCCTGGAACACGAAGGGCTGCGTCACCTGCGCGGCGACCGGCAACGGCGGCAAGAACGGCATCGACTACCCGGCGCGCTACGCCAACACGATCGCCGTGGGTGCCACCCGGTTCGACGGCGCCCGCTGCAGCTACTCGAACTGGGGCACCGGCATCGACATCGTCGCGCCCGGCGGCGATACCGGCGTCGACCAGAACAACGACGGCTACGGCGACGGCATCCTGCAGCAGACGTTCAGCGGCGGGTACGCGAACTTCGGTTACTACTTCTACACCGGCACCTCGATGGCCACCCCGCATGTCGCGGCGACGGCGGCGCTGGTGAAGGCGAACAAGTCGGCGTACACCAACAGCCAGGTCCGCAGCGCCATCCAGACCAAGGCGAAGGACCTGGGCGCCGGCGGCTACGACACCAAGTTCGGCAACGGCCTGGTCAGCGCGAAGGACGCGCTCACCTACTGACCGCGGTACGCCGCTGCGGCGGGCCTCGCGCGTGACAGCGGGGTCCCGGTCGGTGCAGCCGGATCGAGAATTCGCCGGGGCGCACGCCGCGAGGCGCGCGCCCCGGTTCCATTCCGGTCCGGTCAGGCGCGACGCGACGCGACCCGATGGACGCGGCGACGACGGGTCCCGGCGCGGGCGGCTCGATTACTCTGCGCCTTCGACGCGCAGGGATTGCCCGAGGGATCGCCATGGCCGCCCACGCCCGCCTCGACGTCTGGAACCGCCTGCTCGCCACCCGGCTGCTGCCGACGCTGCCGGCGAGCGACACGAGCGTGACCCTGGCCGGTGCGCGCGGGCTCGCGGCGGGCGGCGCCGCACTGGTCGAGTTCCTCCATCGCGGCGACGCGGCGCTCGCGACCTGGTGCGCCGTCGTCCCCGAACTGCGGCGCGCGCGGCCGGAGCTGATCGTGGGCGTCGGGTCGATCGTCGACGCGCCGACCGCGGCGCTCTACCTGGCGCACGGCGCCGACTTCGTCGTCAGCCCGCAGCTCGACGAGGAGGTCGCGCGGCTCTGCCATCGGCGCAAGGTCGCCTGGATCCCGGGATGCGGCACGGTCAGCGAGATCGGCCGCGCCGAGGCGCTCGGCGCCGAGATCGTGAAGCTGTTCCCGGCCGCTGCGCTCGACGGCGCCGAGTTCATCCGCTCGCTGCACGGACCGCAGCCGTGGAGCCGGCTGATGCTGACCGGCAACGCCGTCCCGTTCGACGAGCGCCGCGTCCGCGAGCTGATCGCCGCCGGCGCCTGCGCGCTGAGCATGGGCCCGGCGCTGGCCGACCCCGCCCTGCTGCGCGCCCGCGACGAGGCGGCCCTCGCCACCCGCACCCGCCAGGTCCTCGCCTGGCTCTCCTCCGGCAGCTGAATGGGACGACGGATCCCGATCGGTCGTCCCGTCGCGTCTGCGCCGGCCCTCAGCGCTCCGACGGCGGCTGGCGCGGCGCGCCGGTCGGCGCGCGCTTGCCGTCCGGGAAGAGCTGGTCGAGCAGCATCAGCTTCTGCCACACCTTGCGCGACAAGCCGTTGGTGAGGTCCTCGATCTCGTTGACCGCCGCCAGCACCACCTCGTCCTGGAAGCTCGAGAGGTAGTACGCGGCCACCTTCCCCACCAGCGCCAGCAGATCGCCGCAGTAGTTGAGGTAGCGATCGAGCTCGAACGGCGTCAGCGGCACCGCCGGCGACGACTCGGTCGGCGCGAAGTCGTCGTGCAACCGCTCGGGATCCTTGGCCAGCTGGTGCATGTCGATGACGTGCGCCAGCACCCGCAGCTCGTGCAGCGCCGCGAGCGCCTTCTTCCGCTTGGCCCGTCCCTCGAGCGTCGTCACGAACAGCACCGTCACGCCGAGCAGCGCCAGCGCCGACAGCAGCGCCTCGATCGCCTGCACCAGATCGAACGCCTCGAACGTCCCCGGCGGCGGTCGCGCGTGCGTGACCGCGTACCAGAGCAGCCACCCCATCGCCGCGAGCAGCACGCCGCTGACCAGCCGCAGCCGGAGCGACGGCCGCCGGATCTGCTCCGCCCGCACCACCGCGCGACCGGCCACCGTCGAGAGCTGCTGCGTGACTCCGGCCAGTCCTGAGCCGGCGAACCGCTCGGCGATCCGCCGCTCGAGCTGCTGGATCGTCGCGAGGATCTTGTCGGGCTCGAGCTCGATGGGCGGCGCCATGGCGCCACAGAGTAGAAAGGCGCCATGTTCCGCGTGCTGGTCGCCGATCCGATCGAGGCCGAGGGGGTCGCCGCGCTGCGCGCCGGCGGCCTCGAGGTGGAGCAGCGCCAGGGGCTCGGCGAGGCGAGCCTGTGCGCCGAGCTGCCCGGCTTCGACGCGCTGCTGGTCCGCAGCAAGACCACGGTCACGGCGCGCGCGCTCGAGCACGCCGCGCGGCTGCGCCTGATCACGCGAGCCGGCATCGGCGTCGACAACGTCGACCTCGCCGCCGCCTCCCGTCGCGGCGTGATCGTGACCAACGTCCCGGATGCCACCACGACCACCACCGCCGAGCACGCGATCGCGCTGCTGCTGGCGCTGGCGCGCCGGATCCCGGCCGCCGACCGCCACCTGCGCGGCGGCGGCTTCGAGCGCAGCCGCTTCGTCGGCAGCGAGCTCGCCGGCAAGACGCTCGGGATCGTCGGTCTCGGCCGCATCGGCCGCGTCGTCGCCGACCGCGCGCTCGGCCTCAAGCTGCGCGTGCTCGCGCACGACCCGTTCCTGCCGACGGGCGCGACGCCGCTGCCCGGCGTCGCGTGCGTCCCGCTCGCCGAGCTGCTGGCGGCCGCCGATTTCCTCACCGTCCACGTGCCGCTGACCGACGCCACCCGCGGGATGATCGCGGCGCGCGAGCTGGCGGCCGCCCGGCGCGGCCTGCGCGTCATCAACG
>VGYY01000141.1 GCA_016872815.1 Planctomycetota bacterium
GCAGCGGCCGCTGGCGGCGGCGCGCCTGCTCGAGGTGCAAGCGCGACTGGCGGCGGGCGCGCCGACGCCACCGCTCGCCCATTGGCCGGAAGGCGCCGTCATGGCGGCGGGCGCCGCCGCGCGACCGCTCGCCGAACTGCTGCAGGCGGCGCAGGACGCCGCGTCGCCGCCCTTCTCGTTCGGTGCGGCGTTGCCGCGCTTCGAGCGGCTGTTCGCACCGGCGCGCTCGCCGCTTGCGAGCCGCGATCCCGAGTACGCGCTGCACCGCAGCCGTTTCCTGCTGGTCCATCACCAGCCGACTCAGGACGAGCCCGAGCTGAAGGACCTGCCGACGCGCGCGCCGCTGGTGTCCCGCGGGCGGCTCATCACGCTCGAACCGATCGACTCGGCCGACAGCGGGCCGGTGCTGCTGCGCGTCCGCGACCTCGCGAGCGGGACCGACTGCTTTCCGCCGCTGCGCTCCGACTTCGACTTCCACCTGCCGCCCGACGAGTTCGAGGTGGCGCTCGACCGCGCGGCATTGAGCCTCGATGGCGACGCGCTCTACGTCGTCCTCGAACTGCGCGAGCCGGGGCAGACCGCCGCCGAACTGGCGCACCGCGGCGAATCGCCGAGCACCGCGCTGCTCAAGGTCGACCTCGCGCGCGACGGCTTCGTCGAGTGGCGCGTCACCAGCGCCGACCTGGCCGTCCGCGACGAACTGCGCGACCACGTGCTGGTCGGCGCGCCCGCGGTGGTGGACGGCCGCGTGCTGGTGGTCGCCTCGCGCCTGCGGATCAAGGAGACCGAGTGTGCGCTGCTGGCGTTCGACGCGGCGACCGGGGCGCCGTCCGGAGCGACGTTCCTCGCCCGCGCAGCGGCGCTGGCGCGCATCGGCGGCGCCCGTTTCGGCAATGAGGCGGCGCGCCGGGTGAATCCGTCGCCGCTGGTGGTGCGTGACGGGGTCGCTTTCGTCGCCACCAACCTCGGCGTCATCGCCGCGGTGGGGGCGGGCGACCTCGAACCGCGCTGGTTCTTCCGCTACCACCGCGCCGTCCCGCCCGATTTCGATCGCTACGAGCGGGCCACCCGCTACGCGCTCGGCCCGTGGCTCGGGCGCGCGCCGATCGCGCTGCCCGATCGCGTCCTCGTCACGCCGTCCGACTCGCACTACCTCTACGTGCTCGCGCGCTGGCCGAGCGCTGCCGGCCATCTGCTGCTCGAGGAGCCGATCGAGAAGCAGAAACGGCTCTGCCTGCTGCACGCCGACGCGCGCCGCTGCTTCTTCCTCCGCCGCGAGCTCGACGAGCGCCACGACCCGGCCTACGCGATCGAGGCGACCGACCACTCGGGCGCGGCGCTCTGGCCGGCGCCGGAACGGCTGCCGGTGATGTACGGCAACAAGATCGTCGGGACGGCCGCCGCCACCGCGACCGCGCTGTTCCTGCCGACCGACCGCCACCTCTATCGGATCGACCTCGACAGCGGGCTGCTGGCGTCGATTCCGCCGCCGGCCGAGGCGGGGCGGCCCTACCCCGAGTTCGGCACCTTCGGCGACCTTGCGCTCGCAGATGACCGTCTGGTGTCGACTTCACCGCTTTTCACCATCGTCTACGCACCGGCGGGGCGGTGAGACCCGCTCGAAAACCACTTCTGTCCGGTTTCCGTTCCCGCTCGTAGGAAGTCGGCTAGCCAAGGGTGGACGGCAACCAGCGGGGTTGCGGAACCCGCGGCGGCGACGGCCGAAAAACGACTCCGCCCGACGGTCGAGCGGTGCATGATCTCGCCCCGTGCATGCCCCGCGGGTACGCGGCTTGGTGCTGATTCCGATCCGCCCCGGGTGGGGCGGCGGCCAGTGAACGGTCGACCAACCGACCGGGGTGAGCAGTCGACCGGCGAGAGGATGGCACCCGGGAATCCCGGTGCCGGCAAGGAGAGGCGGATGGAGAGCGTGTCCGACCCCGCGTTGCTGCAGCAGCTCGGGGCTGCCTACCGGCGCATCGGGGACGAGCTCGGCAAGGTCATCGTTGGCCAGGACGATGTGAAGGAGCAACTGCTCTGCGCGCTGTTCGCGCGCGGCCACTGCATCGTCACCGGCGTGCCGGGCCTGGCGAAGACGCTGCTGATCTCGAGCCTGGCGAAGACCATCGGGCTCTCGTTCAACCGCGTCCAGTTCACGCCCGACATGATGCCGGCCGACATCACCGGCACCGAGGTCCTGCAGCAGAACGTCTCGACCGGCCAGCGCGACCTCGTCTTCATCCGCGGGCCGATCTTCGCCAACGTGATCCTCGCCGACGAGATCAACCGGACGCCGCCGAAGACGCAGGCGGCGCTGCTCGAGTCGATGCAGGAGTTCCAGGTCACCGTCGGCGGCAAGCGCTACGAGCTGCCGAAGCCGTTCTTCGTGTTCGCCACGCAGAACCCGATCGAGCAGGAGGGCACCTACCCGCTGCCCGAGGCGCAGCTCGATCGCTTCATGTTCAACGTCAAGATCGGCTACCCGACCGAGCAGGAGGAGCTCGAGATCGTGCGGCGCACGACGGCGGGCGGCACGGTCGAGCTGAAGAGCGTGGTCTCGCAGCAGGAGATCCTGCAGCTGCAGGAGCTGGTGCGGCGCGTGCCGATCAGCGATCACCTGATCCGGTACGCCATGCGCCTCGCGCGCTGGACGCGCGGGACCGAGAAGGACGCGCCCGGTTTCCTCAAGGAGACGGTGGCGTGGGGCGCCGGTCCGCGCGCCACGCAGTACCTGGTGCTGGGGGCCAAGGCGCGCGCCGCGCTGCACGGGCGGCCCGGCGTCGAGCTCGACGACATCAAGTGGGTGGCGAAGCCGGTGCTGCGCCACCGCATCCTGCTCAATTTCGCGGCCGAGGCGGAGGGCCACACCTCCGACACGCTGATCGAGCGGATCCTGCAGACCGTCGACCCCAACAAGAGCGAAGCACTCGCGGATGGCGGACTCCCGAAGGTACTTGGATCCTAGGGTCGTCGACCGGCTCGGGCGGCTCGAGGTCAAGGCCCGCCTGATCGTCGAAGGCTTCCTGCAGGGATCGCATCGCAGCCCGTACCGCGGCGCCTCGGTGGAATTCGCCGAGCACCGCGAGTACGTGCCCGGGGACGATCTGCGCCATCTCGACTGGAAGGTCTTCGGGCGCAACGACCGCTACTACGTCAAGCAGTACGAGGAGGAGACCAACCTCCGCTGCCTGATCGCGCTCGACACCTCGGGCTCGATGCGCTTCCCCGAGGGCTACGACACCACCCGCTGGCAGTACGGGACGCTGGTCGCGGCCGCCCTCTCCCACCTCCTGATCAAGCAGCGCGACGCCGCCGGCATCGCGCTCTTCGACACGCAGGTGCACCACTACGTCGAGCCGCACACCAGTCCCGCGCACCTGCAATCGCTCTTCGCCACGCTCGACACCGGGGCGCGCCCGGCCGAGACGAAGACCTCGCTGCTGCCGGTGCTGGGCGACCTCGCCGACCGCGTCCACCGCCGCAGCCTGATCGTGGTGATCTCCGACTTCTTCGCGCCGGTGGCCGACACGCTGAAGGGGCTGGCGCGGCTGCGCAAGCGCAAGCATGACGTGCTGCTGCTGCAACTCCTGATGCCCGAGGAGCTCACCTTCGAGTTCTCGCGCAACACGCTCTACAAGTTCGTCGGGCTGGAGGGCAGCGGCGAGCTGATCGTCGATCCGCGCGCGATGAGGGCGGAGTACCTCGCGGCGATGGACGGGTTCCGCAAGGAGCTGCGCCGCGGCTGCCTCAAGGAGCAGGTCGACTTCGAGTCGATCGACACCGGCACCAGCCTCGACATCCCGCTGAGCGCCATCCTCGCGCGACGCGCGCGCAAGGAGCTGCGCCGATGAGCGCGCTGCCGCTGCTGGCGCTGCTCCATCCGGCGATGGCCGGCTTCGCCGCGCTGCTGGCGGTGCCGCTGCTGATCCATCTGCTGAACCGCCGCCGGTACCGCACCGTGCCGTGGGCGGCGATGGAGTTCCTGCTCACCGCGTACCAGAAGCGGCGGCGCAAGCTGCAGGTGGAGAACCTGCTGCTGCTGCTGCTGCGCTGCGCGATCCCGGTGGTGCTGGCGCTGGCGTTCGCGCGGCCGTGGTTCGGCCCCGACAGCTCGCTGTCGGTGTTCAGCCCGTCGCAGCGCGAGGTGATCGTCGTCCTCGACGACAGCTACAGCATGAGTCGCCGGGTCGGCAGCACGACGCTGCACCAGGCGGCGCTGGAACAGGTGCGCCGGCTGGCCGCCGGCATGAAGGGCGACCGGCAGGATCGCGTGACGCTGGTCACCTTCGCCCGCGAGCCGGTCCTCCACTGCGTCTCGGCCGGGCTGCCGGACTTCGAGCGCAAGCTGGCCACGCTGAGCCGCCCGCAGTACGAGCGCGGCGATCTCGCGCGCCTGCTCGACTACCTGCTGCGGGAGCTGCTGGACAAGCAGGTGCTCGGCCATCCCGAGGTCTGGCTCTTCTCCGATTTCCAGTCGGTGACGTTCGACGAGTCGGTGCTGGCGCTGGCGGCTCCCGGCCCGGACGCGACCGACGCGGCGATCGCCGCGCCGGACGCCGTCGCCGGCGACCTGCCCGCCGCCGGCGACGCTCCGGCCGGCAGCCTGCCCTCGCGGATGCGCCAGCTCGGCGAGCGCAGTGCGCTCCATCTCGTCCACCTCGGCGACTCGCTCGAGCCGCCCGACGACGTGGCGGTGGTGGACCTGCGGGCCAGCGAGCCGCTCGCCATCCGCGGGCAGTCGTTGCGCTTCACCGCGCAGCTGCAGAAGACGCGCACCGACGCGATCGGCGCGCGCTCAGGCAGCGGCCGGTTCCGCATCGGCGAGTTCGAGCGGCCGGTCACCTTCGACTTCGATGCCGACGGCCGCGCGACCGTCGAGCTGCACCACTCCTGTCGCGACGAGGGCGACCTCGGCATCGAGTTCCGCGTCGACGAGGACGACCTCGCCGACGATGACGCGCGCTTCCTGCGACTGCCGGTGCGGGAGAGCCTGCCGCTGCTGATCGTCGACGGCCACCCGGGCGGCGGCGAAGTCGCCGAGTCGGCCATCGCCTCGCTGCTGCTGGTGGTCGACCCGACGTTCGGCCTGAGCGGCGATGCCGCGCAGCGTCGCTGGTTCGAGCCGACGGTCCTGCCGTGGTTCGACCTTGCCCGCGTCCTGCCCGACTTCTCGCGCTATGCCGCGGTGGTCTTCGTCGACGTGCGCGAGCTCGACGCCGAGAAGGTGGTGCCGGCGCTCGGCGCCTACGTCGAGGGCGGCGGCGGCGCGCTGTTCCTGCTCGGGGAGGAACTGCGGCCCGAGTCGTGGAACGAGCACCTCTTCCGGGGCGATGGCAGCGGGCTCCTGCCGCTGCGCATCGGCGCCGAACCGGTGGGCGAGGCGTACGACCCGGCCGCCGGCAGCGCGCGGCGCGATGCGCCCTATCGCCTCGAGCTCGCGGATGAGCTCCATCCGGCGGTGCGCACCTTCGCCGACGACCGGCGCCGCCAGTTCCTGCGCTTCCCGATCTTCCGCTACTGGCCGTTCGAGACCGAGAAGGGCGGCGCCTCGCTGCTGCCGCAGGATGCGCGGGTGGTGCTGCGCCATCACGGGAGCGGCGTCCCGGCGCTGGTCGAGCATCGCGTCGGGCGCGGACGCACGCTCTGGTTCCACGTGAGCGGCATCGAGGACAGCTGGTCGAACTACCCGCAGGCGACCTCGGCGTACTTCCCGCTGACCTGGGACATGCTGAACCACCTCTGCATCCGCGATGCCGGCGACCATTCGCTCCCGATCGGTGGCGCCATCGCGCGCGGCTTCCCGGCGCCGCCGCTGTCGTGGAGCGTCACCGCACCGGGCGGCGCCGTGCGCCGCGGCGACCCGCCGCGCGAGGCGGTGCGGGGGACCTGGCGGATCGAGTCGTACACCGACACCCGCGTGCCCGGCCTCTACGTGCTCGACGCCCAGTTCGGCGGCGAGGAGCTGCCGCTGCGCGAGCACTTCGCCGTGAACGTGGACCCGATCGAGGGGTGGCTCGAGGCGCTCGACGCCGATGCGATCCGTTCGGTGTACGCGCGCGCCGCGTTCAAGTACCACGCGCGCGAGGTCCCGCAGGACCAGGACGAGCAGCAGCCCGAACGCCAGGGCGAGATCTGGAAGTCGCTGCTGCTGGCGCTGCTGGCGCTGCTGCTGCTCGAGACGGTCCTGGCCTGGCGGTTCGGGAGCTACGGCACATGATCGCGCGGTTCGGACCGGCCGAGCAGGCCGCCGGCGTCGGCGCCGCCGAGAGCGTGCGCGAGGAACTGGCGTTCGCCGCGGCGCCGCCGACGTGGGTCACCGTGCTGGTGATCGTGCCCGCGCTGGTGCTGCTGGTCGGCTACGTCTACCGGCGCGAGGCGGGCGCGGCGGGCGGCCGGCTGCGCGGACTGCTCGGACTCCTGCGCCTCGCGGCGATCGGGCTCCTGCTGCTGGTGCTGTTCCAGCCGGTGCGCGAGAGCAAGGTGTTCGCCGTGCACCGCTCGACCGTCGGGATCCTGTTCGACGAATCGCTGTCGATGGACCGCGCCGAGGAGTACGAGGCCGGGCTCGCCGACGCGATGGCCGAAGCCGCCGGCGTCGAGCGCGCCGCGGTGGCGCAGATGCCGCGCGGCGAGCTGCTGCATCGCATTCTGAAGCGCGACGCCGCGGACGGCGCAGCGGCGGTCGATCTCCTCGCCACGCTGTCCGAGCGGGTCGATCCGCGGCTCTACGCCTTCGCGGCGGGGACGCGTGCGGTGGCAGGCATCGCGGACGTCCTGCGCGGCGGCGCCGATCCGGCGCGCGGCGCCAGTGCCGCCGGCGACGCGCTCGGCCACGCGCTGGCCGAGCTGCGCCATCGGCAGCTGACCACGCTGGTGCTGGTGACCGACGGGCAGTCGAACTCCGGGCGCGATCCGGCCGAGCTCGCGGCGACGGCCGCGGCCGACGGCATCACCGTGCACACCGTCGCCGTCGGCAACCCGGCGGAGCCGAAGAACGTCGCGTTGCTCAGCGTCGACGCGCCCGACCTGGCGATGGTGGAGGAGACGGTCGCCGTCGCCGTCTCGCTCTCCGCGCGCGGCTTCGAGGGCGAGCCGGGCGAGCTGGTGGTGACCGATCGCACCGCCGGCGCCGAGGTGGCCCGCCACGACTTCACGCTCGCGGCGCGCGGCGGCCAGCAGAGCGAGACGCTCTTCTTCAAGCCGACCCGCGAAGGCGAGTACCAGATCGAGGTGAAGTTCCCGCCGAGGCCGGGCGAGCAGTTCACCGACGACAACGTCCGCACCGTCGCGCTGCGGGTCCAGCCGGAGGTGATCAAGGTCCTCTACGTCGAGGGGCGGCCGCGCTGGCAGTACCGCTACCTGAAGGACATCCTCCTGCGCGCACCGAACCTGCGGGCGCAGTGCCTGCTGCAGTCGGCGGCCGCCGACTTCATCCAGGAGTCGACGCGCGACGTGCCGGCGCTGACCCGCTTCCCGCCGACGCGCAAGGACCTGTTCCAGTACGACGTCATCATCCTCGGCGACATCGCGCCCGATGACCTCGACAAGGGGTTCCTGTCGCGCCCGACGACGATGGACCTGCTGGCCGAACTGCAGGAATTCGTCGAGCTCGGCGGCGGTCTGATCATGGTGGCCGGCCAGCTGCACTCGCCGCGCGACTACCGCGACACGCCGATCGCCGACATCCTGCCGGTCGAGATCGGCGACCACGAGGAGGAGCGCTCGGCGGTGCAGGATCGCGGCCGCTTCCGCCCGCACCTGCCCGACTGGGAGCTGCCGCACCGCATCGTCGCGCTGGAGACCGAGCCGAAGCTGAACCAGCGCCTGCTGGAGGACGCCGACGTCGGCCTGCCCGGGATGTGGTGGTACGCGCCGGTGCGCCGCGCGAAGCCGGGCGCCGAGGTGATCCTGGTCCATCCGGCCAACGCCAACCGCTTCGGCCCGCACGTGCTGATGGCGGCGACGCGGGTTCCGGCCGGTCGCACGCTCTGGATCGGCTTCGACGAGACCTGGCGCTGGCGCATGCCGCTGGGCGACCGCTACACGGAACGCTTCTGGCGCGCCGCCATCCGCGACGTGGCGCTGCAGAAGCTGCGCAGCTCGGACAAGCGCTTCGACCTGCGCACCGACAAGGAGCGCTACGTCCTCGGCGAGCCGATCGAGGTTGCGGTGCGCGTCTACGACGAGGACTTCCGCAAGTCGCGCGACGAGCGGCAGGTCGTGCACGTGCAGCGCGGCGACCGTGCCGCCGAAGAGGTCATGGCCGAGCGCACCGACGACGGCGAATACACGCGGACGCTGCGCGCCGACGCGCCGGGCGCGATCCGCCTCTGGCTCGAGGATCCGGCGCAGGCCGGCAAGCGGCTGTCGCAGCGCACCGTCGAAGTGCAGGTGCCGATGCTCGAGTTCATCAATCCGTCGCTCGACCGGCCGCGCCTCGAAGCGGTGGCGGCGGCGGGTGGCGGCCGCTGCGTCGGCCTCGACGAGCTGCCGCGCCTGCTCGAGTCGCTCGCCGGCGACGTTCGGCGCGTGCCGATCCGCACCGAGCGGCGCGACGTCTGGGACCGCTGGGAAGTGCTCGTGGCGGTGATGTTCCTGCTCACCGTCGAGTGGATCCTGCGCAAGAGGGCCAACCTGCTGTGAGCCGTGCCGACCGCCGTCGTCGCCGTCGCGTCGCGCTCTGCGCGGCGCTCGGCCTGGCTGCGTCGACCGGGCCGGCGGCGCCGGCGCAGGACGGCTTCCGCGGCTGGGAGCAGCTGCCCGATCCGCGCTGGCGCTTCGACCCCGACACCCACCAGTTCAACAGCTTCCAGGTCGCCGGCGCGGCGCCGGTGCGCGACCTGATCGACGAGTGGGAGACCCTGCGCCGCGAGGGCGCCACGGTGGCGGCGGCGCGCAAGCTGCAGGAGCTGATCGACGACCACGGCGCTTCCGCCCTGCAGCTCGCCGACGATCGCTACGTCGGCGCGGCGGAATGGGCGCGCTGGCTGGTGCGCACCGCGTCGACGGAGATCCGCACCGCCTACGCGCGCCTCGCCGCGCAGGTCGGCGCGCCGGCGCTGGCGCGGGCGAGCGCCGACCAGGACCGCCACGCGCTGCGCCTGGTGGCGCGCCGCTTCGCCAACTCCGCAGTGGGGCAGGAGGCGCTGCTCGAGCTCGCCCTGCTGCTGCGCGAGCGCGGCGCGCGCCAGCTGGCGGCGATCCACGCCCGCCGCGTGCTCGACTTCGCGCTGGCGCCGCTGCCCGGCGAAGAGGCGCGATCGGCGGCGCTGGCGACGCGCGCGACCGCGCTGGCCGCCCTGTGCGACGGCGGCGACGGCCTGCCGGAGGTGCCGGGGGCGGTGGCCGTCGGCGGGCTGCCGCCGCAGCCGCTCGCCGACCTGGTCGCCGGCGCGCCGCCGCCGCCGCCGCCCGCCGCCGACGAGTGGCCGACGCTCGGCGGCGATGCCACGCGCACCCGCATCGCCGCGCCGCCGGAGCGGCCGCTCGACCTCGACCGCAGCTTCGAGCTCGAGGTCGAGAACGATCGCTGGTCGGGGCTGCGCTCGCCGCTGCGCGACATGGTCCATGCGCCGATCCAGCCGATCCGGCTCGGCGACCGTCTCTACGTCAACAACACGCTGTCGGTGCGCTGCTTCGACCTGCTCACGCGGGCGCTGGTCTGGGAGCATGAGGGACAGCAGGTCTTCGCCAAGGGCTTCGGCGAGGACGGCTTCCTCTCGGTCAGCGACTTCACCCCGCGCAGCGAGCACGACGACCCGACCTGGAGCAAGGCGCTGGTGGCCGGGCTGTCGGCGGCGCACGGCGTGGTCATCGCCAACCTGCAGGTGCCGCTGATCCACCGCAGCAAGAGCTACCAGGGCTTCCGCATCAACGACCCCTGCCCGATCCGCGGGCTGGTCGCGCTCGACGCCGAGACCGGCGCGCAGCTCTGGGAGCAGCGGCCGCTGGTGCACGATCGCCTCACCGACCGGTTCGACCGTCCCGAGGTCCCGCGGCGCGGCGATCCGGGGGCGCTCCTGTCGCGGCTCGATGTGCCGGCGCCGCCGGCGATCGTCGACGACGTCGCCTTCGCGCTCGGGCACCGCTTCGAGGGCGCGGTGAACACCTACCTCGCCGCGCTCGACGTGCGCACCGGCGAGCCGTGGTACGTCGTCCCGCTGGCTTCGGGCCAGCAGGAACTGTCGATGTTCAACATGCCGTTCCAGGAGTTCACTCTCGGCTGCTCGGCGCTGGCCGACGGCACGCTCTATTGCGCCACCAACGTCGGCCTGGTGACGGCGACCGACGCCGCGTTCGGCGACCTTCGCTGGGTCAAGGAGTACCCGACGCTGCCGATCGTCGAGCCGCGCAACTACTTCCGCAACAACCCGCGCTCCGTGGTGTGGCACAACCGTGGTGCGCTCGCCGGCGACGACCTCGCGCTGTTCACGCCGCACGATTCGCGCGCGCTCTTCTCGCTCGACCCGGCCACCGGCAAGGAGCGCTGGAGCCGGCCGTTCACCACCGGCGAGTCGTTCGGGCCGACGTCGCAGCTGATCGGCGTCGCCGGCGCCCGCGCCTTCGTCGCCGTGGCCGGCAAGGTGCTGGCGCTTGCGCTGCAGGGCGGCCGGATCGAGTGGGCGTGGCCCGACAACGCGCCCGACGGCGCGTCGACGCGGCGCCGCGACGTGCGCCTCGCGGCCACCGCCGCGCTGGCGCGCGACGCGCTGTGGCTGCCGCTCGACCAGGAACTGGTGGTGCTGTCGCTCGAGGGGCGCGAGATCGCGGCGGCG
>VGYY01000142.1 GCA_016872815.1 Planctomycetota bacterium
GGCGTCCGGCGGCGGCCGCGGTGCCGGCGCGTCGCGGCGCTCGCCGCGCAATTCGTGCAGCTTGGCGAGCCGCTCGCGGATCTGGTCGCGGGTGAGGCCCTGCGCCTGCCACTCCTCGATCCGGTCGAGCAGGTCGGGCTGACCCGACGGTCCGGGCGGACCCGACGGTCCGGGCTGACCCGACGGTCCGGGCGGACGCGACGGTCCGGGCGGACGCGACGGTCCGGGCTGACCCGACGGTCCGGGCGGACGCGGCCGTGCTTCGCGCCGCTGCTCGACCTGCTCGCGGACCTTCTCCTTGATGCGGTCATGCAGCTCGCCGCGCGGCGGGAGCGGCGGCACCCTGCTCGGTGGCTGCGGTGCGGCATCATCGCCGCGGCCGTCACGGGCGTCGCGGACGCGCTCACCGATCCGCTCGCGGATCCGTTCGCGGATCCGGTCACGGATTTCACCGCGCCGCGCGCCGCCCTCGGCGGGCGGAGGCAGGATCTCGCCGTCCACGCGCGGGCGGTCGAGCGGCGGCGGACGCGGCGCCGGCGGGGCGGAGGGGCGCGGCGCCTCCTGTGCGGAAGCGGGCAGCGCGCACGCGGCCAGCAACAGCGTCGAGAACAAGCTGCGGAGCATCGTTGATCCTCCAGTTTCGGGTCGGGGGGGCGGCCCGCTCGCAGGTCGATTTCCGGCCTGCTCCGGCCACGCTCGGCCGGTGCCGCTCGGGCCGGTTCTACCGGCTAGTTTCGGCCGGTTGAACCCGCCGAGCCACGGTCTGGTTGCGGTCCCCGTCGCTGCCCGGCGACCAGACGATCCGGACGGGAACTATCATCCGCCGGCTCAGGACGCGTCGTTCGCCGCCACGCCCGTGCGCCGAGGTGCCCTTGGGCCTGCCGCCCGTTCCCTCTCCGGTTCCCGCTGAAGCCGCCACCCCCCCGACGAACGGGGTCCGCGGCGGTGCGTCGGCGCTGTTCGAGCTCGATGCGCTGGTGGTGCGGTACGGCCGCAATACGGTGATCCCGGGCATGACCGTGCAGGTCGCGCCGGGAGCCGTCGGCCTGCTCGGACCGAACGGCGCCGGCAAGTCGAGCCTGATCAAGACCATCCTCGGCCTGGTGCGGCCGGCCGGCGGGCGCATTCGCGTGCTGGGGCGCGAGGTGCCGCGCGAGGCGCTCGAGGTGCGTGGGCGCGTCGGCTACATGCCCGAGAGCGCGGTCGTCTTCCCCGGCATGACCGGCATCGAGAACGTCGCCTACGCCGGCGCCATCGCCGGGATGCCGGGCGGCGAGGCGCGTCGCCGCGCGCATGAGGTGCTCGAGTACGTCGGCTGCGGCGAGGAGCGCTACCGGCCGGTCGACGAGTACTCGCAGGGGATGCGCCAGCGGATCAAGCTCGCGAGCGCGCTGGTGCACGATCCCGAGCTGCTGCTGCTCGACGAACCGACCAATGGCCTCGACCCGGGCGGCCGCGCCGAGATCCTCGAACTGGTGCGCGACCTCGGCCACGCGAAGGGCATGTCGATCCTGCTCTCGTCGCATCTCCTCGACGACGTCGAGTTCGTCTGCGACCAGGTGCTGCTGATGGCGCGCGGCGAACTGCGCGCCGCCGGCTCGATCCGCGAGCTCGAGGCGAAGGTGGCGGGCGAGCACGTCCGCCTGACGCTCGAGGGCGACGCCGCGCGCTTCCTCGCCGCCGCCGCCGAGCGCGGCTTCGCCCCGCACCTGCCCGATCCGCTCGACGCCACCGAGTGCCTGGTGAAGCTGCCGGCGGGTGCGCCGCCCGGCGCGATCCTGCGCCTCGCCATCGAGTGCGCCGTCCGCGTGCGCCGCTTCGTCCCGAGCCGGCCGTCGCTGGAACAGGTCTTCCTCGAGACGCTCGACGATTCGTCGGGGACGCGCTGATGCCGGTCTACGACCGCACCTATCGGCGCTGGGACGGCGAGCTGAAGCGCCGCGCGTTCCGTGCGGCGCCGATCGTCATGGCCGGCATCCGCGGCGCCTTCGCCGGCAGGTCGAGCTGGTTCTGGACGCTGCAACTGCGCGGCTTCATGGTCGTGAGCTGCCTGCCGACGCTGCTGCTCTTCTTCCTCAACTTCCTCTTCTGGTACCGGCCGGCGTGGCTGCCGCCCGAGACCTTCCGCTTCTTCGACATGATCGCGCCGTACCGCGCGATCCAGTACCCGCTGCTGACGCGGCTCAACTCGATGTTCCTGATGATCTACTGCGTGCTCATCGGGTCGGGACTGATCGCCCGCGATCGCGCCACCGGCGCCCTGCCGCTCTACCTGTCGCGGCCGCTGACGCTGACCGACTATCTGCTGGGCAAGATCGGGATCATCGGCTGGTTCATGGCGATGTTCACGCTGGTGCCGAACCTGCTGATCTGGCTGGTGGGCGCTCTGGCCGATCCGGTCGAGGGGGCGTGGGGCCGGGCGCTGCCGCTCTTGTTCCCGATCGTGGCGCACAACCTCGCCGTGATCCTGACCTACTCGCTCACCATCCTCGCGGTGTCGTCGCTCTGCCGGCGGCCGATGTTCGCCGCGTTGATCTGGTTCGCGCTCTTCATCCTGCTGCCGTCGTTCACCTCCATGATCGGCAGCGGGCGCGGGCTCGGGGCGCTGGCCGCGGTGTCGCCGAACGACGCCCTGTTCGCCGCGGGGTACCAGCTCTACGACGTCGCCGGACTGTTCGACCGGGCGCTCGGGGAGCAGGACGGCGGCGTGCGGGCCGGCATCGAGGCGCTGTTCGATGCGATGAAGTTCTTCGCCAGCTCGACGTCGCTGCAGGCGTGGACCTCGGTGGCGAGCTGGTGCGGCCTGTCGCTCCTGGTGTTGGTGGGCGTGCTCCGGCGACAGGACGTTGTCGTCGATGCGGGGGCGCGATGAGCGGCGCGGCGACGGAGACGGATGCGGCGGTCGCCGAGCCGGCCGTGGTGCTGGAGCGCGTGTCGCATTGGTACGGCGCGGTGATCGGCCTGAACGACGTGTCGCTCCGGTTCGAGCGCGGCGTGACCGGACTGCTCGGGCCCAACGGCGCCGGCAAGTCGACGCTGATGCGGTTGATGACGGGGCAGATGGCGCCGAGCCAGGGCGACGTGCGGGTGTTCGGGCAGCTGCCGTTCGCCAACCCGGCGGTGCTCGGCCGCCTCGGCCATTCCCCCGAGCATGAGCAGCTGTGGGATCATCTCGACGGTGCCGCGCACCTCTTCGCGCTGCTGCATTACGGCGGCTTCCCGGCCGCCGATGCGCGCGAGCGGGCCGCACGGTCGCTCGCGCGCGTGGGGCTCGCGTCGGCCGGGTCGAAGAAGTGCGGCGCCTACAGCAAGGGCATGCGCCAGCGGTTGCGCATCGCCCAGGCGATCGCCCACGACCCCGAGCTGATCGTGCTGGATGAGCCGCTGAACGGCCTCGACCCGGTCGGCCGGCGCGAGATCATCGACCTGGTGCGAGGCCTCGGCACCGGCGGCCACACCGTCGTCGTCTCGGGCCACGTGCTGCACGAGGTGGAGAAGATGACGCGGCGCATCGCGCTGGTGCACAAGGGGCGCGTCCTGGCCGAGGGGACGATCGACGAGATCCGTCGGGCGCTCGACCAGCGGCCGCACCACGTGCGCGTCGCCACCGACGATCCGCGCGGTCTGGCGCGCCTCCTGCTCGAGGAGCCAGGCGTGCTGAGCGTCCGGGTGGCGGCGGCGGAGGCGCGCTTCGAGGTGACCGATCCGGGAAGTTTCTTCGACCGGCTGGCGCGCATCACGGCGGACGGGCACATGGTCGTGCGGGAATACGAGTCGACGGATGACAACCTCCAGGCCATCTTCGACTACCTGGTCGCCTGAGCTCGCGCCGCGGCGCGGGTTCTTCGACGGCATCGCGGTCACGATCCGCGTGGCCGGGCTGTCGCTGCTGCGCGGCCGGCGTGGCGTGGTGCTGGCGCTGCTGTGCGCGCTGCCGCTGATCTGGCCGGCGCTCGAGCTGTTCCATTCCGGTCTCGGCACCAAGGGCGGCGTCGGCTTCGTCCAGCTGCTGACCGAGCTCTGGTTCCCGCGGATCAACCTGATCGTCGCGCTGTTCGTCGGCTGCGGCGCCCTCGGCGAGGAGATCGACGGCAAGACGGTGCCCTACCTGCTGACGCGGCCGGTGCCGCGTTCGGCGCTGCTGATCGGGCGCTGGCTGGTCGCCGCGGTCACCGCCAGCGTGCTGCTCGGCGCCGGCTACCTCGCGCTGTACGTCGCGACGGTGGCGCCGATGGGCGGCGACGCCCTTCTCGTCGACCTGCCGATCCTCGGCTACGCGCTGCTCGGGATGGCGCTGTCGATGCTCGCCTACTGCGCCGTCTTCATGCTGTTCGCCGTGACGATCAAGTGGCCGCTGCTGGTCGGGCTGGTGCTGCTGTTCGTGTGGGAGGAGTTCGCGGCGACGATGCCCGGCAACCTCGCGCGCTACACGCTGCTGCACCACGTCTACACGCTGCTGGCGCACGGGTCGGGCGACGAGGCGTATCACCTGCTGGCGCGGCCCGAGGAGATCGAGCTGCTGCCCGCGGCGGAGTCCCTCCAGGTGCTCGCGGGCGTGACCGCCGGCAGCCTCGCGCTGGCGCTGGCGAAGTTCCGCCGCAAGTCGTACCTGGTCTGAGTTCGTTCGCGCTGCCGCGCTGCAGCGCCGCAGCGCCGCAGCGCCGCCGTCAGCTCCGCGGCGAGTCGACGAAGCAGTTCAGCATCTTGTAGGAGAGCTGCGCGGCGAGGAACTCGCTGTGGTGGTTCACGCCGTCGGGCTTGAGTTCGTTCACGTCGCAGGCGATCACCCGCTTGCGCGCGCCGATCTCCTGCACCAGGTCGCACACCTGCCACCAGTCGAGGCCGCCCGGCACCGGCGTCCCGGTCGAGGGCATGATCGTCGGGTCGAGGCCGTCGACGTCGATCGTCACGTAGACCGGGTCGGTCAGCAGCGCCACTGCCGCGCGGATCCAGTCGGGCCGCCGGCGCAGCTCGTGGCCCGGGAAGAGGTGGATGCCGCGCTCCTGCGCGTAGGCGAGCTCCTCCTCGCAGACCGCCCGGATGCCGATCGAGACGATCGTTGCGGAACGGTCGTCCTCGGCGATGGCGTGGATCGCGCAGGCGTGGTTGAAGGGGGAGCCCTTGTACTCGGCGCGCAGGTCGGCGTGGGCGTCGACGTGCAGCACCGAGAAGCGGCCGTGCACCGCGCGCACCGCCCGCGTGAGCCCGATCGAGACCGAGTGCTCGCCGCCGAGCCCGAGCAAGAACTTGCCGTCGGCCAGCGCCGGCCGCGCCGCCGCCTCGATCGCCGCGACCGCCCTGGCCGGATCGTCGCTGCGGAACTTCACCGCGGGCAGCGTCGCGATCCCCTGCTCGCAGACCTTGCGCTGCAGCGCGAGGTCGAAGAATTCGACCTGCCCCGACGCTTCGATCAGCTTCGCCGGCCCCCGGTCGGCGCCCTTGCCGTAGGTCGAGGTGCCGTCGAACGGGCAGGGGAGCACGGCGATGCGAGCGGTCGCGTAGGCGGACTGCTCGGGCGGCAGATCGAGGTAGCCGGGAGCGGCAGCGCGCCGAGGCGAGCGCTTGGCGGCCGGCGTCGAGCGCGCGGCCGATCGGGGCGCCTTGCGGCGAGAGGTGGAGCGGGAAGCGGCGCGGACGCGGCGGGCCATCGAGAGCTCTCCGGATCGTCGCGCGCGCCGATCAGGCGGCGCGCGAGCGGGGTGGGGAGCGTAGCGCGGACTACTCCCCGACGCGCCGTGCGCGCCATGCGGGATGCCACGGCAGCGGGCTCGTGGCGCCGTCGGTGCCCGTGGCGAAGAGGCTCGCGTCGAGGAACGCTGCCGCCGTGGCGGCCGACGGCAGCGCGAGCGGCGCGCCGGTCGCGCGGGCGAACCCCGGGTCCGCGACGACCGAGCCGCCGTCGCAGCCGCGCGCCTGCCAGGCCGCGAAGTCGCCGCCGGCGAAGCGCGGCGCGCTGCCGTCACGGCACCACCAGAGGTTCTCCTCGAGCACGGCGTTCCCGCGGCTCCAGTCGCCCGCCAGCGCGTCGCCACGCTCCCACACCACGACGTTGCGGCGGAAGGTGAAGCTCACGTGCTCCTCGAAGCGCGTGCGCTGCACCTGCGCGTCGCGGCCGTCGACGAGGAGATTGCGTTCGACGAGGTTGTCGCGGCCGTAGTGCTGGTGGAAGCCGCCGTGGGTGGTCCGTTCC
Source organism: Planctomycetota bacterium (assembly GCA_016872815.1). Taxonomy (GTDB): domain Bacteria; phylum Planctomycetota; class B15-G4; order B15-G4; family SIAN01; genus SIAN01. The sequence goes on from VGYY01000142.1 coordinate 6,191, forward strand.
ACCACGTTGTCGCGAGCGACGATCGCGGTCGTCCCCTCGTCGAAGTAGAGGCCCCAGCCGCCATAGGTGCGCGCGGCGACGTCGCGGAAGCAGTTGCGCTCGATCACCGTGCCGGCGTGGTGGCCGAGCGTGTAGATGCCGCCCAGGTCGGAGAGCAGCGGCCCTTCGCCGTCCGGTCGTCGACCGAGGTCGTGGACCCGGTTCGAGGCGATCCGCGATCCGGCCGCCGCCGCGGCGCCGTAGCCCCAGGTCCAGCCGAGCGAGATGCCGCTGTAGAGGAAGTCGCCGATCTCGTTGCCGAGCGCATGGAGCGGCGCCTGGCCGCCCCAAAGGCCGACGGCGCTGGCGAAGAGGTGGCCGCCGCCGACGATCCGGTTGTGCAGCAGGAAGATGCCGGCAAGCGCGTCGGCCGGCGTCTCCGGCAGCGTCGTCTCCCCGACCTTGATGCCGCCGCCGCCGAGGTCGGTGAACTCGCAATCGCGCACGAAGACGTCGCGCGAGCCGCGCCCGATCGAGAGCGCATAGCTGCCGAGCGCCGCGAATCGGCAGCGATCGAAGCTGATGTTGCGTGCGCCGACGGCGCGGACGGCCGCCGGCACCAGGATGGCGGCCTGCGGCGACCCGCTCGCGCGCGGCGCGGCCGGCGTCGCCCCCGGCGCGAACCACCACTCGCAGTGGCGGAACTCGAGGTCGACGAAGCGAAGGCCCTCGACGAAGCGTCCGGCCGCGGGCTCGCCGGCGAGTTCGACCAGATGGGTGAGCCGCGGCGCGAAGACCTCGCTCCGCGTCAGGTCCTCGCCCGCTTCCGGCAGCACCCAGAGCATTCCGGCCGCCTCGTCGAGCCACCACTCGCCGGCAGCGTCGAGGAAGGCGCGCGAGCCTTCCGCCCACCATGGGTCGCCCGGATCGAGCCGGAAGACGGTCGGATCGCGGAGCTCCACTCGTCCGGTCGCCGCATCGAGCGCCGCGACGCGGCAGTGGTTCTCGATCCAGCGGCAACAGGCGACCAGGTCGCAGACCGTGCCGTCGGGGCGTGGTGCGGCGGCTGCCGCGGCGAGCGGCGCGAGGTCGGCCGGCGCGGCGACGAACTCCGCGATCGGCTGGTTCCACGGCTTGGCCGCGTCCGCCGCCGCCAGCGCGGCCACCGAGCAGCTGCCCCGATCGGGATGGCGCGCGCGCGGCCGCCGCTTGCCGTCGATCCAGAGCTCGCGGAACGCCGAGCCGTGGGCGATGACGGTCGCGACGTCGGCGACGAAGAGCGCTCTCCCGTCGAGCTCGGCGCGGCGCCAGCCGGTGATGCGCTTCCCGCCGCTCAAGATGGCCGGGCCGGTCGCGCCACCCTCCGCGGGCGTGGCGCGCGTCACCCGCAGGTCGAAGTGGGGCGCGGCGGAGTCGTCGGCGGTGAGCCGCAGCGGTGCGTCGAGGCGGTGCGTTCCCGGCAGGAGTTCGATCCGCATCGGCTGGGCCGGTGCGGCGGCGCGCTCCGATCGCGCAGCGGCGAAGGCGCGCTCGAGCGTGCGGAACGGACCGCTTCGCCCGTGGCGTTCGCGCGCGCGGCCGTCGCAGGCGTCGTCACCGTCCGCGGCGACATACCAGCGGGAGAACGGCAGCGGGGGAGCCACCGGTCGTTCGTCGGCGTCGATGCCCGGCGCCGTCTGCAACGCCGCCAGCAGGGGAAGGAGCCGTGCGACCACGAGCATCTCCTTGGCGAGCCGGCGCCGTGTTGCCGGTTGGCGGCGATGCGCTGGTCATTGTCCACCCGACCGCGCCGACGGCGTGCGCCGCAGAGATCATGGACGAGTCCGGCCGGCGGAACCAATCGCGCTCCGCGCGGGTGCCGCGACGCATGTTCGCCGTCGCGGGAGAAGACACGGTGCCGATCGGGACCCTCCGGGGGAACGTCGTCATGCCATCGCCACGGCAAAGGCGCGTCTCCTACGATGCGCGACCGCCATGTCCTCTCCCGCATCGCGCTCGCGGCTCCTGCCGTCGACTCTTCCGCTCCCGCCCTTCGCGCAGCGCGCGTGGGGGGCGGCGGTGGCGTCGGGCGACTGGCATGACTGGCGCTGGCAGCTCGCGCACCGGGTGACCTCGGTCGGCGCGCTTCTCGACCTGCTTGGGGCGGACTTCCCGGTCGCGCCGGCGACGCGTGCGGCGCTCGAACGCGCCGGTGCGGCGAGCGTCGTGTCGGTCACGCCGTGCTACCTGGCGTTGAGCCGGCCGGACGATCCGCGCGATCCGATCCTGCCGCAGGTGCTGCCCGATCCGGCCGAGCCGGCGGGGGCGGCAGCGGGCAGCGGCGTGCCCGATCCGTTCCGGGAGGAGGAGCTCGAGATCGCCAAGGGGGTGGTGAACCGATATCCCGACCGCGCGCTCTTCCTGCTCACCAACTTCTGCAGCACGCTCTGCCGCCACTGCATGCGGCGGCGCGAGTGGGAGGGGGGCTTCACGCGCCTCGCCGACGCCGAGATCGACGCCGGAGTGGCCGCGATCGCCGCGCGGCCGGCGATCCGCGACGTGCTCCTCTCGGGCGGCGATCCGCTCAACCTGCCGTCGGCGTACGTCGGCCGCGTGGTGCGCGCGCTGCGCGAACGCTGCGATCTCGACTTGCTGCGGATCGGCAGCCGCGTGCCGGTCACGTTGCCGCTGCGGATCGACGACGAACTGCTGCGAGAGCTGGCGCCCGCCGCGCCGCTCTGGCTCAACACCCACTTCAACCATGCACGCGAGGTGACGGTCGAGGCGGCTGCGGCGGTGCGGCGCCTGGCCGGCGCCGGCGTGGTCGTCAGCAATCAGGGCGTGCTGCTGCGCGGCATCAACGACACCGAGGGCGACCTGCTCGATCTCTCGCGCGCGCTGCTGCGCGCCGGGCTGCGCGCCTACTACCTGCACCAGTGCGATCCGGTGGCCGGTGTGCGCCACTTCCGGGTCGGGCTGGCGCGCGGCATCGAGCTGGTGCGCTCGCTGCAGGGCAAGGTGAGCGGGCTCGCGATCCCGCGCCTGACCGTCGACCTGCCAGGGGGTGGCGGCAAGGTGCAGGCCGATGGTCCGCAGTTGCTCGAGCGGCGCGGCGACACTTTCGTCTACGCCAGTCCGCTGACGGGCGCGCGGATCGAGGTCGACGGCTCGGAAGGGAGCTTCGGCGGCGCGGGAATCTGGCGCGAGCGCGGCATCGCCTGGCCGGCGTGAGCGGCGCAGCGGCGGGCGCGCCGAAGGGGCGCGGGAGCGTCGTGGCCGGGGACTCCGGCGTGGGCGGCCCCGTTGTCGGCCCGAACAGCCGCCGATATGCTCCGAGCCCCTTTCCGGTCGGAAGGTGCGCTGAAGTCAGACGGTGTGGTCGACCGATCGGAGTGGGACCGGCGGCGGGTGGTGCGGCCGCAGCCGGCGGACGGGATGGCTGCCGATCGCGAGATCGGCGTGCGTCGCGTCCAGTCCGCGACGCGGTTCGTGACCCTTGCCTGATCGTCTAATTGGTAGGACAGCGGACTCTGACTCCGTAAGTCTTGGTTCGAGTCCAAGTCGGGCAGCCACGCGATCCAGCGGCCGTCAGGGGCGACCCTGACGGCCGATCGTGTTTTGAGGGCACGCTGGACACGGCTCGCGCGACCGGCCAGCGTGGGGAGCGCCGAGAAGCTTGCGCTCCGCGAGCGGGGCAGGAGAGGGCGATGCGTCCGGGAGACTTGGCGACGGCGGCCATCCGCGAACTGGCGACCGGAGCTGACGGCCGCCGGCGCGCGACGCTGCGGTTCCGCCACGGCGACTACCGAGCCGACCGCTGGTGGAGCTGGTGCGATCTGGTGGTCGTGCTCCCGCCGGAGGCGCCGCCGCTGGCGCTGGCCGACGAGATCGAGTTCGTGCTGGCGAGCGGCGCCGAAGCGTCGCGCGTGGCCGACGGTCCCGGCCACTATTCCTGTCGCCTCCATCCCGCCGTGCAGGGGCCGCAGTTGCCGCCCGAGCGCTCGACCGACGGCGTCTACGGCGGGCTGGTCGAGCGGACCGAGCCGCCGGCCGGCGGCGACCTCGTGCTGCACCTCGGCAGCGGCGTGACCTGCTACCCCAGACTCGACGGCGAGGGGCCGTTCCCGGCCGCATCGCTCCAGCATGGCGAATGGGCCGAGTTCATCCTGCGCGAGCCGCTCGAGCTCGCCTTCGTGCGGCGGGTCGAGCGGCGGGCCTGATCCGACGGCCTACTGCCGCTGCAGCCGCATCAAGAGCGCGTAGAGATCCTGGCCGGCGTCGCCGCGGAAGGTGAAGTGGGAGGGCGGCTTGACGGCGGCGCGCAGCAGCGACAGCGGCGGCACGCGATCGGCTTGCGGCTGCAGCGCCAGCAGCGGCACGGCGTCGTCGAAGGCGTCGGCGAACTCGCGCAGCCCCTGGCGGCCGACCACGGCGGAGAGCTCGGGCAGCGCGAGCCCGGCCGCCAGCGCCGCCAGCGAGCCGGCCGCG
>VGYY01000143.1 GCA_016872815.1 Planctomycetota bacterium
GCTGCTCGGAATCTGGATCACCGGATCGGTGGGCGACGCCGCGCCGGTCGAGGGGGGCTGAACCGGCCGCCGCGCAGCGCTGCCGCCCGTCGCAGCCCCATGCGCCGCCGCGCCCTGTGCCGCCGCGGCATGATCGCGCCGAGATGGACCCGGTCGCGCCGCGCACGATCCTGCACGTCGACCTCGACGCTTTCTACGCGGCGGTCGAGGTGCGCGAGCGGCCGGAGCTCGCCGGCCGGCCGGTGATCGTCGGTGCCGACCCGAAGGGCGGGACCGGGCGCGGCGTGGTCTCGGCGGCGAGCTACGAGGCACGCCGCTTCGGCGTCCATTCGGCGATGCCGGTCTCGCGCGCGTGGCGGCTCTGCCCGCAGGGCGTCTTCCTGCCCACGCGGATGGAGCTCTACCTCGCGGTCTCGGCGCGCTTCATGGCGATCCTCGAGCGCTTCACCGACCGGGTGGAGCCGCTCTCGGTCGACGAGGCGTTCCTCGACGTGACCGGCAGCGCGCGCCTCCACGGCGACGGCGCGACCATCGCCCGCGCGATCCGCGCCGCGGTGGCGTCCGAGGAGCGCCTCTCGGCGTCGATCGGCGTGGCGCCGTGCAAGTTCGCCGCGAAGATCGCCTCCGACCTCGAGAAGCCGGGCGGGCTGGTGGTGGTGCCGCCCGATCCGGGCGGCGTGGTCGCCTTCCTCGCGCCGCTGCCGGCGGGGCGGCTGTGGGGCGTCGGTCCGAAGACGCTCGAGCGGCTGCACCAGCTGGGTGCGCGGACCATCGGCGAGGTGGCGGCGCTGCCGCTCGCCCACCTGCGCGGCGCGTTCGGCGATGCGACCGCCGACCATCTCCATGCGCTGGCGCGCGGCGAGGACGCGCGCGCGGTCGAGCCCGAGCGCGCCGCCAAGTCGCTCGGCCGCGAGCACACCTTCGACGTCGATGTCGCCGACCGCGACGAGGTCGGGCGCATGCTCCTGCTGCTGGTCGAGCAGCTCGCCGGCCGTCTACGCCGTCACCGCCTCGCCGGGCGGACCATCACCGTCAAGTTGCGCACTGCCGACTTCGAGACGGTGGCGCGCGCGGCGACGCTGCCGACCGCCGTCGACACCACCGAGGCGATCCTCCCGACTGCGCGCGAACTGCTCCGTCGTTGCGACTCGACCCGCCAGCCGATCCGGCTGGTCGGCGTCGCGCTTTCGCACTTCGCCGCGCCGCAACCGGCGCTGTTCGAGGCGCGTCGGGACGTGCAGGGGCGCGCGCTGGCGAAGGCGGTCGATGCGCTGCGCGAGCGGTTCGGCGACGGGGCGGTCACGCGCGGGGCGCTGCTCGACTCGAGGCCGCCCGGCACCGACGGCGGCGCGAAGCCGGCTGCCCCGCGCCGGCCGCAGCAAGCGGGGGAGTAGCCTCGGCGCGTGGACAACCTGACCCACACGCTCTGCGGCGCGGTGCTGGCGAAGACGCCGCTCGGACGGATGACGCCGCTCGCGCCGGCGGCGCTGCTGCTCGGGGCCAACCTCCCCGACGCGGACGTCGTCGTCACGCTCTTCGGCGCCGACGAAGCCGCGCGCAAGGCGGCCTACCTGCTGCACCACCGCGGCATCACCCACTCGCTGCCGGGGATCGTGGTCCAGGCGCTGCTGCTGGCGCTCGCCATCCGCTGGATCGAGCGCCGCGAGCTGGCACGCCGGGACAGCGCGGCGCCGCCGTTCCGCGCGCATCTGCTGCCGGCGCTGTGCGGCCTGCTGACTCATCCCCTGCTCGACTGGCTCAACAACTACGGCGTGCGACCGTTCCTGCCGTTCTCCGGCTGGCGCACCTACGCCGATCTCGTGTTCATCGTCGATCCGTGGCTCTGGCTCGTCTTCGGCGGAACGGCGGCGCTGGCCGGTCTGCGCACCCGGCTCGGCCACTGGACGTGGGGCGCGCTGGCGCTGGCGGCGGTGCTGTTCCTCGGCTTCCATCCACGATCCCCGGACCTGGTCCGGCTGGTGTTCCCGGCGGCGGTGGCGCTGGTCGCGCTGGCGCGGCGCAGCGGCGTGGGCGCACGGCGACCGAGTCGCGTGCTGGCGGCGGGCGGCGCACTGGCGGCCGGCTACGTCGCGCTGCTGGCGGTCTGCGGCGAGCGCGCGGTGGCGCAGGTGCGCGCCGATCCGGCGCTGGCCGCGCAATTCCGCATGCGCTCACCGGTGATCGCCGATCCGTGGAGCTGGTCGGTCGCGCTCGAGGACGCGACGACGATCCGCTGGCAGCGTGTCGGGGTCGGCGCAGCACCGGCGCAAGGCGCGCCATCGCCCGCTGGGACTTCGGCGAGCGGGGCGTTCGGCATCCCGGTCGTGCGCGGCCTCGACGATCCGCGGGTGCGGCTCGCCGCCGCGCGTCCGGAGGCCGCCGCATGGCGGTCGTTCGCGCGATTGCCGTTCGCGTGGGTCGAGCCGCGGCCGGGCGGCGCCGCACGGGTCCACATCGCCGACGCGCGCTACCTCACGCACCCGGATCCGGAGTCATGGGTCGCGCTGCCGGTCGACCTCACGCCGGCCGAGGTGGCGGCGGCCAGCGCGGCACCGTAGCCCGCCGGCCCCGCGCCGGATGGCGGTGCGTGCCGCCGGCGCGACCTTCAGGCGTCGTCGTTGCCGATCGCCTCGACCGGGCACTGCAGCTTCGCCTGCTCCGACTGCGCCACTTCCTCGGGATTCTCGGGCTGCTTGAAGACCACGTCGTGGTCGCCCGCCTGGCTCTCGCGGAAGTTCTTCGGCGCGAGGTCGGAGCAGAGCGAGCAGAGGATGCAGGTCTTGTCGACGTACCACCTTCCGGCGACGTTGTCCTCCCAGCGCTGGAGCTTGTCGGCCATGAGGGGGTGGGTCGATCCGGGTGGTGACAGAGGGTGGGGGGGGCGACTGGCGCGGGGAATCCCGCCCGGCCGCGCCGGATCCCGCGCAAGAGCGGGTGGCGGCAGCGCCACTCGCTCGGCACGTCGGGGGCGAGACTGCCGGTGGGGTCATCGGCGCAACTCGATGGCCGGATGCGCCGGGCACTCTTGGCGGTCGGCGACGACGCGCGTGGATCGGCGGCTCGCCGCGGGGCGGGGGGCTTCAGCTCCGACCGCCGGCGAGGTGCAGGATTCGATCTGGGGAAAAGGCGTGGAGTTCGAGCGCAAGCGCCCGCGGCACCAGCGCGGTCTCGGCCCGGTCCGGCAGGGCCACCAGCGCCAGTTCGCCCGCTTCGAGCCGCCGTCCGGTCTCGTCGTCGAGCGCGATCCACGGGCAGTAGCCTTCGGCGTCGACCCAGTGGAACCGGCGCGGTCCCGAGGTGCCGCGCAGCGCCTGTTCCGTCAGCGCCGCCGCCAGCTTGCGCGCCCGTTCGCCGCGACCGCGCTCGTGGTCGAGGCGCGCCTGTGCCGCCTTCACCTCGGCCCGTTTCTGCTCCTCGCGCGCCGCGCGCTCAGCGGCCTCGCGCCGTTGCCGCTCCTCGAGCCCGTCGCGGCCGAGCTCCTTCTTCTCGACCCGCTGCTCGTGCTTGAGCCGCCGGTCGGTCTTGTCGTCGATCAGCCCGGCCTTCTTCAAGGCGTCGCGCAGGTCACCCATGGTCGTCGCCTCCGGTTCCGGCCGTCGACCGCAACGCGGCCAGCCATCACTTCGCGTAGCCGAGCGCGCGCATCATCTCCAGCGCGTCGTCGGAGACGGTGTCCTCGCCGGCGTAGCGCGTGGCCACCTGCTTCATCTCGCCGAGCCAGGTCTCGAGCCGCTTGGCCGCCGCCTCGGCCCGCGGCCGCTCGGCCTCGATCAGCGAGGTGACGTCGTCCATGTCGGCGTCGAGGTCGTAGATCTCGAGGTCGAGCTTGATCTCGCCGGCCGGCTTCGAGCGGCGCACGATGGTCTTCCAGCGACCCTCGATCACCGCCCACTCGCCGAGGATGTCGTCCGCGTCGCCGCCCTGCATGGCGCCGCCGAACGCGCCGCCGAAGCCGCCGCCCCAGCGCTCGGTGACGATCATCTTCGGCGGCAGCTCCTCGCCGGCCAGCAGCTCCGGCACCAGGTTGCGGCCCTGCATCGTCTCGGGGACGGCGACGCCGGCCAATCCGAGCAAGGTCGGCGCGAGGTCGAGGTTGGCGACGTTGTCGCGGATCACCGTGCCGGCCGGCAGCAGGCCGGGCGCGGAGAGGATCCACGGCACGTGGTTCAGCTCCGAGTACACCGACTGGCCGTGGCTGAGCGCCCCGTGCTCGAGGAATTCGTCGCCGTGGTCGGAGTTGAAGCTCCAGATGGTCGAGTCGGTGAGGCCCCGGGCGGCAAACCAGTCGCGCACCTTCCGGTAGTGGCGGTCGAGGTAGTGCACCTCGGCGTCATAGATGGTGCGCTGCTTGATCTTGAAGTAGTCGTCGGGATCGACGCCGGCCGCGCGGTACTCGGCCGCGATCCCGCCCGCTCCTGGGCCGCCGGAGAAGTTGCCGCCGTTCGCGAGCGGCGCGCCGGCGCCACCCGCGGCGCGCGCCGCTTCCTGCTGCTTGCGCTGCTTCTCGGCCTGGAAGTCGGAGAACTTCTTCTCCGCGTCCTGCATCGCCTCCCACTCGGCGGCAGACATGAACTTGGCGCGGTCGGCCGCGTCGGGGTCGTAGGGTTCGTGCGGATCGACCGCGTGCATGTAGACCAGGAACGGGACGTCGGAGTACTGCTCGAGCCACGGCTCGACCTTGGCCCAGAGGTCGCGCGAGGAGCCGCTGCTGAAGTTCATCCCGCCCGCACCGGCGTCGATCCCGCCGCCCGGTGCGCCGGCGCGCTGCGGACCGAACATCCGCTGCGCCGCCTGCAGCACCGCATTGCCGCCGCCGCCCGGCACGGTGGCCGGGGCGCCGTTGACCGAACCCGGGAAGAAGAAGTCGAAGCCCTGTTCGGTGTGGGTCGCCTCGCCGACGAAGTCGTTGCGGATGAACGCCGCCGTGAGATACCCGGCGTCCCGGAACGCCTCGGCCATCGTGGTGGCCGAACCGGGGATGCGCTCGTTGCCGGTCTTCACGCCGCTGACGCTCGGCACCAGCGAGGTGAGCGAGGAGGGCATCGAGACGTAGGTCCACGCTCCCTGGCTGAAGCAGCGTTCGAAGCGGACGCCGCTGTCGGCGAGCGCGTCGAGGCTTTGCGAGGTCGGGCGCGGATTGCCGTAGCAGGAGAGGCCGTCGGCGCGCAGCGTGTCGCAGAAGTAGAGCATCACGTTGCGCACGTCGCCCGTGCGTTCGCCATGCACCAGCGGCTGCAGCAGGAAGGCGACGTTGGGCTCCGCCTGCTCGATCACTTCGACCTCGAGGGCGATCTCCTGACCTGCGTACGCCGACAGGTCGACTGCGATCGGCGCCACCGCCTCCTGCTCGAACGGCGCGACTCCTTGCGTCGGATCGCCATCGAGATCGAGCGGCGGCTCGAAGCCATGCCGGAACACCGTCTCCCGTCCCCGCTTCGAGGTGACATGGACGTAGAAGTCGAACGGCTGCTCGTTCAGGGCGGCGAGTCCCGCCAGCAGCCGCGCGCCCTTCGGCGCGACCAGGCGCCAGGTGACGGCCGCCGGGGTGTTGAGATGCATGCCACCGTGCGTCACGAGCTTGCGCTGGAGCGATACGGGCGCGACCGTCGCGCCGGCGTAGTCCGCCTTCGAGTCGAGGACATGGAGGAACGCCAGCTCGACCTCGGCGGTCGGCGGCGGACCGCTCGGAGGACCGGAGGCGCGTGCCGGCGTCGTCGCGGTTGCGCCGGGTGCGGCCGTAACGACGACGATCGGCGTGGCAGCGGCGCCATTCGCGCCGGCCGCTGGCGGGGCAGCAGGCGCCGCCGGGTCCGCGACCGGCGCCTTCGGCAGCACCACCAGCAGCAATTCCTCGATCTCGCGCGGTCGCGCGAACGCGCCGCCGAACATCCCGAACATGCCGGAGGGTGCCGTGTCCCGCGCCTTCCTGGCGACCGTCTGCCACTCGCCATCGGCAGCGAAGTTCGAGATCTGGCCACGGAGCAACTGGCGCGGATCGGTCGGACCGAAACCACCCGGGCCGCCGAAGCCGAACTGGGCGGCGAGCCCCCCGAGACCCGGAATCAGGTTGCCGACCCCAAGCCCCGGGTTGAGCACCAGGCCGCCGCCATTGGCGGGAGGTGGCGGCGGCGGCACGGCCCCGCCGGGAGGTGCGCCCGGAGGCGGCCCGCCCGCAATCGGGCCGCCGCCCGGAGGCGGCCCGCCGCCACCGGGACGGCCGAAGCCGCCCGTGGGACCGCCGGGTGCCGCGACCATCCGCTTGATCTGCTCGATCGTGTCGGGGTCGCGAACCAGCGCCACCTCGGTGCAATCGGTGGAGCGCAGCTTCCAGGCGTAGGCGCCGATGGTCGCCAGCGAAGTCTTCGGCAGCTTGAGCAGGAACGCGCCGGCTTGTCCCTTCACCGTCAGGCGCGCGCCGCCGTCGCCCGGGCTCACCGTCGCCGCGCCGAAGTTGGTTTCGAGCGGGACGATCGCGCCGAGGTCGTCATCGAACGCGAGTTCATGCACGACGAAACTCGCCGGATCGATGCTGCCGGCGGCGACTCCGGTGATCGCGGCCTGATCGAGCAGGCTGTCGAGCCGCCAGGTGCCGACCGCGTTCGGCGGGATCACCGGTCGCTGCTCGGCGGCCGGTCGCGACCCACGCGCGATCGGCAGCACGATTCCGAGCAGCGACAGTCCGGCCGCAATGGAAAGGCGCAGCATCGTGGCATCCTTCTTCTGCTGGACATGCAACGTCATCGGCGGAGGATTCGCCACGCGACGGGGCCGCAGCGTGCGGCATCGTAGCGGCAGCGGTTCGGCTCCCCGGGAGGCTCGTACGACGATGGAAGCGGTTCGTTGTGTCGGGAGTGCCGCCGGACTGGCCGCGCTCGTCATGGCGGTGTCATCCGCGGCTGCGCCGGCCCAGCAACCGCTGCTCGGCGATCTCTTCGAGCGCCCCGAAGGGAAGCGCCACCGGATCTCGAGCGCGCACGTCGACGGCAACAGCAACCTCGACTTCCGCACCCTCGCTGCAGGTGCGGAGATGACGCTCGCGCGCATCAACGGCGCGGGGGTCATCCGCCACCTCTGGCTGACGGTGTCGAGCGACGACCCCTACTACGGGCGGATGATTGTGCTGCGCGCGCGGTGGGACGGCGAGACGGCGCCGTCGGTCGACGTGCCGATCGGCGACTTCTTCGGCGTCGGCCACGCGCTCGACGTCGACGTCGACACGCTGCCGATCCGCGTCGCGGGCGACGGTCGCGCCCGCAGCTCGTTTTGGCCGATGCCGTTCAACGAGAACGCCGAGATCTCGCTGCGCAACGATTCGCCGCGACCGGCGCGCCTGGTCTTCTGGCAGATCGACTGGACCGAGGCGCCGAAATGCGCCGGGCTGCGCACCTTCCACGCCTCGTTCCGCGCTTCGCCGCGCAACGGGACGTTGCGCCAGCACAAGGTGGCCGAGATCGGCGGGCTGGGCCACTACGTCGGTACGCAGCTCTCGATCTGGTCGGGCGAGGCGGGATGGCCGGGCGAAGGCGACGAGCGCTTCTTCGTCGACGGCGATGAAGTGCCGACCTTCACCGGGGTCGGCTTCGAAAGCGCCTTCTCCGAGGCCTGGGGTTTCCGCACCGGCACCGGCCCGTTCGGCGGCGTGACCCACCACGAGGGCGACGGTTCCGGCGCGCGCACCAGCGCCGTGCGCTGGTTCCTGACCGATCCGATCCCGTTCCAGAAGGGGCTCGGCGTCACCTTCGAGCGCGCCGGCTACGAACGCCGCCGCGGCGAGGACAAGTTCGCCTACGACCGCCATGACGCGTTCTCGAGCGTCGCCTACTGGTACCAGACCGAGCCGCACGTGCTCTTCCCGGCGCTCCCGAGCCAGTCGGAGCGGCTGCCATTCGCGGAGCTGCGGATCGAGCCGGAGGAGAAGGAGTGGTTCGAGACCGCCGTGGTCGGCGAGGGCGTCAAGCGGCCGTTCGTCCAGCGCGGCGAGTTCTTCGCCTATGGCGCGCAGTTGCGCTTCGAGCCGCCGGACCGCGATTCGGCGCTCCTGTCGCTGCCGCTCGAGTTCGGCGCCGAGCGGTCGGTCGACCTCTACGCCCGCGTCACCTGCGGCCCCGATGGCGGCGTCTGGGAGCTCTGGCTCGACGGTCAGCGCATCGGCAGCCCGTTCGACTGCTTCTCGCCGCGCGCGCGTCTGCGCGACCTGCGCATCGGCACGGCGCTGCTCACCGAGGGGGCCCACCTGCTCGAGTTCCGCGGCGCCGGCCGCAACCTCGAGTCGACCGGGCTCGGGCTCGGCCTCGACAGCGTCATGTTGCGGTGGTACCCGTGACCGCGGGCAGCGATCCGTTCCGATTCGTGGTGGCGGTGCCGCTGCGCTGGGTCGACGTCGACGTCGCCGGCGTGGTGAACCACGCGGTCTACTGGAGCCTGATCGAGCAGGCGCGTTACGAGTACTTCGCCCGGCTCGGGCTCATCGGCGGCGACGTCCCGCCGTTCCTGATGGGGGAGGCAAGTTGCCGCTACGAACGACCGGCGCGCCGCGGCGATGCCCTGCGGATCGCCGCGCGCGTCGCCCGCCTCGGCGGCAGGAGCTTCGAGATGCACTACGAAGTGCGCCGTGACGGCGAGCGGATCGCGGTGGCGAAGGCGCTGCTGGTCTGGGTCGACGCCGAGATGCGCAGCTGCGACCTCCCGGCCGCGGCGCGCAGCGCCATCGCGGCGTTCGAGGGGATCGCCGAGCGCGGCGGTTGAGTTGCGGCACCGCGCTGCCGTTCACGTCACGTCGGCCAGCGCCGCCATCGCCGCGGCGATCCGGTCGCATTGCGCGTCGTCGGTGCAGGCGGGCGGGCAGGCGTAGATCGCGGTGCCGAGCGGGCGGAGCAGGACGCCGAGTTCGAGCGCGCGGGCGCGCAGCCGCGGAGCCCGCTCGGTGAAGTAGCCGCCGCCGGCCGCGCCGCCGGACGGCGTCGCCGCCGGCACGGGCGCGGCGAGGTCGAAGGCGACGATACCGCCGCAGCGGCGCAGGTCGCGGACGTGCGGGTGGCCACGCAGCGGCGCGAGCGCCCGTTCGATCCGGGCGCCGATCGCCTCGAGTCGGGCCGGCACGTCGCGTTCGCGGCAGAGCGCAAGCGACTCGAGCGCGACCGCGCAGCCGATCGGATGGGCCGTCATCGAATGGCCATGGGCCAGCATCCGGCGCCGTTCCGGCGCGCGGAAGGCGTCGAAGAGCGCCTCGGTCGCCAGCGTGGCGGCGAGCGGCGCGGCGGCGCTGGTCAGCCCCTTCGCCACGCACAGCAGGTCGGGCGCCACGCCGGCCTTCGCGCAGGCGAACAGCGCGCCGGTGCGGCCGAAGCCGGTGAAGACCTCGTCGGCGATCAGCGGCACGCCGGCGGCGCGGCAGCGCGCGGCGATCGTGCGCAGCAGTTCGACGCCGTGCATCCGCATGCCGGCCGCCCCCTGGACCAGCGGCTCGACGATCACGGCGGCGAGCGTCTCGTGGCAGCGATCGAACACGGCAGCGAAGCCGGCCGGGTCGACCGGGGCGCGCAGGACGTCGAACAGGAGCGGCGCGAACGGGGCGAAGAACGGCTCGCGGTCGCCGACGCTCATCGCGCCGAAGGTGTCGCCGTGGTAGCTCCCCGCGAGCGCGAGGAACGTCCGCCGCCCGGTCGCGCCGCGCGCGGCCGCCGCCTGGAACGCGATCTTGAGCGCCACCTCGACCGCGGTCGAGCCGTCGTCGCTGAAGAAGACGCGGGTCAGCGGCGGCGTGCCGCGCGGCGCGGCGGCCAGCAGCGCCTCGGCCAGCGCCACCGCCGGTTCGTGCGTCGCGCCGGCGAAGGCGACGTGGTCGAGCCGCTCGCCCTGGCGGCGCGCCGCGTCGAGGAGGCGCGGTTCGCCATGGCCGTGGAGGCAGGTCCACCAGGCGCTGATCGCGTCGATCACCTCGCGGCCGTCGGCGAGCGTCAGGGTCGCGCCGCGCGCCCCGACCACCGCGAGCGGTGCGCCGTCGGTCGCGTGCTGCGTGTAGGGATGCCAGAGGCAGCGGGCGTCGCGCGCGACCAGGTCGCCGGACCCGGCGGCAGGGTTCATCGCAGCGCCTCCGCCAGCGGCTGCGCGGCGAGCCAGCGTTCGAGCGCGGCACCGTCGAGCGGCTCGAGCGGCGGGAGCGCGAACTGCACGGCGACGCCGGCGAGATCGCGCAGCGTCGCGGCGTTCTCCGGATGGGGCGCGCCGACCAGCAGCAGCAGTTCGGGCTCGAGCGCGCGGGCCCGCAGCGCCTCGAGGGTCAGAAGCGTGTGGTTCAGCGTGCCGAGCCCGGCGCGCGCCACCAGCGCGATGCGCGGTCGCACGCGCGCCAGCCAGTCGGCCTGCAGGAACGGCGCGCTCCCGATCCGGTAGGGCACGAGCAGCCCGCCCGCCAGTTCGACGATCAGGCGCGCGCCGCG
>VGYY01000144.1 GCA_016872815.1 Planctomycetota bacterium
ACGGCGCCGGCGGCGCCGCAGCTCCCGGCCGGCGGCGCGGCGGCGGGCGGCAAGCCGGCCGCGGCGGCCGACGTCGACGAGACGCTGGTGGTGGTGGATGACCTCGGTGGCGAGGACGGCGGTCGCCACGGGCGTCGCGGCGGCGATTACTTCGCGCGTCTGCGGCGTGAGATCACGCGCACGCTGCTCAAGCTCGGGCCGAGCGTGACCGCCCCGGTCAAGCTGCTGCTCATGGGGCGTGCGGGGCGCGACGCCGAGTTCGTCCGCGACCTCGGGCGCGCGCTCGACCTCCCGGTCGAGGTCGTGCGCCCGTACGACCGCGTCGCCCACGACCTCGGCACCGAGGAGCTGGAGGAGGCGAATGCCGAGGGGGTCGCGGCGCTCGGCCTGGCGCTGCGACTGCTGGGAGAAGTCGGCGGCAGTCGCGTCGAGTTCCGCCAGGAAGAGGTGCGCTACGCCCGTCGCTTCGACCAGATCAAGGTCGCGCTGGCGTGCACTTCCATCGCCGCGCTGCTGTGCGTGGCGATCCTCTGCCTCGAGCGGGTGCAGCGCTGGAACACGCTGAACGAGGAACTCATCCATGCCACCAGCGCCGTGCTCTCCGAGCACACGGCGCATGTCGCGTCCGAGGTCCTGTTCCAGAAAGTCACGGGCGGGGAGCTGCGGCCGGTCGAGGCGACGGCGCAGGCCCGCCGGGAGCTGACCAAGCTGGCGGACGACCTGCGCGAGCAACTCGGCCGCTCGACGTCGATCCCGCGGCTGGCATCGGGGCTCGACTACCTGAACGCGGTGGTCACGGCGATCGACCGCCAGCTCGCCACCATCGGCCGCCTCCAGCTGACCACGATCGACCTCGACATCATGAAGGAGAAGCCGTCGCTCAAGCTGAACGGCATCGTCAACGCACCCGAGAGCGTCGATGCGCTGGTGCGGGCGCTGCGGGCGTGCGACGCCGTGACCGGCGTGCAGGAGCCGCCGGTCGCCGGCACCAAGGATGGTCGACTCCAGTTCACCAACCTCGAGATCGACCTCGTGGTGAACTACGACCCGCGCGCGAAGCAGGAGGGCGGCCAGTGAAGGAGCTCGATTTCGTCCGGTTGACGCTCTGGCTCGCCGGCATCGTCATCGTCGCCTTCCTCGTCGGCTGGTGGTGGAAGGGCCGCGAGATCCGCCAGACCGAGAAGGACCTCGCGCAGATCCGGGTCCATTGCGCCGAGATCGGGCGGATCGTGAAGGACCTGAAGATCCTCCAGGACGAGCGTCGCAACGACAAGCTGCCGCAGGAGCTGCACGACAAGACCGGGATCATCTCGTACTTCAGCCAGATGGCGCAGCGCTGCCAGATCAACCCGAGTCGCGATTACACCTGGAAGCCGCGTGACCCCGACGTCAACAAGAAGGGGGGCTGGGTCGATCAGGCCTACATGATCGACTTCAAGAAGGACCAGGGGAAGTCGCGCGACCAGATCATGAAGTTCATCTTCAACTGCGAATCGCAGTCGCGGCGGATCAAGCTGCAGAAGGCGCGGCTCTCGCTGCCCGAGGAGTGGGCCGAGAAGGACCTGTGGAACGCCGATTCACTGGTGTTCGTGCAGCGCAACGCGCAGAAGACGGCGGGCGGCTGAACCGCGGTCCGCAGCCGATGGCGCGCCACTCCGGTCGATCCGGCGCTGCCGCGCGTGCCGCGCTCGTGACGGCCGCGCTCGCGGTCCCGGGCTGCGCGGCGGTCGACGTCGCCGCGACCGGCGAGCGCGTCGGCCAGGACCTGTTCGTGGTCGCCACCTCGCCGCTGCAGGTGCCGTGGGTCGCCGCGCGCGACGCGTGGGAGTGGACCGCGGCTCCCGAGCGGTCGCGTGCATGGTTGCCGCTCGCGTTCCTCGGCGGCGTCGTCGTCCACGGCGGCCTCGCCGCCCTGCACGCGCTGGATGTCGTCGCGGCGCCGATCCACCTGGTCGCGGGCAACGGCAAGGCGCAGGTCTACGCCGGGTTCGACCTGCCCCATGTCGACGCGCCGGCACCGCTCGGGCCGGCCGCGGGCGAACTGGCGCTGTGGGGGGCAGCGGGCGCCGGCGGCGCGGTGATCGCGTGGTGGTTCGGCGCGAGCTACGTCCCGAACCTGTTCGCGGTCTTCGGCGGCTGACCGCCGCGCCCGAGCGTGCACTTCCAGCCGAAGCCGCGGCGGTTGTCGGTGACCTTCAACGTGTCGATCGCGAGGGAGTAGAGCCGCTCGCGGGTGGCTCCCTCGACGCGCTTCGCCGCCGCGGGGTGGCGCGCAAGGAACGCCGCCTTCGCCCGGGGCAGCAGGGCCGCCTCGATCGGCTGCGCCCGCCCGGCGAGTTGCACGCCGCGCAAGCCGCCGATCGCCGGCGGTGCCAGCCAGAACGCGGCGCTGCAGCGGGGGGTGCGGGCGAGGTCGCGACCGTGGCGGCTCGCCGGAGAGGTGAGGAAGACGAGGTGGCGGATCGGGGCGCGCGGATCGCCGCCGCCGCTCCACGCGGCGAAGAACAGCGGCGCGCTCCAGCTCCTGCCAGGTGCTGCGGTGGCCAGTGCCAGCACGCGGCAGCGGCGGATCAGCTCGCGCCAGGTCGTTTCGGCGGCGGCGGCGGCCTCCGCCGGAGGCCGTGCCTCGATCCGTCGGGTCGACACACGGGACGTTCGGCGCGGGTTCATGGCACGGTTCTACGGCCGCGGGCTGCGGCCGCGACGGTTCCCGGGGCGGCCCCGGCGCGGCGCGCGCCGCGCGGCGCTATCCTCGCCGCCCCTTCCGATCCCTCGCAGTCGCGGGCGGGCGACCCGCGCGGCGCAGCGTGGTCGGCAGCGAGGAAGGCCGCCCGCACCCATGGATCCCACGCGCAAGCACGAGCTCACCGTCACCGACGAGCGAACCGGCAGGAGCTACAAGCTCCCGATCACCGACGGCACCATCCGCACCATCGATCTCCGGCAGATCCGCGTCGACGAGCAGGACTTCGGGTTGATGGCGTACGACCCGGCGTTCATGAACACGGCGTCGTGCCGCAGCGCGGTGACCTACCTCGACGGCGACGCCGGGATCCTCCGCTATCGCGGCTACCCGATCGAGCAGCTGGCCGAGAAGTGCACCTACCTCGAGACCGCGTGGCTGCTGATCTTCGGCGAGCTGCCGAACCGGTCGCAGCTCGACGGCTTCGAGAAGGAGGTCGGCCACCACACGCTGATCCACGAGAACGTCAAGCAGATCATCGATGCGTTCCGCTACGACGCTCATCCGATGGGCATCCTGATCGGCGTCTGCGCCGCGCTCTCGACGCTGTACAAGGACGCGTCCGACGTGAAGTCGGCGCAGTCGCGCCGGCTGCAGATGGTGCGGCTCATCGGCAAGATGCCGACGATCGCGGCGTTCGCGTATCGGCACAGCCTCGGCCAGCGCGTGACCTATCCGGACAACCGCGCGACCTACACCGGCAACTTCCTGCGCATGCTGTTCGACGTCGGCGGCGACTGGCAGAGCCACCCGGTGCTCGAGCGCGCGCTCGAGATCCTCTTCATCCTGCACGCCGACCACGAGCAGAACTGCTCCACCAACGCGATGCGTGCGGTCACGTCGTCGCAGGTCGATCCGTACTCCGGCGTGGCCGCGGCGACGGCGGCGCTCTACGGTCCGCTGCACGGGGGCGCCAACGAGGCGGTGCTGCGCATGCTGACCGAGATCGGGTCGGTGGCGAAGGTCACCGACTTCATCCGCTCGGTCAAGTCGGGCGAGCGGCGCCTGATGGGCTTCGGCCACCGCGTGTACAAGAACTACGACCCGCGCGCCCGCATCATCAAGGAGTGCGCGTACAAGGTCTTCGACGTCACCGGCAAGAACCCGCTGCTCGAGATCGCGCTCGAACTCGAGCGCATCGCGCTGCAGGACCCCTACTTCGTCGACCGCAAGCTCTACCCGAACGTCGACTTCTATTCGGGCCTCATCTACCAGGCGATGGGCTTCCCGACCGAGATGTTCCCGGTGCTCTTCGCCATCCCGCGCACGGCCGGCTGGCTGTCGCAGTGGGAGGAGCAGATGCGCGATCCGGAGACCAAGATCGCGCGGCCGCGGCAGATCTACTGCGGCGCGGCCAAGCGCGACGTCCCGCCCCTGGTCGGCCGCGGGTGAGCCGCACGGCTGCGGAGTCGGCGCCATGCATCGCTGGGTGATCGCGTGGGGGTGGCTCCGCAGCCTGCCGATCCTGTGGGTCTCGGTGGTCGGCGTGGCGCTCGGCGTCGCGTCGATCCTCGTGGTCGACTCGATCTTCCACGGGGTGGTCCAGAAGCTCTGCGCCGTCTGGCGCGGCAGCGCCTCCGACATCACGGTGCTGACCTTCATCCCGCCGGAACGCGGCCGCACCACGCCGGTGCCGGCCGACGCCGTGGTGCGGACGCTGCTCGGCGTCGACGGCGTGGCGGGAGCGGCGCCCCGCTTCGTGCGGCCGTGCCTGCTGCCGCCGGGCGTGCGGCTGCCCGAAGTGATCGCGATCGGCCAGGTGTCGCGCCAGTCGATGGTCGGCCTGGTCGGCATCGATCCCGAGGCGGAGGCGGGCGTCTCGGGCCTGCGCGAGTTCCTCGCCGCCGCGCCCGCGGGGCGTCGCGTGCGCGACGTCGCACGCCCCTTCGATGCGGCCGATCTCCCGCCGGCGCCCGGCGCGATTCCCCTGCTGGTGGGTGACCTGTTCGCGCAGAAGCTCGGGCTCGAGCGTGGAGCGGTGCTCGAGCTGATGACCATCGCCGATGTCGATCCCGGCGGGGGCGATGCGCAGCCGCTGGTGCCGCGTGCCGGCCGCTTCCGCGTGGTCGGCACCTTCGCGACCGAGTCGTTCATCGAGGACCTGACTCGCGCCTACGCCCCGCGCGAGGAACTCGTGCGCTTCGCCGAGACCCTGTCGGGATCGACCGAGGTCGCGGTTCGCGCCGAGCCGGGGGTCGACCTCGACGAGTTGGCGCAGCGGATCGACGCCGCCATCGCTCCCTACGGCCTGCACGCCGCGTTCGAGCGGCCGGTCCAGACCTGGGCGAAGAAGGCGGCCGACGTCGTCGATGCCATCGACAACCAGCGCCAGGTGCTCGATCTCTGCCTCTTCTGCATCGTCGTGGTCGCCGGCTTCAACCTGCTGGTCTCGCTGCACCTGCTGGTCACGGAGAAGCTCCGGGACATCGGCACGCTGGTCGCGCTCGGCGGCTCGGCGGTCGGGGTCGCGTCGATCTTCACCGCGCTCGGCGTGCTGGTCACCGTGGTGGGGGCGGCGCTCGGACTGCTCGGCGGCTGGTTCCTGGCGCGCAACATCAATGCGGCGCACGATCTGGTCGAGCGGCTGACCGGGCGCACGCTGTGGGACGCCGAGGTCTACTTCTTCGACGAGATCCCGATCGCGATGCAGCCGCAACTGGTCGGGCTCGCCGTCGCCGGCACCTTCGCCGTGACGCTGCTCTTCTCGTTCCTCGGTTCGCTGCGGGTGGCGCGCCTCGACCCGGTCGAGACGCTGCGCCACGAGGCGTGACCGGATGGCGGCGGACGCAAGCTCACCGCCGGGCGATCTCCGCGAGTTCCTGGCGCGCCTCGCCGCCGCCGGCGAACTCGCCACGATCGACGCCGAGGTCGATCCGGTGCTGGAGGTGGCCGAGATCCACCGCCGCGTGATCGCCGCTGGCGGCCCGGCGCTCCTGTTCCGGCGCGTGCGCGGCAGCCCGCATCGCCTCTGCACCAACCTGTTCGGCACCGCGCGCCGGGTCGAGCTCGCCTTCGGCCGGCCGCAGGAGCTGGTGGCGGCGCTGGTCGACTTCGTGCAGAAGCTGCCGCCGCCGACGTTGGGGAAGCTCTGGAACGCGCGCGGACTGCTCGGTCGGCTCATGCGGGTCGGCACGTCGATGCGGCGCCGCGCGCCGGTGGCCGAGGTGGTCGAGTCGCCGCGGCTCGATCAACTGCCGCTGACGCAGTCGTGGAGCGACGACGGCGGCTGTTTCGCGACGCTGCCGCTGGTGTACACCGAGCCGCTCGACGCCGCCGGTCGGCCGCACGGGCCGGGCAACCTCGGCATCTACCGGATGCAGCGCTTCGACGCGACGACGACCGGGATGCACTGGCAGATCCAGAAGGGCGGCGGCTTTCACCATCACGCCGCCGAGGCGCGCGGTCTCGACCTGCCGGTCACGGTCTTCCTCGGCGGTCCGCCGGCGGCGCTCGCCGCCGCACTGGCCCCGCTGCCGGAGAACGTGCCCGAGCTCCTGCTCGCGTCGCTGCTGCTCGGCCGGCGGCTGCCGTTGCACCGCCCGGCGGGCCTCCCGCACGCGCTGCTGGCCGACGCCGAGCTGGCGCTGGTGGGGCGGGTCGCCGCGGGCGAACGCCGGCCGGAGGGACCCTTCGGCGACCACTACGGCTACTACTCGCTGACGCACGACTTCCCGGTCTTCCGGGTCGACCGGGTCTTCCGGCGCCGCGACGCGATCGTGCCGGCGACGGTCGTCGGCAAGCCGCGCCAGGAAGACTTCTTCCTCGGCGACTTCCTGCAGGGGCTGCTCGCGCCGCTCTTCCCGCTGGTGATGCCGAGCGTCGTGGAGCTCTGGTCGTACGGCGAGACCGGCTACCACGCGCTGGCCGCCGCCGTGGTGCGCGACCGCTACAAGCGCGAGGCGATGGTGTCGGCCTTCCGCATCCTCGGCGAGGGACAGCTGTCGCTGACCAAGTTCCTGCTGCTGACCGACCAGCCGGTGGACGTCCGCGACTTCCGTGTGCTGCTGGAGCACGTGCTGGCGCGCGCGCGGATCGAGACCGACCTGTTCGTCTTCCCGAACCTGTCGATGGACACGCTGGACTACGCCGGGGCGACGCTGAACCGCGGCAGCAAGGGTGTGCTGCTCGGGCTCGGCGACCCCATCCGCGAGCTGCCGCGCGAGTGGCGCGGATCGCCGCCGGTCGGCAGCCGTGCCGCGGCGCCCTTCTGCGGCGGTTGCCTGGTCGTCGAGGGGGCGCCGCATGCGGCCGACCCCGAGCTGCCGACGCGACTCGCCCGCGATCCGACGCTGCGCGACTGGCCCTTCGTCGTGCTCACCGACGACCTCGCCCGCGCCGTGGCGAGCTCCACCAACTTCCTCTGGACCACCTTCACGCGATTCGATCCGGCGCGCGACCTCCATGCCGCCGACCACGCCCTGGTGGAGCGGCAACTGGTACGCCGGCCGCCGCTGCTGCTCGACGCGCGCATGAAGGCGCATCTGCCGGTCGAACTGAGCTGCGACGCCGCGACGCGGGCGCGGGTCGACTCCCGCTGGGGCGAGTATTTCCCGCGCGGCCAGGCGATGGGCGACTCCGAGCGGGGGCACCTCGATCCGCCGCGGGCCCCGGGCGGGAGGTGAGCGATGGCGGAGAGTGCCGAGGAACCCATCGACTCCGCGCCGTCGGCGCTCCCGCCGTCCCGCGGGCCCGTGACGCGTGGCGCAAGTGCAGGGGGGATGCCGCGCGCGGGGAAGGAGAGCCGCGGGCGCGAGGAACCTCCCGCCGACCCCGCTGGCTCGCTCGGGCGCCGGTTCGCGCCGCCCGACGGCCGCTGTGAAATCTGCGGTTGCACGCAGCTCGACCGTCACTGCAAGGTGGTCTGCCCGAGTTGCGGCTTCATGCGCGACTGTTCCGATCCGTGATGAGCGGGCGCTCTGGTGCGGGAGGGCGGATTTCGGGCCGCGCGGCGGCCGCCCGGTTCGGTAGCCTTCCGCCCTTCGATTGCGCCCCCCAGTCTGGCTCCGTGGAGCTCCCGTGCCCTCCAGCCCTTCCGTCGGAGCTCCGGAGCGCGTCGTCGAACCGTCTCCCGCCGCGCCCCGTCCGCGCCACAGCGAGATCGCCGAGCCTTGGACGAAGCCGTGGTGGTGGTGCGCCCGCGGGGAATGGGCGACGTTCGGCTGGATCGTCCTGCTGCACGGCTCGCTGCTCCTCGCACCGTTCGTCACCGAGCGGCCGTCCGCCGGCCTGCTGCTCACCGCGTTGGGGCTCTGTGCCCTCGGCGGGCTCGGCACCACCGTCGCCTTTCATCGCGCGCTCGCCCACGGCGCGGCGAAGCTGCACTGGCTGGTCGAGACACCGCTGATCCTGTTCGCCGTGATGAACGGTTCGGGCAAGCCGCTGACGTGGGTGGCCAACCACCGGCTCCACCACGCCGTCAGCGACACCGACGAGGACATCTCGGCGCCGTCCCGCGGCGGCTTCTGGTGGGCCCACCTGCGCTGGCTGTGGCAGGCCGGCCAGGCGCCGATCGAGCGCTACTGCGGCAAGCTCGACTGCCGGCGCTACCGGATCTGGACCCAACTGCAGGTGCCGCTGCTGGCGATCTCCTTCTTCGGCGGGCTCCTGATCTCGCCGACGGCGTGGTTCTGGCTCGGCCCGGCGCGCCTGCTGCTCGGACTGCACCTGCAGTGCACGATCAACAGCATCAGCCACCTCGGTGACGCCCGATCCGCCGGCGGCAGCAGCCAGAACGTGGCGTGGCTGGCGCCGTTCCATTTCCTGCAGGGCGAGAACTGGCACCGCAACCACCACGACGATCCCGCGGACGCCCGCATCGGGCGCACCCGGTGGCAGGTCGATTTCGGATGGTGGACCATCGCGCTGTTCCGCGCGCTGGGGCTGGCGACCGACGTCCAGCGTTCGCGCAGCGCGGTCCGCGGCGGCACCGCTCGCTGAGAGGGCGTTTCCTCAGCCGCCGAAGAGGGACGGTCCGCCGGACCCATGGCGGGCTGCCTTCGCCCTCGACGGCGGCGGCGTCTCGCCCTGCGCCAGCTGCTTCAGCTCGGCGAGGCGGGTCAGCGCCTGCAGCGGCGTCAGGCGCTCGACCTCGAGGCGGCGCAGCTCGCGCGCGACTCGGTCGGCGGCGCGATCCTCGACGATCGCCGCACCGGCGCCCGTCGACTCCTCGACCACGCGCTTGCTCCGCCGCTCGACCTCAGGGATGAGGCGGTCGAGATCGGCCAGCAGCTGCTTCGCCCGCTCGATCACCGCGGTCGGGATCCCCGCCAGCCGCGCGACGTGGAGCCCGTAGCTGCGGTCGGTGCCGCCCGCCACGATCCGGTGGAGGAACAGGATCTCCTCGCCCCATTCGCGCACCGCCACCGACAGGTTGACGACGGCCGGCAGTTCCTCGGCCAGCTGCGTGAGCTGGTGGTAGTGCGTCGCGAACAGCGTCCGGCAGCGCACCTTCTCGGCGAGGTGCTCGCACAGCGCGCGCGCGAGCGACATGCCGTCGAACGTCCCGGTGCCGCGGCCGACCTCGTCGAGCACGACGAGGCTCCGATCGGTCGCGTGGTGCAGGACGTTCGCCGTCTCCGCCATTTCGACCATGAAGGTCGACGCGCCGCGCGAGAGGTCGTCGCTGGCGCCGACGCGGGTGAAGATGCGGTCGACGGCGCCGATCCGCGCCCGCCGGGCCGGCACGAACGAGCCGGCCTGCGCCAGCAGCACGATCAGCGCGTTCTGCCGCAGCCACGTCGATTTGCCCGCCATGTTGGGGCCGGTGATCAGGGCGAAGCGCGCGCCGTCGCCGTCGAGGCGGGTGTCGTTGGGGACGAAGCTGCCGGGCGGCAGCGTCGCCGCCAGCACCGGATGGCGCCCCTCGTCGATCTCGAGCATCCGCGAGTCGTCGACGTCGGGTCGGGCGAAGCCGTGCTCGCGCGCCGCCTCGGCGAACCCCTGCAGGACGTCGAGCTCCGCCAGCGCGGCGGCCAGCTCCTGCAGCGGGCGGATGCGCGAGGCGGCTTCGCGCCGCACCTGCTCGAAGAGCTCGAGTTCGAGCCGGATCGAGCGCTCCTCGGCCGACAGCACGCGCGCCTCGAGCTCCTTCAGCTCCGGCGTGATGTAGCGCTCGGCGTTCTTCAGCGTCTGCTTGCGGATGTAGTCGGCCGGCACCCGCTCGCGCTGGGCGTGGGTGATCTCGAGGTAGTAGCCGAACACCGAGTTGAAGCCGACCTTCAGCGTCGGGATGCCGCTGCGCTCGCATTCGCGGCGCTGGAGGTCGGCGAGGATCGCCTGCACGTCGAAACGCAGCCGCCGGAGCTCGTCGAGCCCCGCGTCGAAGCCGGCGCGGATGAAGCCGCCTTCCCTGGTCGCGAGCGGCGGGGCATCGTCAATGGCGCGCGCCAGCAGCTCGACCAGCCCGGGGGGCGCGACCAACCGCGCCGACAGCGAGCGCAGCGCCGCGGCGCGCATGGCCGCGAGCCCCGCCTGCGCCGCTGGCAGCCGCAGCAGCGAATCGCGCAGCTGGGCGAGGTCGCGCGGGCCGCCGCGGTTGGCCGCGAGCCGGGCGACGATGCGCTCGAGGTCGAAGATCCCCGCGAGCTCCTGGCGCAGCGCCTCGCGGCGCGCCGCCTCCTCGCGGAGCTCGGCCACGGCGTCGTGGCGCGCCGCGATCGCCGGCGGCGCGGT
>VGYY01000145.1 GCA_016872815.1 Planctomycetota bacterium
GCGCGCCGGCCGCAGCGGCCGCGCCAGCGCGAGGAAGTGCGCTGCCGGGTCGAGACCGCGCCTTGCGCAGGCGACGCGGTGCCAGCGGGTGCCGATCGCGACGTGGCCGACCTCGTCGTGGTAGACGCGGTCGAGCACGGCGGCGGACGCCTCGTCGCCGGCGGCGCGCAGCTGGCGACGCAGCTTCGCCGAGACGTCGAGCCCCTTCGCCTCCAGCACGCGCGGCACCACGGCGAGTCGATCGGGAAGAGAATCGAAGCGTGCCGCCGTCTCCCAGAGGCCGAGGTGGAGCGGCTCCTCGCCGAGCTCGCCGCCGAGTTCGTGCAGGCGCGCCAGCAGCAGGCGCGTGTGGACCACCTCCTCGGCGGCGACCTGTGCCATGTCGCGGTAGTAGTCCGCCTCCTCGCCCGGGAAATCGGCGATCGCCAGCAGCGCGAGCTCGACCGCGGAGAGCTCGATGTGGGCGACCGCGTGGAGCAGCGAGCGGCGGCCGCGCGGGTCGGCCAGGTCGGCGCGGCGCGGCGTCGACAGCGAGTCGGTGAGGACGAACGCGGCGGGTCGCGCCGGCGGCCGCGGCCGGCCGCGCTCGAACGCGCGCGCGGCGGGGGCAGCGAACGCGCCGGCGGCCACCGCGGCGCAGAGCGCCTCCGCGCCCGCGAGCTTGCGCGTGATCGCCGGCTCGGCGAGGAGCTGTTCGATGGTGGCGGCGAGGCCGCTGGCGGTCGATCCGGTGACGCTCATGGGAAACGCGGCGAGCGAGACGGGCGGCCCTGCAGCCGCGCCGCCTCGCTCGCGGATCTCTCCCGGACGATCAGGCCTTGGCCAGCTGGAGCAGCTTCTGCGGGTTGAAGCCCACCAGCATCTGGCCGTCGATGACGATGGTCGGCGTGCTCATCGAGCCCAGCGCCATCAGCTCCTCGGCCGCCTTCTCGTCGACGGTCACGTCCTTCTCGACGAACGGGATCTTCTGTTGCGATAGAAACTCCATCGCACGGTGGCACGGCGGTCAGCCGGGCTGGTGATAGACGACGATGTTCTTCGCCATGACGGCGGGGCCTCTTGGACCAGGGGTGAGGGAATCGGCTCGCCGGGACACGCATCCCGGCGCAGCGCCTGCGCCACCGGACGCACGCCGTACGGGCGTCGGTCCCGGTCGCGAGGGCGAGCACCATACCGCGAGCCGCGAGCCGCTCCATCGGGCCGACCCTCGCCGCTGGATCCCGCGAACGTCGCCGACGGGTCAGTCCGCGGAGGCGCTGCCGGCCAGGCTGGCGGTCCGGCCCCCTTGCTCCCGGCCTGCGGGCGCACTCTCATGCCGCGATGGTCCGGGGGAATGGCGGGCGACGGCTCGTGCGACTGCTGCTGCTGGCGGCGGCGCTCTGCGTCTACGCCCGCTACGTCGAGCCGGTCTGGCTGCAGACGACGCGCCACTCCGTCGTGGCACCGATCGCGCGACCGGTCAGGCTGGCGCATCTCAGCGATGTCCACACCAACGGCCTCTGGCGCAAGGAGCACGGCGTGCTGGCCGCACTGGCCGCGGAGCGGCCCGACGTGATCGTGCTGACGGGTGACATGCTCCACCAGTGGGGCACCTTCGAGCAGTGCCGACCGTTCCTCGAGCGGCTCAGCGCGCCCTGCGGCGTGTTCGCGGTGGCGGGGAACTGGGAGTCGGCGTGTCGCGATCGCCTGCCGGCCGGGATGTCGATGCGCGAGTTCTTCGCCGATTGCGGGGTGACGCTGCTGAAGAACGAGTCACGCGAGGTGGTGCCGGGACTGTGGCTGCTCGGGCTCGATGACTACGTCTGGGGGGCGCCCGACCTGGTGCAGGCGACGCGCGGCGTGCCGGAGTCGGCGGCGCGCGTGGCGCTGGTCCATGAGCCGGGCTTCTTCGACGAGGGCGTCGATGCGCGCGGCGAGGGCAATGCGCGCTACGACCTGCTGCTGGCCGGGCACACCCACGGCGGCCAGGTGCGCATCCCGTTCATCGACCCCGCCGACCTCTACCTGCCGCTCGGCTGCAGCTGTTACCTCGCCGGCTGGTACGAGCAGCCCGACCGGCGGATGTACGTGAGCCGCGGCATCGGCATGTCGGGCTGGAAGTTCCGCTTCCTCGCCCGCCCGGAGCTCGCGCTCTTCGAGTTTGCACCCCCCTGATCCGGAACGAGACCGCGTCCCTCGGCCTCCCGGCAGCAAGGGGACGGCGTCGGACCGGGGTCAGCGCGACGGCAGCACCGGCAGGAGCTTGGCCTTCCCGTGCTCGTCGCGGCTGAAGGAGAGGGTGTCCATCGGGCAGACGGTGACGCAGATGCCGCAGCCGATGCAGCTCGACGTCTCGTTGTCGAGCACGTCCTGCTTCAGCGCGTACTGCATCACCGGGATGCCGACCTGGCAGTTGCGGCTGCATTCGCCGCAGGCGATGCACTTGTCGTTGCTGACGATCCGGAAGCGGCTCCAGCCGAGCTTCGTCCAGAACTTCGACACGTACTGCATCAGCTTGGCCAGCGGACACCAGTAGCGGCACCAGACCTTGCCGCCGAGGAACGGATAGAGCGTGACCGGGAGGATGCCGATCAGCCAGACGTCGGCGACCACCCGGTAGAGCCGCATCCCGAACTCGGCCTTGTCGTGCCAGAAGCCGCTGGTGTCGCGGTCGATCACGAGGCGGCCGAGCTGGAAACCGTCGCGCGCCAGCATCATCAGCGTGACGACGAAGGCCGCGATCAGGATCCAGAGCCCCATCACCTCCCAGCGGATCGAGCGGTTCCCCTTCGGCGCGAGGTGGCGCCAGCGGTCGCCGAACGTCTCCGCCAGCCCGCCGCAGCCGCAGATCCACGAGCAGTAGCGCTTGCCCTGGAACAGCACCAGCAGCGGGATCACGACGCAGGTGAGCAGCACGCCCCAGATCACCCAGATCTGGTGGGGCGAATAGAAGAACGAATAGAAGAAGAGCGGCCACGCATAGACGAGGCCGTAGGTGCGCCAGGCCTGATGGGGGTCGGCGAACGTCGGATCGGACGCGAGTTTCTCTCCGACCCACTGGTACTGCACCGCCCACTGGAACAGGAACTCCGGGATCAGGAAGAACAGGATCCACTGGAATGCCAGCAGCGACGTGTAGCGCCAGATCTGGAAGCGGTCCTTGCGGTCGAGCCCCCAGCGCTTGATCGCGCGCAGGCCGAAGACGGTCATCAGGACGGTGTAGAGCGCGGTGTACCAGAACGACCACGGCCGCTCGACCAGTTGCCACTTGCCGCCGACGAGGTCGAAGAACGGGAACGAGAGCGCCGAGTAGCCCCAGCCCTTGAACGGCCAGAACTCGTCCCCCTTGTCGTACTTGATGCCGTAGATCGCGTACCAGACCAGGAACGAGAGCGAGAGCCACGACCAGCGATCGCCCTTCACGCCCGTCCTCACCAGGAGCGCGAGCGTTGCCAGCAGCAGCGCAAGCCCGCCCCACCACGGGACGAAGCCGAGCCCGATCCCGCGCCCGTCGCTCCCGAAGAACGCCTGCGCGATCCACGACCCGCCGAGCCAGGTGAAGCGCGCCTCCGCGCCGAACGCCTGCCCGAGCCAGAGGCAGCCGAACAGCGCCGCGATCGCCAGCGCCAGCGCGCGCCAGGGGTTCCCCTCCCACTCGTTCTCGAGCCGGATGCCGAGCCCCTTCAGGAACGCCACCGGCAATTCGGCGCCGACCAGCACGAAGGCGTGGTCGGTGGCGACGACCCGCTCCTCGCGATGACCGCCGCGGTCGACCGTCAGCGTCGCCTCGCCGGGACGGAACTCCTGCACCTGGCTGTGGAACACGACCTCGATCCGCTTCGCCGCGATCGCCGCGTCGAGCTTCTTCTGGTTGTCCTTGAACACGCGCGCAAACTCGCCGCCGCGATACGAGAGCACCACCTGGTTCTTCTCGGCGAGCGTCAGCGCCGCCTCGATCGCGCTGTTGCCGCCGCCGACCACCAGGAGCCGCTCGCCCTGGTACTTCCGCGGCGAATAGAGCCGGTGGTAGACGTGGCCGAGCCCCTCGCCGGCGACGCCGAGCTTGCGCGGGTTGCCGCGCTGGCCGGTGGCCAGCACCACCTTCTTCGCGCGCAACGTCCCCTTCGGCGTGGTCGCGACGAAGACGCCGCCCTGCTTCGCCAGCCGTTGCAGCGGTTGCTCGGTGCGCACGTCGAGCGCGTTGTCGCGCACGATCTGCTGCCAGCGCTGGACCAACTCCTCCTTCTGCGCGCCGTCGAGCCAGAGCTTGCCCTTCGCCGGCACCGTGTCGGGCTCGGCGTAGACCCACTTCCCCTCCGGGAACTGGTCGATCGTGTTGGCGATCCGCTCCTTCTCCAGCACCACGCAGCGCCAGCCGCGCTCCTTCGCCGCCAAGGCCGCGTTCAGTCCCGACGCGCCCGCCCCCACCACCAGCACGTCGAGCAACTCCGCGTCGCCGCTCGCGCTGGCCGGCTGCCGCATCTCGGGCAGCGTCGACAGGTAGTCGATCACCTCGACGCCCTGCGCCATCGCCAGCTTGATCACCGGCGCGCCGGCGAGGTCGCCGATCACGTGCAGGCCGGGAACGCTCGACTCGTTGCCGCGCTTCAGCTCGGGCCGGCGGCTGTCGCCGTCGGCGCTCTCGAGGATCGCCTGCAGCGACTCGCGCAGGCGGCGCGGCGTCAGGCGCTCGCGCCAGGCGGCGGCGCGCGAAGTCGGGGCCAGGTCGGCGGCCGTGCTCACGTTCAGCCCCCCTTTCGCAAGGCGCGCTGCGCCTCGCTCTCGGCGGCGGCGGTCAGCACGGCGCCACAACCGACGCAGCGGCGCGCCGCCGGATGGTTCGGCCCGCCGCACTCGCGGCAATCGATCGGCGCCGCGGTGGCGGCGATCTTCGCCAGGCCGGGCGGCGCCGCGGCGACCGGACGCTTCAGCGCGACCGCGACCACCGCCAGCAGGTTGAACGCCAGACCCCGCAGCAGCCAGGGCAGCGGCGCGAGCCCCTTCGACAGCGCGAGGTAGGCCGACCAGGCCGCCCCGATCAGGCCGAGCACCACCCAGGCGCCGAGCCAGAACCACGCCGACAGCAGTCGCGCGACGGACGGCGGGGCGCCGCCGCCGGTCACGGCGTTCTCGTCGAACCACGCGCCGCGCGCCTCGAAGCGGGCGAAGAGCGCGTCGGCGTTGGCGGCGAACTGGTGGGCGCACGGGTCGGAGCACGCGGCGACGCGACGGCCGGAGTGGTCGATCGGCCGCGCGGTGGCGACGCCGTCGGTGGCGTGGCCGCAGGCGACGCAGTGGCCGGCCGCCAGCAGCGGCGGCTCCTGTGCCGTCGCCCGCCGACCGGTCGAGGTGGCGAGCCAGACGCATCCGGCCAGCAGGAGCCAGGCGGCCAGTTCGCCGAGCCGCCCATTCCTTGCCTGCATCGTCGTCTCTCCCGCGCCGCTCCCGGCGCGACGCCTCGCGCGCGGCCGCGGATGAGCGACGGCCGGCGGCTGCCTCGATGCTGGCGGAGCCGCCACCGTTTCGACATCGTCGCGATTCCCTTTTTACCGGGATCTCACCATGCACCCGCTTGCCGCATCCACCCTGGCCCTCGTCGCCGCGCTCGGCGCGGCCGCTCCCGGCGCCGTCCTCGGGGGCGTCCACGGCGGCGGCGCCGGCGACCGCCTGCCGCCGACCATCGCCAACGCGCGCCTCACCGAGGCCGACCTCACTGCGCTGGCCGATCCCGACGACGAGTGGCTGTTCGAGGAGAAGCTCGCCTGCCGGTCGTCGGCGGCGAAGCAACTCTGGGAGGGGACGCTGATCGACGCGGCGCTCGGCAAGCCGGCCCGGCAGGAGTTCCAGACCATCGGCGTCGGCGTCGAGAGCGACACGATCCTCTACCTCGAGTTCGACGGCGCGGTGCCGCCGGCGTGGCGCAAGGCGCTGAACGACAAGCTCTGGAGCGCCAGCGGCGAGCCGGTCTTCGCGCAGCCGGAGCTGGTCGGGCAGGCCGGCTCGCTCGTGGTCGTGCTGTCGACGGCGCTCACCGCGAAGATCCGCAAGCCGGTCGGCCACCGGCTGCGCGAACGGTTCGGCATGCGCTTCGGCGACCAGGACCCCGAGCGACGCATCCTCTACGACACGCTGATCGGGACGCTGAAGAACCGCGAGAAGCCGGCGCCGGCCGGGATCGAGTTCGCCCGGAAGAACGCCGCGGCGCTGGCGCAGCTCAGCTACGGCAACTTCCTCGTCGCCGAGCTGCACATGGCGCTGAAGGAGTACGAGCCGGCGGCCGCGGCCTACGCGCGGGCGATCGAGCAGGACGGCGCCGGCGACCCGCTGCCGAGCGACTGGACGGCGTGCGCCGCGTACGAGGGCGTCGGTCTCGCCGCCTACCACCTGAAGGACTGGCCGCGCGCGATCGAGAAGCTGCGCGCTGCGGCCGACCATGCCAGGTCGATCGCACGCGCCCCGCAGCAGGGCAACGCCCTCTACAACCTCGCCTGCAGCGCCGCGCTCGGCGGCCAGCCCGACGTGGCGATGGCGGCGCTGACCGAGTGCTTCGGCGCGGTCGGCAAGCGGATGAAGCCGCAGGCGCAGAAGGACGAGGACCTCGCCAGCCTGCGCGAGCGCGAGGACTGGAAAGCGCTGATGAAGTGAAGCGGGGTCCCCGGCGGCGGCGTCAGCGCAGCCAGTCGGCGTGGACCGGTCCGGCGGCGAGGGCGTCGGTCCGCTCGAAGGTGTGGGCGCCGAAGGCGTCGCGCTGCGCCTGAGTCAGGTTCTGCGGCAGGTCGGAGCTGCGGTAGCTGTCGTACCAGGCGAGGCTGGCGGCGAACGCCGGCAGCGGGATGCCGAGCTCGGTGGCGGCCGCGCACACCTTGCGCAGCGACGGCACGGTGGTCGCCAGCGCCGCCCTGAAATCGCGGTCGAGCAGCAGGCTCGCGAGGCCGCGATCGGCCGCGAACGCGCGACGGATCGAGTCGAGGAAGCGGGCGCGAATGATGCAGCCACCGGTCCAGATCCGCGCCAGCTCGGCCAGCTCGATCCCCCAGTTCATCGCGGTGCTGGCCGCCTGGATCAGGCTCATGCCCTGCGCGTAGGCGCAGATCTTCGCCGCGTGCAACGCGTCGTGCACGGTGGCGATCCAGTTGGTCGGGTCGCCCTTCAGCATCGCCGGCGGCGGCGCCGGCAGCACGCGGGCCGCGGCGACGCGCTGCTCCTTCAGGCCCGACAGCACGCGCGCGTCGATCGCCGCCGCGATAGTCGGGATCGCGACGCCGAGGTCGAGCGCCGACTGCGCCGTCCACTTGCCGGTGCCTTTCTGCCCGGCCTTGTCGAGCACGAGGTCGACCAGCGCCTTGCCCGACTTCGCGTCCTGCTTGGCGAAGATCTTCCCGGTGATCTCGATCAGGAAGCTGTCGAGCGGCCCCTGGTTCCACTGGCGGAACACCGCGCCGAGTTCGTCCGCCGCCAGCCCGAGCCCCTTGCGCAGCACGTCGTACGCCTCGGCGATCAGTTGCATGTCGCCGTACTCGATGCCGTTGTGCACCATCTTCACGAAGTGGCCGGCGCCATCCGGCCCGCACCACGTCACGCACGAGCCGGTCGCCGTCTTCGCCGCGATCGCCTCGAACACCGGCCGGAGCCGCTCGTAGGCGCCCTTGTCGCCGCCCGGCATCAGCGATGGACCGTGGCGCGCCCCCTCCTCGCCGCCCGAGATGCCGCAGCCGACGAAGCAGAGCCCCTTCTGCTTCCACGCCGCCTCGCGCCGGCGCGTGTCATGGAAGAGCGAGTTGCCGCCGTCGACGACGATGTCGGCGGCCTTCAAGTGCGGCGCGAGTTCGGCCATCGCCTGATCGACCGGCTCGCCCGCCTTCACCATCAGCAGGATCCGGCGCGGCGCCTCGAGGGCGGCGGCGAGCTCGGCGCAGGTCCTGACGCCGATCAGCTTCTTGCCGGGATTCGCGGCGAGGAACTCCGCCGTCTTGTCCCACGTCCGGTTGTAGACCGCGACGGTGAAGCCGCGCGACTCGACGTTCAGCGCGAGGTTCGCCCCCATCACGCCGAGGCCGACCACGCCGAAGGATGCCGTGCCGCCGTTCGCCATCGCCGTTCTCCCTCGACCCCGCGCCGGAAGTCGGCGCGACATCCGCCCGCCTCATCGGCAGGAAAGAACTTCCGCATTGAGACGCTGCCGCCCCGGGGCGGCGCGGCGCGGTCGCCGGCGCCCCCCCGCCCTCAGCGGACCAGCTGCTTCACCGCGGCGACCACCGCCGCCGGCGTCAGGCCGTACTCGGCGTAGATCCGCTCGGCCGGGGCCGACGCGCCGAACTTGTCGACGCCGATCGCCACGCCGCGGTCGCCGACGAAGCGCTGCCAGCCGAACGTCGTGCCGGCCTCGACCGAGACCCGCGCCGGCACCGAACTCGGCAGCACCGCCTCGCGATAGCCGGCGTCCTGCTCGAGGAATGCCTCCTGGCACGGCATCGACACCACGCGGGTCGACACGCCCTGCGCCTCGAGCTGCTCGCGCGCCTGCATCGCGATCTCGACCTCGCTGCCGCTGGCGATCACAATCGCCTTCGGCTTGCCGGCGGCGGCGTCGGCCAGGACGTAGCCGCCGCGCCGCAGCCACGCCGCGAGTCCGGTCCTGGCGCGATCCCACGTCGCCACCTTCTGCCGCGAGAACACCAGGACCGTCGGCCCGTGCGTCCGCTCGAGCGCATGGCGCCACGCCTCGACCGCCTCGTTGGCGTCGCACGGCCGCACCACGTGCACGTTCGGCGTCGCCCGCAGCGCGGCGAGATGCTCGACCGGCTGATGGGTCGGCCCATCCTCGCCGAGCCCGATCGAGTCGTGGGTGAAGGCGAAGATGGTCGGCAGGTGCGACAGCGCGGCCAGCCGGATCGCCGGCTTCATGTAGTCGCTGAAGCAGAAGAAGGTGGCGGTGTAGTTGCGCGGCCCGCCGTGGCAGGCGATGCCGTTGGCGATCGCCCCCATCGCATGCTCGCGCACGCCGTAGCGCAGGTTGCGGCCGGCCGCGCCGGCGCCGCCATCGAAGTCGCCCCCCTTGTCGATCGAGGTGAGGGTGGAGCAGGAGAGGTCGGCGTCGCCGCCGATGAGCCACGGGATCTTCGCGGCGAAGTGGTTCAGCGCCTTGCCGCCGCTCTGCCGCGTCGCGAGCGCCTGCGTCGGCGGGAACGCGAGCAGCTCCTTGTCCCAGCCGGCCGGCAGCTCGCCCGCCTGCATCGCCTGCCATTCCGCCGCCAGCTGCGGATGGGCGGCCGCATGGGCGGCAAACCGCTTCTCCCAGTCGAGCCGGGCGTCGCGACCGCGCGCGCCCGCCCGGGCGAACTCCCGCCGCGCCTCGTCGGGCACGGCGAAGCGCGCGGTCGGATCGCAGCCGAGCGCCTTCTTGGTGGCCGCCAGCTCCTCCTCGCCGAGCGGCGAGCCGTGCACGTGGTGCGTCCCCGCCTTCTTCGGCGAGCCGTAGCCGATGGTGGTCTTCACCACGATGAAGGTCGGCTTGCCGACGTCCTGGCCGGCGCTCTTCATCGCCGCGTCGAGCGCCGCGTAGTCGCCGTTGCCGTCCTCGACGGTCAGCACGCGCCAGCCGCACGCCGCCATCCGCTTCGCCACGTCTTCGGTGAACGACAGCGAGGTCGGTCCGTCGAGCGAGATCGCGTTGCTGTCGTAGAGCCAGACCAGCTTGCCGAGCTTCAGGTGGCCGGCGAGCGACGCCGCCTCGTAGCTGATCCCCTCCATCAGGCAGCCATCGCCCATCAGGGCGAAGGTGCGATGGTCGACGATCGTGTGCCCCGGCCGGTTGTAGCGCGCCGCGAGCCAGCGTTCGGCGATCGCCATGCCGACCGAATTGGCGGTGCCCTGGCCGAGCGGCCCGGTGGTCGCCTCGACGCCTGCGGTCAGGCCGAACTCCGGATGACCGGGCGTCCTGCTGCCCCACTGCCGGAACGCCTTCACCTCCTCCAGCCCCAGCGGGAAGCCGTAGAGGTGGAGCAGCGCGTAGATCAGCATCGAGCCGTGGCCGGCCGACAGGACGAAGCGATCGCGATCGGGCCAGTTCGGCGCGGTCGGATCGAACTTCAGGTGCTTCTGCCAGAGCGTGTAGGCCATCGGCGCCGCGCCCAGCGGCAGACCGGGATGTCCCGAGTTGGCCTGCTGCACCCCGTCGATCGCGAGCGTGCGGATCGCGTTGGTGCAGAGGACGTCGAGCGAGGTGGCGGCAACGGTCATGCGCAGCTCCTTCCTTCCTCAGTGCGCGGCCGGACCGATGCCCGAGCCGTGGTTTCGATTTCAGCGGCCGCCGCCCGGTCGAGCAGCCAGTCGCGCCCGCGCAGCAGCGCCGCGGGAAGCGCCGACGCCGGCGTCG
>VGYY01000146.1 GCA_016872815.1 Planctomycetota bacterium
CAGCCACTCCGCCCGCACCTCCGCGACGACTCGCGCCGCCGCCGCATCGGGGATCGCGCCGGCCGGGAGCTCGAGTCCGCAACGCAGCAGCAGGCCGCAGCCGTCGCGCCAGCCCGCGGCGGTAGGGAGCGCCCGTGCCGCGAGCAATGCCGCGCGGAACCAGCCGCACTCGCGTTCGCACAGCTGCAGCAGCTCGATGCCCTCCTTCTCGCCGTCGAGCAGCCGGTCGCCGTCCGCCTCCTTCGGCGGCAGCACCCATGCCGCCACGACGCCGCGCCGCACCACGCGATCACGCCGCGACAGCTCGATCTCGAGCCAGGCGTCGAGCGCGACGTCGGCGGCGAACGGAGCGAGGATCCCGTCCGCGAGGCAGCCGGCCTGGACGACGACCGGCTGCGCCAGGCAACCGGCGCCGCGCAGCGCCGCGAGCAGCTCCGGCAGCTGCAGGGTCGCTCCCGGAGCGCCGGAACGGACCGCCCGCCAGCCCGACCGCGTCCACGGCAGTCGCCGCTCGCGCAGCTCGGCGAGGTCGAGACGCAGCGGCGCCAGCTCCCCGGCGCGGGCAGCGAAGGCCGCCGTCAGGAGTTCCACCGCGCGGTCGTCGCCGGCGAGGGCGAGGCGCAGCAATTCGCCGCGCAGCAGCGCCACCTCGACCAGGAGCTGCTCGAGCGCGGCGGCGCCGTTGGGCGCCGCCCGCGACCGCGCGTCGAGCAGCCGCGCAGCGTCTTCCGGCCGCAATGCGTGGCGCAGGTCGAGCGCCGCCTCCCGGCGCCGGTGCGGATCGGCGTCCTCGAGCCCGCCCAGCGCGCGATCGAGCCGCTCGTCGCCCGCGCCGACCGCGCCGAGCGCAGCGGCGGCAAGGAGCAGCCATGCGGCGGCGATCACGGCTCGAGTTTCCCGCGCAGCACGACGCGATCGAACTGCACCTCGGTCAGGCTGAGCAGCTGCACCAGGTCGCGCGACCGCGCCGGCGCGAGCCGCTCCTCCACCTCGTGGCACCGCTCGCCGTCGAGGCTGACCACGATCCGCACCAGGCCGCGATCCGGATCGGGCAGCCAGTCGAGCCGGAGCAGGTGCCAGTAACCGCGCTCGAGGCCGACCTTGACGACGCGCGACCCCGCCGCCGGCTCGAGCTGCCCGAGCTCCGGATCGAAGAAGCGGGCCTGACGCTCCTTCTCGTCCAGCGTCCCCGCCCACGCCGCCAGTTGCGGCGGATGCTCCTGGCCGAGCGCCGCCTGCGGGCGGAAGAAGCCGCTGCAGGCGCTGCCGAGCCGCAACGCGACCCAGCGCGGCGGCCGCTTCTCGCCGAGCGTGGCCATCACCCGCGCTTCGAGGCTCGCCGGTTCGCGCCGGTCGAACGGGAAACCGCGGGAAGCGCCGTACAGCGCGCCCGACCAGTCCTCCTCGCTGCCGCTGAAGAAGAGGCAGCCATTGTCGATGCGGACCGCGCTGCCGAACTGCCAGTCCTCCGCCTCGGCCGCGTCGGTGAACTCCCAGGCCAGCCTGACGGTGCCGTCGGCCTCGACCGAGCGCTCGGTCGCGCGCTTCGCCACCTCCTCGAGCTGCGCGTTCGTCCGCGTCGCCCGCGCCAGCGTCTCGAGCGCCGCGTCGAAGCGCTCGCGCTCGGCCAGCGCGGCCTTCCCCGCGGCGGTGTCGGCCAGCCGTCGCAGCTCGCGCCACGCGCCGCGCGCCTTGTCGACGTCGCCGGCCGCGAGCCCGGCGTCGAGCTGCGCACGCCACGCCGTCGCGGCCGCCTCCTTCGCCGCACGGTCGGAGGCGTCGACGCGGGCGCGATCGTCGGCGGCGCGCCGCAGCGCGTCGGCCACCGGCGATCCGGCCAGGCGCGCGAACTCCGGCGCCAGCGCCTGCCGGTCGCGCGCGTCGCCGAGGAAGGCGCGCACCAGCAGCCGTCGATCGGGCTCCGCGACCGCCGCCTCGAGCGCCGGTTCGAGCGACGCCACCGCGAGATCGTCCACGGTGAGCCCCTGGCGCGAACCGACGCTGAAGTGACCGTCGGTCGCGAACACGAGCCGCCCGCTGTGCAGGATCCCCTTGCGGTCGCGGAGGTCGACCGACTCCCGGTCGCGGCGCCGCAGGCCGTCCAGCGCCGCGTCGAGCGTGGCGCGCAGATCGGCGAACAGCTGCGCCCACGCCGCCTGCTCTTCCGGCGGCAAGCCGGCCGCCGCCGCCAGCGCCGCCGCGGCGACGTCGAGCCGGCGTTCCGCCAGCAGCACGACGATCCCCGGTCGCGCGGCATCCCCGTCGAGCAGATCGCGCCGCGCCGCCATCGCCCGCTCGTCCGCCCGTTGCGCCGCGAGCGCTTCGAGCTGCAGCTCGAGCCCGGACCACGCCGCGTCGAGCTCGACCGGCAACGCGGCCACGGCGGCGAGCGCGCGGCACGCGTCGGCATGGCGTGCGGCGAACGCGGCGCACACCTCGCGCGCGTCGACCACCACGTCGTTCTCGGCCTGCGCCAGCGCCTGGCGCGCCGCCTCGCCCGCCTCGTAGCGCAGGTCGCGGGCGACGCGACCCAGCTGCGCCGCGACCAGCTCCTCCTGCTCCGCGGCGAAGCTCGCGGCCGGATCGCGCTCCACCACCTCGCGCAGGCTGTCGGGCCAGGCCTGCGCGGAGGCCGGCGGCGAGAGCTCCGTCGCCGCCGCGATGCCGGCCGCAGCGAGGCCGTCGCGGATCGCGGCCGCGCAATCGGCCGCCTCGCGCACGGCGTGCCCGGCGATGCGCGTCCGCGCGGCGGCGAAGTCGAGCGCCGCGAGATCGGCCTGCACCTGCTCGTCGAGCGCGACGCGGCCGGTCGTCACCGCGCGGCGCAGCCGCTGCCGGAGTTCGCGCTCGAGTTCCTCGCCCTCGGTCGAGAGCTGCGCACGCGCGGACGCCAGCGCGGCGGCCACGTCGACGTCGGCCGCACCGAGCCGCGGTGCGATCCCGTCCGGCAGCACGGTCGCGACCGCCGCCGCGAACGCCCGATCCGCAGCGGAGGGAGCGCCGGTGAAATCGCCGCGTGCCAGCGCCGCCCGCGCCGCAGCGCGCCCCGCCGCCGCCGCCGCGAGGATCTCCTCCTTCAGGCGGACCGTCGCCGCCTCGAGCAGGTCGGTGCGCGCCAGCCCCGACACCGGCGTGAACTGACCGTCGCGCTTCAGCTCGTCGATCCGGACGATCACCTCCGCGCTGCGCCGGCGGCCGGCGCTCCAATCGGCGGTCAGCTCGGCGAGCAGCGCCTCCTCGCGCACCTTGCGATCGTTCAGGTCGGGCCCGCGCGAACCGCCGCCGCGCCACGGCACGAACAGCGCCCCCACCGCCAGCACCGCGGCGGCGCCGACGATGAGCCCGCCCGGAACCCGGCGCGGCGGCGGTTCGGCCGCCTCCTGCCACGACAGGCCGACGTCGAGGTCGGCGTCCGGATCGGTGAACGCGGCCCGCACCCGCTGCAGGTCGGCGATCAGCTCCTCGGCCGACGCGTAGCGGCGGCGCGGGTCTTTCGCCAGCAGCCGCGCCAGCAGCCGCGAGAAGCCGGGCGGCAGGCCCGGCACCAGCTGCTCGGGCGGTTTCGGCAGCGCGTAGAGCACGTCGTGGAGGATCTCGCCCACCGTGTCGCCGCGCAGCGGCGGGTGGCCGGTCGCCAGGTGGTAGAGCGTCGCGCCGAGGCTGTAGAGGTCGGAGCGCAGGTCGACGCGCCGGGGGGTGCGCACCTGCTCGGGCGACATGTACTGCGGCGTGCCGACGGTGATGCCGTCCTGCGTCAGCGAGCGGTCGCGAGTGGCGCGCGCGAGGCCGAAGTCGGACAGCTTCACCGCGCCATCCTTCGCCAGCAGGATGTTGCCCGGCTTCACGTCGCGATGGATCACGCCCTGGGCGGCGGCGTGGCCGAGCGCCACCGCGACCTTCTCGCCGATCAGCAGCACCTCGCGCAGGGGGAACGGGCCGCGGTCGATCAGGACCTGCTTGCAGCTGCGGCCCGCGACCAGTTCCATCACGAAGTAGACCAGCTCGCCGGCCTCGCCGAAGTCGATCGAGCGCACGATGTTCGGATGGTCGAGACGCGACAGGACCCGCGCCTCCTTCATCAGCCGCTGCAGCGCCAGTCCGGGATCGATCTGCTCGCGCCGCAGCACCTTGATCGCGACGGCGCGATCGAGCCCCTTGTGGCGCGCGCGATAGACCGAGCTCATCCCGCCGGAGCCGATCAGCTCCTGCACCTCGTAGCCGGGAATCGGTTGCTGCAGGTCACCCATCGCGCGCCCCCCCTCCGTCACTTGCGGGCCGGGGCGGGCCGCGCCGCGATCGACTTGCGCAGTTCGGCGTCGAGCAGCGCGGCGGGCACGCCGAGCGCGGCGAACGCCTGCTCGTGTGCGCGCGCCGTCTCCGGCGCCATCGGCGACACCACGCCCTTCGGCCAGTGGTCGCGCAGCGCCGCGAGCAACTTCAGGAAGCCGTCCGGCCTGGCGTCGATCATCCAGTCGATCACCACCATCGCCTTGGCGACCTCCTCCGGCTCGATGGTCGAGAGATCCCGCTTCAGGATCGGCGGGAACAGCGGGTCCTTGCCCTCGCGCACCGCCTTCACCGCGTCGTCGAACCAGCTGGGGCGCATCACCAGGTCGTCCTTGCGCGTGCCCGACGAGCCGTAGCGGCGCCCGGCGATGCAGGAGATCGCGTTGCGTCCCAGCACGCGGTGCTCGAGCCAGGCGGCGAAGCCCTCGTCGAGCCAGGTCGGGAGGAACTTCCAGTTGAACCCGTGCCGGTTGAGGAAGACGTGGCCGAGATGGTGGACGGTGTGGGCGACGGTGTCGTCGAGGTGGCGCGCGCCGCGGAAGGTCGCCGAGGTGCCGTTGGGGTCGAACCAGTAGAAGCCGTCGACCTTGGCCACCCCCTCGGCCCAGCGCGAATCGACCTTCCTCTCGTCGCGCGCGAAGCAGCGGGTGAAGCGGCCGAACTCGTCGCGGGAATCGACCACCAGCGCCAGCACCTTGGCGCCGCCGATCCAGGCGAGATCGGCCGGCGTCTCGCGCAGCGCCTTCGCCGCGATGGCGTAGCCCTTCTCCCCGGCGTCGCGCAGCGTCTCCGCGTGCGGCTGGCCGAACGAGCTGGCGCACAGCACGTGCTCGCCCGCGGCGTAGTGCAGGGCGAGGCCCGACTCCTGTGCGAACGCGGCGGCGCGCCGCCGGCCGATCAGCTCGCTGGCGTGGACCCAGTCGTCCCCGAGCCGCTCGAAGCCCTGGGCGCGCCGCGCGTCATCGGCGCTGAGCCAGCGGCCGCCGACCAGGACGTCCCCGCGCAGGAGGTGCTCCTTCTCCTCCGGGGTCACCCAGCGCCCCTCGTGGTCGACCAGCCCCTGCGCGCGCATCGCCGCGTCCTGCGCCGCCTTCACCGCGGCGTCGCGCTCGGCGGGCTTCATCCAGCGCCCGTCGTGGCGGACGCGCCCGCGCGCGAGGTTGGCGCCGGCGTGCTCGGGATCGCGCTGCAGCACGGCGTCGAGCAGCCGCTCGTGCTCGCGCTTCAGCCCCTTGGCGGCGGCGAACTCGGCCAGCTCGAACCACTGTGCCGCGCCGGCATCCTTCGGCA
This sequence comes from Planctomycetota bacterium, assembly GCA_016872815.1. Classification (GTDB taxonomy): domain Bacteria; phylum Planctomycetota; class B15-G4; order B15-G4; family SIAN01; genus SIAN01. The sequence goes on from VGYY01000146.1 coordinate 5,578, forward strand.
GAGCCTTCTCGCGCTGCTCCAGTTCCTCGCGCGGGAGCAGGCCCTTCTCGATCTTCGCGATGCGCGAGCGCTCGATCGCCATGCGGCCGAGCGGCGTCTCCAGCGTGACGCTCCCCTTCTCCTCGGCGACCACCTTGCCCTCGAGCCGGCCACCGTCCTTCAGGTGGACGACGTCGGCGCGGGCCGTGGCGACGCAGAGCGCCACGGCGACGGCGGCGCGCCACGCGCTCACGGCTCGTCCTCGTCACCGCCGCTGCCGCCATGCGGCGCGGCGTCGGCGCCGTTCGCGCCGGCCGGCGCCGCGACCTCGTCGCCGTCGACCTTCTCGCCCGGCTTGAGCGGCCGCCCATCGGTGCCCATCCGGTACTTCTCGAGCTTGCGCTGCAGCGCGAAGCGCGAGATGCCGAGCGTCTCCGCGGCGCGACTCTTGTTGCCGGCCGCCTCCTCGAGAGCGCGCCGGATCTCGGCGCGTTCGAGCGCCTCGACGCGACCGGTGAGCCCCTCGCGTTCGGGCGCGTCGCCCGGCGCCGCCAGCGCGCGGCGGATGCGCTCGGAGAGCCGGTCGACCGTGATCGGATCGTCGGCGAAGGTGATCAGCATGCGGATCTCGTTCTCGAGCTCGCGCACGTTGCCCGGCCAGTGCCACGCGCACAACGCGTCGAGCACCTCGGGCCGCATCTTCATGTTGGGACGGCCGGTCTCGCGCCCGAACCGCTTCATGAACGCGTCCACCAGCAGCGGCACGTCCTCCTTGCGCTCGCGCAGCGGCGGCAGGCGCATCGGCAGCACGTTCAGGCGGTACATGAGATCCTCGCGAAACTCCCCCTTCGCGACGATCTCGGCGAGGTCCTTGTTCGACGCCGAGATGATGCGCACGTCGACATGGATCGACTCGCGGCCGCCGACCGGCCGGAACTCGCCCTCCTGCAGGAAGCGCAGCAGCTTCTTCTGCACGTCGGGGCTCATGTCGCCGACCTCGTCGAGGAAGAGCGTCCCCTTGTGGGCCATCTGCAGCAGCCCCTTCTTGCTCTGGCGCGCTCCGGTGAAGGCGCCGCGCTCGTAGCCGAACAGCTCGCTCTCGAGCAGCGAGTCGGGCAGCGCCGCGCAGTTCTCCGAGACGAAGCGCTGGCCGGCGCGCGGGCCGTTCTCGTGGATCGCGCGGGCGATCAGCTCCTTGCCGGTCCCGCTCTCGCCGAAGACGTGCACCGGGAAGTCGCTGGCGACGACGCGATCGAGCAGGCGGAAGATGTCCATCATCGGCTTGCTCCGGCCGACGATCCGCGAGTAGTCGTTGCCGCCGCTCGCGGCGCGCTCGCGCAGGCGCGCACGCACCTCGACCAGCTCGACCTCCTGCACCGCGACGCGGCGCTTCAGCTCCTCGTTCAGCAGCCGCACCCGCTCCTGGCTCTCCTCGAGCTGCTTGTTGGCGTCGATCAGGTGGGTGACGAGGCGCGCGCGATGCACGGCCACGGCCGCCTGCCCGGCGAACGCCTCGGCCAGCCGCAGGTCCTCGTCGTCGAACGCGCCCTTGTTCATGCGGTGGTCGACGTAGACCGCGCCGATCGTCTCCCCCTGAGCGATCAGGGGCACCACCAGCACCGAGCGCAGCCCGAGGTTGGAGATCGACTGCACCCCCTCGAAGCGCTGGTCGTCGCCGGCATTCACCGACAGGATCGACTTGCCGGTCTCCAGCACGCGCTGGGCGATCGAGCGCGAGATGGCGAGTTCCGGCTCCGGCACCTGGTCGCCGTCGAAGTTGCGCGCGGCGACGAAGTGGAGCTGCGCCTCGCCCTCGCGCAGGATGAGGAAGCCGCGCTCGGCGCCGGCCAGCTCGATCAGCGAGTCGACCACCAGCGTGAGCAGCTTCTCGACGTCGCTCTCGGTCGACAGCGCATGGGAGATGCGCTGCAGGCGCAGGTGGTTGCTGCGCTCGCGCGTGAGCCGGCGCACGAGGTCGTCGTTCGGCAGGCTCGGCCGCGCCAGCAGCGACGTCTCGTTCGGGTCGGGTTCGCGCTCGTAGTAGATGCGGGTGGCGCCGATCGAGATCACGTCGCCGGCGCGCAGGTCGACCGTCAGCACCTGCTGGCCGTTGACAAAGGTCCCGTTCTGGCTGCCGACGTCGACCACCTGCGCCGGCCCGCTGCCGGTCTGCTCGACGCGGCAGTGGATGCGCGACGCCATCCGGTCGGCGATGCGGACGTCGCAACCGGTGCCGCGGCCGACGACGACCGGGCTCTTGTCGAGCAGCAGTTCGCGGCGTTCGCCGTCGGCGAAGACGATGAAACGGGGCATGGGCTGGGTCCTCAGGCTGCGGTCGGCGCGGACAGGAGCTCGGCGGCCGCGGCGAGCGCCATGGCCGGGGTGAGCGACGTCATGCAGCGATGGTCGAGCGGGCAGGTCTTCAGGTGGCACGGGCCGCACGGCACGTCGACCCGCAGCACCCGCGTCCGGCCGAGGTTGCTCGCGGTGTGGCGCGGATCGGTCGGCCCCATCAGCACGACGCACGGCGTGCCGAAGGCGGTGGCGATGTGGCGCGGCCCCGTGTCGGTGGTGACCAGCAGCGCGCAGCGCCGCAGCACCGGCTTCAGGAGCTCGAGCGGCAGCACCTGGCGCGAACTGTCGATCGCGGCCGGGCCGGCCGCGGCGGCGACGGCGTGCGCCAGCGACTCCTCGCCCGGACCGCACAGGACCAGCGTCCGCAGCCCGTGCTGCTCGCGCAGGCCGGCGATGGTCGCGGCGAAGCCGTCGATGCTCCAGAACTTGGAGGCGCCAAACGCCGCGCCGGGATTCGCGGCGACGAAGCGCTCGTCGCGGCCGATGCCGAGCGCCGCCAGCGCCGCGTCGCCCCGCTCCTGTTCCTGCGGCGACAACGGCAGGTCGAGTTGCTCGTCGCTCGCGTCGATGCCGAGCGCACGCAGCAGGTCGAGGTAGAGCCGCGTCATCGGGATCGGCAACCGCCGCTTCCCCGCCATCGCGGCGCGCGGCTTCACGTGCAGCAGCGCCGCACGCTCGCGCGACGCATAGCCGGCCCGGCAGCGCGCGCGACTGGCGAGCGCCAGCAGCGCCGAGGAGAGCGAATGGGGCAGCAGCAGGTGGAGATCGAGCGGGCCGTCCGCGGCCAATTCGCGCCCGGCGCGCCACCAGCCGAACCAGCCACCGTGGCGCCCGCTGCGCTCGAGCGCGAAGAAACGATCGAAGCTGGTCGAACCCGCCAGCAGTCGTCCCGCCGCCGGCGTGCCGAGCACCACGACCTCGGCGTTCGGAGCCGCGCGCCGGAGCGCACGCAACGCCGGAGTGGCCATCACGACGTCACCCACCCAGTTGGGCAGGCGCACGGCGATCCTCCGCCACGTCGATACCGCGACGCCACTCACTGTCTCGCTCCGCTCACGACGGCGCACAGAGTACGTGCGAAACGTCACGACGTAACGAGCGATGACGCCCGGGACGACCGGCCGTCCCGGGGACGGCGCCTGAGGACCGCGGTTCAGGTCGGATTCAGAACCGCGCTACGACAGCAGGTCGATCGCTGCCGACCCAGTCCGCGCGCCGCGCCGACGACACCTGCCCGCCGGGGTGATTCAGTTGCCGAAGCCGGGCAGCAACTCGGCCAGGATCGGATTGACCGGCACGACCGGAACACCCTGGGTCGCCGCCGCCCCGGTGAGCAGGCTGCGCGCGAGGTTGGGATTGCCGAGCGTCGCCGAGACCGAGCCGCCAAGGACCGGCCCGGCAACCGGCCGCGTGCGGCCGGTGAGGAAGCGCTGGCGGCTCTCGGCGAAGTGGGGCGACGCGAAACCCTGCCGCTGCTCGGCGAATTCCGCTCGATGGCGCGCCATCTCGGTCCGCCCGGCGGCGAGCTCTTCCTGCGCAAAGTGGTTCGTTCCGGCGTATTCCCGCATCCGTTCCCGCTGCGCGGTCGGGCTCGCCTCGTCGTCGAGCGGCAGCACCGAAGCCACCGCGTTGATCAGCCGGTCGATCGGGTTGGTGGCCCCGGAGACCACTATCGTATCCGCGGCTGGCGGTGTCCCGCCGGCAAGCGCTCCAGCGATGCCCTCGCTGCGGACATTGCTGCCGCTGCCGGCGGCGGCGCAGCCGGAGAGCCAGGCGCAGGCGGCGACCGCGAGCAGGCGACCGAACGAGCCGGACGCCCGCCGCCATGACGGCCGGACCATCCGGGATTGGGCTGGCGAAGAGAGTCGCGACACCAGCGGCTCCAGCGCAGGGGACCGAAACGAGGCCGCCCTTCTACCGCACGCCCCCCCGGCCGGCAACGGCGCCGCCCGGGAGGACGAGGCGCAACCACTCCGCGGCGACGCGCTCGGGGGCCCGCTCGGCCGCGATCGCCGCCGCCACCGCCGGCGACCGCAGCCGCGCGGTCGCTGGTTCGGCCAGCCACGCGACCACCGCGGCCACTCCGGAGAGCGCCAGGTGGCGGGTCGCCCCATCGAGGTAGCGCGCCAGCAGTTCCGCTTGCGCCCCGACCGGATCGGCCCAGACCGCCATGCCATGGGCCAGGCAGTTCTGCAGGCGTGCGGCGCACTTGCCGCGCGTCCACGGATCGTCCGGCAGCGGCGCGAGACCGATCCACGCCGCCGTCAGCGCCGCTGCCTCGCTCGCCTCCGACCACGCCACCCGCTCGAGCCGCCCGGCCAGGGGGCCGCCGGCGAACGCCCGTTCCGCGTCCGGCGGCGCGCCGACGCAACGCCAGCGCGCCGAT
>VGYY01000147.1 GCA_016872815.1 Planctomycetota bacterium
CCGCGCGGCCGCCCGGCACGGAGATCGTGCTGCCGAGCCACGACGGGCGGCGCGGCCATCCAGCCTGGTTCTCGCCGCTCGCGGCGGCGGAGCTCGCGGAGCTGCCGGACGGCGCCCCGGCGCACCAGGTCGTGCGCCGCGACCCCGCCCGGGTGTTGCACGTCGTCGTCGCCGATCGGATGGTGGTGGCCGACTTCGACCGACCGGAGGACCTGCGCGCATGAGCGCCGCACTCGACATCGGCTGGGGGATCGCGCTGCCGTTGCGGGCGCTCGAGATCAGCTACAGCCGCTCCGGTGGGCCGGGCGGCCAGAACGTGAACAAGGTCGAGACCCGGGCCTCGGTGCGGCTCGACGTCGTGCGCTGCCGGGAGCTGCCCGAGTGGGTGCGGCCGCGGCTGCTCGAGGCGCTGGCGAGCCGCCTCACCAAGGACGGCGTGCTGATCGTCAGCTCGGAGCGCCACCGCGAGAAGGGGCAGAACCTGGCCGCGGCGATGGAGCGCCTGGCCGGGCTGCTGCGCGAGGCGCTGACCCCGCGGAAAGAGCGCAAGGCGACGCGGCCGACGCGCGGCTCGAAGGAGCGGCGCCTCATGGCGAAGAGGCGACGCAGCGGGGCGAAGCGGGTGCGCGGTGGCGCGCTGCTCGACGACGAAGATGGGTGACGCCGCGCGGTGCGGCCGCAGGGTGACGGTCGGTCAGGCGACCGCGGTCACTGGCCGGTCTTGTAGCTGAACCCCAGCGCCTTCCCCGGGCCGGCGGCCCACGCCTTCCACTCCTTCATCGTGGCGAACTTCTCGCCGGTCAGCTCCTTCAGCGCCTTCTTGGCGTGCATCGAGTACTTCGACCACTCCTCGTGGCGGGCGCGCCAGTAGCTCTCGGGCGGATTGGACGGGTCGTTCACGTTCGCCGGTTGCGGCGCCTCGAACTGGTCGACGAGGAACGAGAACGCGCGCTTCTCCTTCGCTGCGGCGAATGCCTGGCAGAGCGCCCCCTTCACCTCCGCGTCGCCCTGCAGGAAGGTGTCGCGCAGGCGGTCATAGCCCTTCTTGCCGAGCCCGACCCGGCCGACGGCGCGGATCGCCTCCGCGCAGACCTCGGAGCGCGCCGACAACTGCTTCTCGTTGCAGGCGAAGTCGAGCAGCGCTTCGGTGGCGGCCGGGTACGGCTGGTTCGCCAGCGCCTTCGCCGCCAGTTTCGCGACGTCGTCGTTGCGGTCCTTGAGCAGCGACGCGAGACGCTTCACGTAGGTCTCGTGCCGGTGCACGAGGAACGGCTCGATGGCCGCTGCGCGCAGCCGCGGCTCCTTGTCGGCGAGCCCCTTCTCCGCCGCGCGCAGTCGCTGCGTCGCGGCCGACTTGTCGTCTTCGATCGGCGCGGCGGCGACGCCATCCGTCGCCGGCGGTGCGCCGGTTCCTCTTCCCTTCTCGTACTCGGCGGGTGGCGCCGGCTTCGCGGGCTCCTGGCCCGCGTGGCCTGGCGCGGACGGAACGGCGAGCAGCGACACGAAAGCGGCAAGGCAGATCGGCAGTTGCGACATGGCCGGCTCCTTTGCGTCGGTCGCGGCGCGCTGCTGCATGGGGGCAGCGGTCGCGCCACGGCGGTCGATTTCTAGCGCGCGGCACCCGCCGCAGCACGGGGGGGGCCGCGCCGCCCGCGCGAAGCGGCGCAGAACGCGCGCGGCAGCTGCCGCGACGGCGAAGCGCGCCTACCGGAACGGCAACTCGCAGAGCACGCCGTCGATCCGCTCCCCCTGGCGCACGGTGTAGACCGGGGTGCCCGGCTTGGCGTACTCGTTCTTGATGAAGGCGAGCGCGAGCGTGGCGTCGAGGCGCGGCGAGCGGGTCGTGCTGGTGGCGTGGCCGACGCGCAGCAGGTCCCAGAAGATCTCCTGGACCGTGGCCGGCTCGACTGCGGCGGGGAAGCGCGCCCCGATCAGCAGGCGCTGCACCTTGGCGTAGCTGTTCAGCCGCGCAACCACCTCCTGGCCGATGTAGCAACCCTTGTTGAACGAGACCGCGTTGAGCAGCCCGGCCTCGAGCGGATTGGCGTTGTCGCTGATCTCGCGGCCATGGAGCGGGATCCCGGCCTCGACCCGGACCTGGCTCCAAGCGGTCTCGCCGATCGGCGTCAGCCCGCCGGCGACGAGGCGGTCGAACAGCGCGCCGGCGGCGGCGGCGGGCGCGATCAGCTCGATGCCGTGGAACGGTGCCGGGCCGGCGCCGAGCGCGAGGACCGGTGCGGCGTCACAGCGCCCCTGCGCGACGGCGAACCCGCCGTCCGCCGGAGCGAGCTCGACGCCGATGGCCTGCTGCACCGCCGCTGCCGCCTGCGGCCCGAACGCGAGCAGCCGGCTCTCCTCCGCGGTGGCGTCGACGATCGCGAGCTCTTCCATCACCACGTACTTCTCGAGCCATGCCTTCAGCGCGGCGCCCTGGCCGGCGCTGCCGAGGAGCAGGAGCTCCTCGCCGCGGGCCGCGATCCGCGCGAGGTCGACCAGCTTGCCCTTGGCGCTGGTGAGCGCGGCGCCGATCCCGAAGGTCGGCGTGACGCGCGTCGCGTCGTTGGTGCACATGCGGTTCACGAACTCGACGCGCTCCCTGCCGCGCAGCACGATGACGGCGTGCGTGGACTGTTCGCGGACCACGCCGCGGGTGAAGGCGGCGCTCGCCTCGCCGGCGGGATCGCCGAAGTGCTGCACCCGCGGCACGGGGGTGCCGGCGTCGCGGACGGCGTGGTGGCGGGCGAGGGCTTGGTCGAGGCCTGGCGATGGCATCGCGAGCGGGCTCCGGGCGCGGCCGGCGGCGGGTTGCCGCAGGCGGGGCGGCGATCGTATCGGCGCGGTTTCGTTCACACAGGGCGCGCGGCGTCGCTCGGTAGCGTGCGGCGGTCGCGGGTACGCCGAAAGCGGCGCGCACGGCCGCGCTTCATGCGGGTGGGGGCGGGTGGAGGCAGGGCGATGCGCTGGATCGGGGTGCTGCTCGGGCTCGGGAGCGCGGCGGCGGCGAGCGCGATGGTCCGCCGCCAGGAGGTGCCGGCGCCGGCACCCGTCACGGCGCCCGTCACGGCGCCCACGACGGCGCAGGCAGCGGTCGGCGCGACGGACGCAACCGCCCGCGCGACGCCGCGGCCCCGCAGCGTCGTCTTCTACCTGATCGACACCTGTCGGGCCGACCGCATGAGCGTCAACGGCCACACCCGGCCGACCACGCCCTTCCTCGAGAAGCTGGCCGCGCGTGGCGCCCGCTTCAGCCGCTGCTTCTCGCAGGCGCCGTGGACCAAGCCGTCGATGTCGTCGATCCTGACCTCGTGCTACCCGAGCGTGACCGGCATGTACCGGCTGCTCGACCAGCTCGACAGTTCGTTCGTCACCCTGCCCGAGGCGTTCCGCGAGGCCGGCTGGTACACCGCCGGCTTCTCCTGCAATCCGCTGATGGGCCGGCTCTCGAACTACGCGCAGGGATTCCGCCGCTTCGTCGAGGCGACGACGATCATCCCGAACGGCGATCCGATCGGCTTCGCCAGCGGCTCGGCCAGGCGCATGAACGACCACGCGCTGCCGTGGATCGCGGCGCCGCGCGAATGGCCGTACTTCCTCTACCTCCACTCGGTCGATCCGCACGAGGAGTACGAGCCGGCGCCGGAATACCTGGCGCTGTTCGGCGACCCGGCCGGCGAGGCGGAGTACCGCCGCCAGTGGCAGGCGCTGATCGACGCGAAGACGGTGAAGGTGGCGAACCACTGCACGAAGGAGCACTTCGAGGCGGCGGGGGTGCCGATCGAGCCGTTCGTGAAGTACGGGCTCGATCTCTACGACGCCGACATCCGCGCCAACGACGACGAGATCGAGCGGGTGGTCGCGGCGCTCGAGGCGAAGGGCGACTTCGACGACACGATCATGGTGATCACCGCCGATCACGGCGAGGAATTCATGGAGCATGGCGGCACCAGCCATGCATTCACCCTCTGGAACGAGCTGATCCACGTCCCCCTGATCGTGATCGCTCCCGGGCTGATCCCGCCGGGCGTGGTGATCGACACGCCGGTGCAGTCGCTCGACATCTACCCGACCTTGTGCGAGCTCGCCGGGATCGCGGCGCCCGAGGGGCTGCAGGGCGCGAGCCTCGCGCACCTGCTGCGCGGCGAGGAACATGACGGGCGACGGGTCTTCGCCGAGAACCACGAGGTGAGCGGCGGCGACCAGTACTTCTTCAGCCAGGGCAACACGCTGAGCGTGATCGAGGGCGCCTGGAAGCTGATCCTCAACCTGAAGTCGTCCTACAACCGGCCGCGGCCGCGGCGTGAGCTCTACCGGCTCGACCGCGACTTCGACGAGCGCGACGACCTCGCCGAGTCGATGCCGGAGATGGCGGACCGGCTCGAGGACCTGGTGCTCGACTGGTGGGCGCGCAATCGCGCGCGGCATGAAGGGGTCGCGGTCGACGAGCTCTCGGTCGAACAGCTGCAGAACGTCGACCCCGAGACGCTCGAGCGACTGCGGCAGCTCGGCTACATCAAGTAGCCGCACCGCCTGCCGCCGCGCTCGCGCCGGTCGGCGGCCCGGCGGGGAACGCGGCGTCGCGGCGCTGGCGCCGGCGCGGTCGGGTCAGTGGTGGGAGCGCGCGTCGAGCGGGGGGCCGGTCCGCTCGTCGGGACCGGAGAGGCCGGCGGCCTCGCGCCGCGCGAGCATCCGGTAGTAGTCGTGGATCGACAGGTCGAAGGCGCCGACCTTCGGGCCGGCGGGGACGCCGCGGATGTGCGCCTTGCAGGGGATCCGGTAGCAGATCACGACCTGGCCCGACAGCCGGTAGAGCAGCAGGTCGACCAGCGCGGCGACGCCGAGGCTCAGGTACCAGGTGAACGGCGCCAGCACGGCGGCCACCAGCACGACCAGGCAACCGACCGCCTGCCGGAAGTCCTTCTGCTGGTAGAGCATCGCCTCGCCGCAGGCCGGACAGGCGACGACCGCCCCGTCGACCAGTGCATTGGCACGCAACGTCGTCAGCATCCCGCAGCGGCAGGCGGACGGTGCCGCACTCGCGCCGGCGACGGTCGTCAGCTCGAGCTCGCGGCTGGTGCCGCAACCCGGGCACGGGAACGCCACGGTCGCACCGCCGCCGCGCCGCGCCGTCGCGCCGCCGTGCGCCATCGCGTCACACCACCACGCCGAAGCTGCGTTCGCCGACGAACGCGAACAGCTCGCCCATCAGCACCATCACCGTCGCCGCGTAGAGGATCCCGGTGGCCGGCTGCGTCGCCTTCAGTTCGACCGTCTTCAGCGTCATGTGGCCGAGGATCGCCGTCCCGACCAGGCCGATCGCCACGCGCGCCACCAGCCAGAGGAAGTCGAGCTTGGCGAGGAACGGCGTGTCGCCGCCGTCGCCGAGGCCGACGATGGCGCCGAGCGAGCGCCCGGCGTCGCCGAAGCGGTCCGGGAACAGCGCGATCGTCGCGCCGAGCAGGGCCAGTTTTCCCCACGCGGCGAAGGTCCCGATTCGCGTCAGCCGGCCGAGATGGTGCACCGGCAGGTCGGGCGTCACGAGGTACCAGTGGCCGAGGATCATCGCCCCGGTGATCAGCCCGAGGACCGCCATCGACCCGGTGCACGAGACGAGCTGCAGCGTCACCTGGCCGACCTGGTCGAGCGCCAGCGACTGGTGCACCGACAGCAGCATCGCGCCGCCGCCGCCGCCGATCCCCGCCAGCAGCGTCGCCCACTCGACGCCGCGCCCGAGCCGGCCGGCGCCGAAGAGCAGCAGCAGCGTCGCCACGGTCATCGTCGCCGCCAGCCAGGCGACCGCCGCCGGCAGCTCCACGCCGCCGCTGCGCGCGAGCAACCACGCCGGGATCAGCGCGGCGCCGATGAACGCCGCCATCAGGCGGGTGAATCCGGGGCCGATCGCGCGCCGGTCGAGCAGCGCCAGCGTCAGCAGCAGCCCGAGCGCGAGCTCGAGGAAGAATCGCGCCGAAGTCTGGCTGAGCGACACGCAGCAGGCTCCTGTCCGCCCGTCGCGCGGCTCGTCCACGCGCAAGGGGGGCGGACAAGATGCCGGCCCGCCCGGAGCGAGGGAAGCCCCGGGCGGGCCGGTCGCGTCGATCCGCCGCGGCGCAGGCGGTGTCGCCCGGCGCCGCGGCGGCGGTCACACCTCGCGATCGAGGCGTGCGGCGCTCGCCGCGCGCCGCAACTTCACCAGCGCCTGCTGCTGGATCTGCCGGCTCCGCTCGCGGCTCAGGTGCAGCCGCGTGCCGATCTCCTCGAGCGTCTGCTCGCGGTCGCCGTCGAGTCCGAAGCGCAGCCGCAGCACCGCCTTCTCGCGCTCGTCGAGATCGGCGAGCAGGTGCGCGACGCGGTTGCGCAACGACCCCTCGCGGTCGGAGTCGGTCGGCTCCCAATCGGACGCGAGCAGGTCGCGGAAGCGCGCGCCGCCGTCGTCGGCCTCCTGCTCGAGCGAGAGGCTGACGCGGCTCGACTCGACCAGCCGGCCGGCGTGCTCGCGGTCGAGCTCGAACGCCTGCGCCACGTCGGCGACGCTGGTCGACGGCCCGATGCCGTCCGGCAGCCGGCCCTGCCGCTTCAGCCGGCGGAGCTTCTGCTGCAGGTGGTGGGGCACGCGCACGGCGCCCTTGGATGCCGCCATCGAGCGCTCGACCGCCTGGCGGATCCACCAGACGACGTAGGTGCGGAATCGGACGCCCTTGCGCCAGTCGAACTTCTCCACCGCATGCATCAGCGCGGCGTTGCCGTCCTGGATCAGGTCGTCGAGCGGCACGGCGTACGTGCGATAGCCGTAGACCTCCGAGACGACGATGTGCAGGTTGCGTTCGACGAACTCGTTGAAGAAACGCTGGTATTCGCCGCGCCGCGCGGCGCGCACGGCGGGATGGCGGAAGTCGGCGGCGGCAAGCCGTTCCGCCGCGAACTCGAGCCGCTTGGCCGCCGCCACCTCGTCTTCGCGCGTCATCAACGGCTGCCGCTCGACTTCGCGGAGGTAGCGGCGCGAGATCCGCTGCCCCCCTGGCAGGTCGTGCGCATGCGGCCGTTCCGACGTCACGGCGGGCGGCTCGATGGCGAGCGTCCCGAGTTCCTCGATCAGGAGCGCGAGCTGTCGCTCGAACTCCGCCTCCGGGATGGCGTTCAGCCACGCATCGAGCCGCTCCTGGCGTAGCGACCCGCGAATCTGCGCGGCGGCGATCTCAGCGCGGACCTCTGGCGAGAGTCCGTGCGGGACTCCGGCGATGGCCACGGCGGTCTCCTCCTGGCTCCAACCCGCCTTCCTTCCCCAGCCGCCCGCCGCGGGGGCAACGGGCTCCAACCTCTGTACGAATGCCGTACCGCACGCATGAGGTTTCGCTCGCCGTTCCGGATCCGTTTTCCCGGGGCAATGCGCCATTCCCGTCACCACTTCATGGCGGGCTGAACGTGCGCCGGCGCCAGCCGCTGCCAGCGGGCCGCACATCCCGCGTAGCGCCGCGGTCTCGGGCGAGGCCGCGACCGATTGATCGGATACCGATCAACTTGAACGCCGGCGCACTCCCGCTATCCTGCTCGGCCCGCCGCTGAAATCTTAAGTCCTTGCCAGACAAGGGTTTCCGATCAATCCGTGGCGCAGGACCGAGGCTCTCCCCCTGGCGACGCAAGCGACCTTGCCGGAGTGGCTGAAGATCCGCCCACCTTCGGGGGAGCGGTACCGGACGCTTCGCGCGCTGGTGGATGGCCTGCGCCTCACCACGGTCTGCGAAGAGGCGCGCTGCCCCAACCTCTCCGAGTGCTGGAGCGGCGGCACTGCGACCTTCATGTTGCTCGGTGAGCTCTGCACGCGCGGCTGTTCGTTCTGCTCGGTCAAGACGGCACGGCGCGGTGACCCAGTCGATGTCGAGGAGCCGGAGAAGGTCCTCGAAGCGGTCCGGAAGATGGGGCTGCGCTACATCGTGCTGACGTCGGTCGATCGCGACGATCTCCCCGACCAGGGCGCCGGCCACTTCGCGCGCACCGTCGTCCACGTGAAGGCGCAGGTCCCTGGACTGCTGGTCGAGACGCTGATCCCCGACTTCCGCGCCGACGAGGCCGCGCTGCGGACGGTGGCGGCGAGCGGCGCCGATGTGCTGGCCCACAACGTCGAGACCGTGCGCCGGCTGACCCCGTCGGTCCGCGACCCGCGCGCGACCTACGACCAGTCGCTCCAGGTCTTGCGCCGCTTGAAAGAGCTGCGACCGGAGGCGCTGACGAAGTCCTCGATCATGGTCGGCCACGGGGAGAGCGAGGCCGAGCTGGTCGAGACCTTCCGCGACCTGCGCGCCGTCGGCGTCGAGCTCCTCACGCTCGGCCAGTACCTGCGGCCGACCGAGAAGCACCGCCCGGTCGCCGAGTACGTCCACCCCGACCGTTTCGCCGCGCTCGGCGCGCTCGCAGAGCGGCACGGCTTCCTCCATGTCGCCTCCGGCCCGTTCGTGCGCAGCAGCTACAAGGCGGGCGAGCTTTTCGCAGAATCGCACTTGCGCACGCGCGCCGCGGCGGCTGCCGGCGGCTCGACCGGGCGCGCCGGCGTTGCTCCGCCCTTCCGCTCGACCCTTCCGCTCGCTCCTGGAGCGTCTTGATGAGTGTCCCGCTGATCTCGGTCATGGGCGACGCCGGCGTCGCGTCGAACACGCCGACCCCCGCCTTGTCGAAGGAGCGGCTGCTCGAGCTCTACCGCGTGATGGTGCTGACGCGCGTGCTCGACGATCGCGCGATGAAGCTGCAGCGGCAGGGGCGCATCGGCTTCTACGTGCCGGCGATCGGCCAGGAGGCGTCGCACATCGGCACCGCGGCCGCGCTCGAGAAGGACGACTGGGTCTTCCCGTCCTACCGCGATCCGGGGATCGCGCTGCTGCGCGGCGTGCCGGTCGTCGAGCTGCTCCACCAGTGCTACGGCAACTCGGCCGACCACACGCTCGGCCGCCAGATGCCGGTCCACTACAGTCTGAAGAAGATCCGCTTCGTCTCGATCTCGAGCCCGATCGGCACGCAGATCGTCCAGGCCGCCGGCGCGGCGATGGCGATGAAGGTGGAGGCCGTGCGGGAGAAGCGCGCACCGCACGTCGCGATCACCTACTTCGGCGACGGCTCGACCTCGTCGAACGACTTCCACACCGGGCTCAACTTCGCCGGCGTCTTCGCCGCGCCCTGCATCTTCGTCTGCGAGAACAACGGCTGGGCGATCTCGGTCCCGCTCGAGGGGCAGACGGCGTCGGCGACGATGGCGGCGAAGGCCGAGGCGTACGGCATGCCGGGCATCCGCGTCGACGGCAACGACGTGCTGGCCGTCTACGCGGCGACGCGCGAGGCCGTCGAGAGAGCGCGCGCCGGCAAGGGGCCGACGCTGATCGAGACGGTCACCTTCCGGATCGGCGGCCATTCGAGCTCCGACGATCCGTCGCGCTACCGCGACCCGAAGGTGTGCGAGGTCTGGAAGGGACGCGACCCGATCGACCGCTTCAAGCGCTGGCTGGAGGGCAAGAAGCTGCTCTCGGCGGCGCAGGACGCGGCGATCCGCGAGCAGTGCGAGAAGGAGCTGACGCAGGCGATCGACGCCGCCGAGAAGGTCGGACCGCCGGCCGTCTCGACGATGTTCGAGGACGTCTTCGCCGGGCGCACGGCGCAGCTCGATGCGCAGTGGGCCGAGCTGAAGGACGCGCTCCAGCGCGGCGTGGTGGCGAAGGGCCATCACGGCGAATTCCCGTTGTGATGATCCTGACCGCGACGAGTAGGAGCGAGCAACGATGCCGGTGATGACGATGGTGGAGGCGATCAACGACGCGATGCGCGTCGAGATGCGCCGCGATCCGCGGGTGGTGCTGCTCGGCGAGGACGTCGGGTTGAAGGGCGGCGTCTTCGGCTGCTCGGCCGGCCTCTTCAAGGAGTTCGGCGGCGATCGCGTGATGGACACGCCGCTGGCCGAGTCGGGGATCATCGGCGCGGCCATCGGCATGGCGCTCTACGGCATGGTGCCGATCGCCGAGATCCAGTTCGGCGACTTCATCTATCCCGCCTTCGACCAGATCGTGTCGGAGGCGGCCAAGATGCGCTACCGCTCCGGGGGCGAATACACCGTCCCGATGACGATCCGCACGCCGATCGGCGGCGGCATCCGCGGCGGCCACTACCACTCGCAGAGCCCCGAGGCGTACTTCGCCCACACGCCGGGCCTCAAGGTCGTCGTCCCGTCGACGCCGAGCGACGCGAAGGGGCTCCTGCTCGCCTCGATCCGCGATCCCGATCCGGTCCTCTTCATGGAGCCGAAGCTC
>VGYY01000148.1 GCA_016872815.1 Planctomycetota bacterium
GGAACGCGCGCTCTTCACCGCGGCGGCGAGCGTCGCCGGATCGGGCGCGTCGGCGCCGGGCGCCGGCGCCGGGGCGTCGAGCGTGAAGCCGTCGAGCCAGTCGGAGAGGGCGAGCAGTCCGCCGCCGAGGCGCATGCCGCCGACGAATGGCGACGGGTGCGCTCGCGCGCGGAGCACGGCGCCGGTCGGGAGTCGCTTGCGGATCGCCTGCACCATCGCCGCCAGCGCCTCCTTGCGCGTGGCGAGCAGCGCCGCCGACTCCCTGGCGCCGAGTTGCTGCACCAGCCACGGCCCGATCTCCTCGGGACGAGCCAGCGCCGTGCCGGTCGCCGCGGCCCGGGTGGCCGCGCCGGCCAGCCCGGCCGCCTTCGCGAGCAGCTTCGCGCCGTCGAGGCCGCGCGCCGCGAGGCGGCGCAGGCAGCCCGCGCAGCGGCAGAGCGCGCCGAGGAAGCGGGCGGCGGGTGGGGCGTCCGGATCGCCGTCGGGAAAGCCGAAGCCGGCGAGCTCGAGGACGTCGGCGCCGTGAGCCGCCATTGCCGCCGCGCGGCTGGCCGACTCGGCCACGATCGCCGCGTCGTTGGGGCAGCCGCCGTCGAGCGCCATGCCGACCGCCGTGATGGTCACGCGGGTCGCGGCGGCGCGCGCCGCGACCAGCCCTTCGCCCATGCCCGCGCTGGCGTTCTTCTGCGGCGGCAGGACGACCTCGACGGCGCCGATCGCGGCGGCGGCCGCGAGCGCGCGGGTCCGCGCCGCGCCGGTCAGCTCGTCCGGGTGGAGCTCGAACGCGAGCGCGAACGCCGCCTGACTCACCGATCACCTCCCGTGATCTCGAAGCGACGGGCGGTCGCGCCGTCGGCGTCGGCGAACTCCACCACGATCTTCGCGGCGTCGAGCGTCACGTCGGCGAACCCGCCGCCGGTGGCCGACCAGACCACCTCGAGCGATGGTCGCGGCCGGCTCTCGTTGTCGCTGCCGCCACCCCCGCCGGCGATGGCGACGTGCAGCCCGTCCTCCGGCGCGAGCCACTGCGAGAAGTGGTCATGGCCGAAGAGACCGAGGTCGACGCCGTGGCCGCGCAGGATCGGCTCGAGGCGCTGGCGATAGGCGGCGAGACCGCGGTCGGCGCTGCTGCGCACCGGATGGTGGCCGAGCACGATCTGCCAGCGCGCCGTGCTTGCGCCGAGCGCAGTCGCCAGCCAGTCGAGCTGCGCCTCGGCCAGCGGCGTCGCCTCGAGCAATTGCGTGGTGTCGAGCGCGAAGAAGTCGGCCTTGCCGCCCCCCGGCAGCGCGACCGAGAAGACGTACCACGGGGCCGGCAGCACGAAGCGCGGATGCGCTGCCGCGTAGTCGAGCTGCGCCTGCGGCCGACCGCGGTGGTCGTGGTTGCCGAGCACCGCATAGCACGCCACCTGCAGCGCGGCATCGGCGTAGGGCTCCTCGAACTTGGTGCGCCATTGCGGATCGTCGACCGAGTCGACGCCATCGGGATAGAAGTGGTCGCCGAGCAGCACGAGGAAGTCGGGCGACGCGGCGCGGGCGCGGGCCGCGAGTCCCGCCGCGACCCGGCGCTGGCCGGCGCCGCCGGTGCCGAAGTCGCCGAAGGCGAAGAAGCGGGGCGGCGCTTCCCGCCTCCCGGTCAGGTCGGGCGCGCGGCCGGCGAAGGCGGGCGGCGGCTCGCGTGGCGCATCGGCGAACCAGGCGCAGCCGGTCGCGGCCAGCAGCGGCAGCAGCAGCGGGAGCAGCAGCGGCAGGAGGAGCGGTGCGGGCAGCGGCCGGGCGGCCGCGGCGATCACGGTCTTCATGGCGGGGAACCTGCGCGGGCGGAGTCGCCGGCGGCGGCGAAGCGGCGACGAAGGAAGAGCATCAGCAGCACGGCCGCCAGCGGATGGCCGATCCCCGCCAGCACGAAGAGCTGGCGGTAGCCATCAGGCGACTGTTCGAGCCACCAGCCGGTGCCGACGTTGGCGAGGATGCCGCCGATCGTCGCGCCGAGACCCGAGAGTCCCGAGCAGGTGGCGACGAGCGGGCCGCGGAAGAGGTCGGCCGGCAGCGTCAGCACGCTGCTGGCGAAGAACTGGTGGGCGAAACCGGCGATCGAGGCGCAGGCGAGGATGCCGGCGACCGTCTCGCCCTGCGCCGCGAGGATCGCGAACGGCATCAGGCAGCCGGCGATGATGACCACGGTCCGGCGCGCGCGCAGCACCGGCTGGCCGCGGCGGATCAGGTAGCTCGACCACATGCCGCCGGCGAGGCTCCCGGCGTCCGCGACCAGCCACGGAATCCAGGCGAGCGCGCCGAGCTCGGCGAGGGTCAGGCCCTTCTTCTCGATCAGATACTTGGGCAGCCAGATGAGGAAGAACCACCAGACCGGATCGGTGGCGAGGCGCGCCAGGAAGAGGCCGATCATCTCGGGGCGGCGCAGGAGCTGTCCGCGCGTGATCGCGGGCGCGGCGTCCGCCGCCGTCGCGGCGGCGGGAGCCGGCTGCGGCGGGCGCCGGTAGATCGCCAGCCAGAGCGCGATCCAGACCAGGCCGAGCGCACCGGTCGCGGCGAAGGCGAGCTGCCACGCCGGGCGCGGCTCGCCGCCCTCGACCCCTGTCGGCGTGGCGAAATGGAGCGCGATCCAGGTGACGAGCGGCGCCGCGACCACCGCGCCGGTGGCGCTGCCGGTGTTCCAGACGCCGGTCGCGAAGGCGCGGTCCTTCGGCGCGAACCACTCGCCGGTGGTCTTCGCGGCGGCCGGCCAGTTGGACGCCTCGGTGAGTCCGAGCAGGAAGCGGCAGAGCGCGAAGCCGGTCAGCGACGCGGCGAGCGCGTGACCGGCGGCGGCCAGCGACCAGGCCAGCACGAACAGGGCGAAGCCGGCGCGCAGGCCGAACCGGTCGAGCACCACGCCGGAGCCGACCTGGCCGACGGCGTAGGCGATCTGGAAGCAGAGCACCAGGTGCGAATAGTCGCTCGGCGACCAGTCGAACTCCCTGGCGAGCGGTGCCGCCAGCAGCGCGAGCACCTGCCGATCGATGTAGTTGATCAGCGTGGCGAAGAAGAGCAGCGCGAGGATCAGCGCCCGCCGCCGGCGCGCACCGCTCTCCGCAGGATCGTTCTCGGCGGCGTTCAAGAGGCGCGGGATGATATCCCTGCGCCCCGGCACGAGGTGCCGACGGAGCCAGCGGATGCAGGAACCCATGGACCAGACGGGACCGGACCTCGCCGCGCCGAGTCATGCGGCCGCCGGTCGCGCGCGGCGGTGGCCGCGCGTTCGCCTGCGTCGACGCCTGCTCCTGCTGGCGCTGACACCGTTCCTGCCGCTCGCGGGTTGCCTCGAGTGGGAGGAGCAGGAGGTCCGGATCGTGTTCGATCCGCGAGCACGACCAGCTCGAGTTGCAGCTGATCTACCGCGGACTCCGCTCCGCCGAGAAGGCGCTCGAGGCGCCGTCGGCGGAGGGGGAGGGAGGGACGACGGACGCCGAGCCGGATCCGTCCGCCGTCGAGGCGACGCGGGCGATGCTGCACGAGCTGCTGGCGGGCCGGCAGCGCTTCGCGCTGCTCGAGCCGCTCATGCTGATCGACGTCGAACGCCTGCGTGAGGCTGTCGATCCGCGAGTCGCCTGGATCGGCGCGGCGATCGCGATCGACCACGGCGAGTTCTTCCGCGACGAGGGCGGCCGCTGGTGTGCCTGGCAGCACGTGCGCGTCGAGTCGGTGAGCCGGCTGGTGCCGCGCGTGAGCGAGCTCATGCGCGAGGCGCTCGGCGCCGCGGCCGGCGCTGGCGGCGCCCTTCGCCTGGCTCGCGCTGCGGGGGCGGACGCTGGCGTTGCGGCTGCCGGCGTCACCCGCCGGCGTGCGCGAGCTGACGCGGCGGCTGGCGCACGCGCCCGACTGGAACGAGCGGGTCGGCGAGCTCACCGCCCTGCGGCTCGGCGCCGAAGAGCCGGATCCAGCCGCTGCAACGGGCGGCGCCCTCGACCCGCAACGAACCGAGCTGCCGGCCGTGGCCGGGGACGGCGCGGACGCGGTGGGGCCGATGGTGGCGCGGGCGCTCGGCGTCCGGGCGGTCGCGACGCGGTTCGGCGTGGAACTGCAGCTCGAGCTGCCGGCGGAGCCAGCGCCCGCCCTCCGGTTGCGCACCCTCATGACCCAGCCGGAGCTGGCCGCCGACCTGACGCCGCACCTCGACGCCGCGCACGCGCCGATCCGCGCCGCCGTCGACGCCGCCTTCCTCGAGCGCGAGTTCGCCTGGTTCCGGGAGCGGTGAGGGGTGCCACCGCGCTGCCGCGGCGGTCAACCCGGGAAGGCGTTCACCGCGGCGATCACCCGGGTGACGTGGTCGGCGGGGACCTCGGGATAGATCGGGAGCGAGAGGATCTCGGCGGCGGCGCGGGCGGCCTCGATCGGCTCGACCGGCGCGTGGCCGCGGGCGACGAACGCCTGCATCTGGTGCAGCGCGCGCGGGTAGTGGATCAGCGTCTCGATGCCGCGTTCGGCCAGCCACGCCTGCAACCGGTCGCGCTCGCGGCAGCGCACGACGAACTGGTGCCAGACGTGCCAGGCGCCCGGGCGCTCGAGCGGCAGCGTGATCCGCGGGTTCACGATCTCGCGGCGATAGCGCGCCGCCGTCGCCCGCCGCTTCTCGTTGTTGGCGGCGAGCGTCTCGAGCTTGACCCGCAGGATCGCCGCATGCATCTCGTCGAGCCGGGCGTTGAGCCCGCACTCGGCGAAGTCGTAGCCGCCGATCGCGCCGTAGTTGCGCAGCCGCGCAAGGCGCGCCGCCAGCCCGCCGTCCTCCGTCGTCAGCGCACCGCCGTCGCCGAACGCGCCGAGGTTCTTGGTGGGATAGAAGCTCCACGCCGCGGCGCTGCCCATCGTCCCCGCGGGACGGCCGTGGTCCTTCGCGCCCTGGCACTGCGCGCAATCCTCGAGCAGCGGCACGCCGCGCTGGCGCGCCAGCTCGAGCAGCGGCCCCATGTCGGCGCACTGGCCGTAGAGATGGACCGGGATCACCACCCGGGTCCGCGGCGTCCACGCCCGCGCCACCGTCGCCGCGGTCACGGTGAAGGTCGCCGCGTCGACGTCGGCGAACACCGGGCGAGCGCCCACCGCCGCCACCGCCATCCCGGTCGGCGCCGCAGTCAGCGCCGGCACGATGACGTCGTCGCCCGGCCCGATGTCGAGCCCGAGCAGCGCCACCTGCAGCGCCTCGGTCGCGTTGCCGATGCCGATCGCGTGCTTCGCGCCGCAGAACGCGGCGAACTCGCGCTCGAACGCCGCGACCTGCTGGCCGAGGATGTACCAGCCGCCGTCGAGCACGCGCGTGACGGCGGCGAGGATCGCCTCGCGTTGCGCCGCGAACGACGCGCGCAGGTCGTGGAACGGCTGCGGCGCCGCTCCCGGCGGCGGCGCGGACGCGGGCGATCCGGTCGGTGGATTCGTGCTCATCGCAGCGGTTCCGGCGCGCCGCCGAACTGCGGCCCATGGACGTAGCGCGCGAGATGCTGCCGGTAGAAGCGGATCGTCCGCGCGAGCCCGTCCGCGAGCGTCACCCGCGGCCGCCAGCCGAGCTCCCGCTCGATCAGCGCGCTGCTGCCCCAGTAGCTGCCGATGTCGATCGCCTTCTTCTCCGGCGGCCACGGGATGAACTCGATCCGTCCGGTGCCGGCGATGGCGATCATCTGCTCGGTCAGCTCGCGCAGGCTGATCGGGGGCACTCCGGCGAGGTTGTAGACCTTGCCGTCGGCGCGCGGATCGGCGGCGGCGATCAGGAAGGCGTCGACCACGTCGTCGACGTGGTTCAGGTCGCGCAGCTGGCTGCCATCGCCGTAGAGCGGGATGGTCGCGCCCTCGACCACCAGGCGGAGGAACCAGCCGACGAAGCCCTGCCGGTTGTGGCAGAGCAACTGGCCCTGGCCATAGGTGTTGGTCAGCCGCAGCGAGGTGGCGCGGATGCCGTGGATCGCGTGGTAGAGCAGGTGGTACTGCTCGCCGGCCACCTTGTTGATGCCGTTGACGTCGACCGGCCGGATCGGGTGGTCCTCGTCCACCGGGAGGTACTGCGGCCGACCGTACTGCTGGCGGCTGCCGGCGAAGACGATCTTCACCCCGCGTGCGTGATGGCGGCACGACTCGAGGATCGAGAGCTGGCTGCGGCAGTTGATGTCGAGGTCGGTGAAGGGGTCCTTCATCGAGTCGATGTGGCTCACCTGTCCGGCCAGGTTGAACAGGAAGTCGCGTCCCTGGACCAGGTAGTCCATCGCGCTCTTGTCGCGGACGTCGGCGATGTTGACCGCGACCTGGTCCTCGATCCCGGCGAGGTTGAAGCGGTTGCCGCCGTAGCCGGGGATCATCGAGTCGATCAGGGTGACGCGCGCGCCCAGCGCCACCAGCCGGCGCGCGATGTTGCTGCCGAGGAAGCCGATGCCGCCGGTGATGAGCACGTTCCGGCCGGCGAAAGCGGCGGCGAAGTCGATCGGCGCGGAGTGCTCCTGCCCGCTCATCGCCCGCTCACCCGCCGCCGCCGCGGCTGCCACCCGGCGGCACGGCAGCGCCCGCGCCCGCGCGCGGCGGCGCCCCGGCGCGCGTCACCTTCTTCTGGCGGATCAGCTCCCACCAGAGGCGGCCCATGTCGCGCGCCACGCGCCCCACGCGCGCGAGGTTGAAGAACTGGCTCCTGCCGTGCATGCGGTGGAAGTGGTGCACCGGCACGTGCTCGACGCGGAACCCGTTCTTCTCGACCTTGGTGATCAGCTCGACGCAGATGATCCCGGAGTTTCGCGTCAGCTCGATGGTGTCGAAGATGCTGCGACGGAGCAGCCGGAAGTCGCAGTCGACGTCGCGGATCCTGAGCCCGAACATGAACTTCACGAAGCGGTGGTAGAGCCGGCCGATCACCTTGCGGTGCAGCGGATCGTGGCGCGCGATCTTGTAGCCGTTCACCAGGTCGGCCGGCTCGCCGCGTGCCGCCGCGGCGTCGCGCGCCTTCACCAGGTCGGCGAGTTCGCGCACGTCGTACTGCGCGTCGCCGTCGGTGTAGAAGACCCACTCCTTGGTCGCCGCCGCGAAGCCGCTGCGCAGCGCGCCGCCGTAGCCGCGGTTCGCCTCGTGCGTCACGATCTTCAGCCGCGGGTAGCGCGGCGCGAGCTCGGCGAGGATGCGCCCGACATGGTCGGGGCTGCAGTCGTTGACGACGATGATCTCCCAGTCGTCGGTCAGTTCGCTCAGCACCGATTCCGACAGGACGACGAGGCTGGCGATGGTCCCCCAGTCGCCGTACGCCGGGAAGAACACCGAGATCCCCGGCCGCGCCGGCCGGGGAGTGGCGGTGGGCGGGGCGGCGAGTGCGTTGGCGCGGTCGGGGTCGCGGGTCAAGGCGGGATCCGGGCGGCTCGGCGCGACGGTGGGTCCTCGTGCGGGGCGACGACCCGGGCGGGCCGCTCGCCGGCGAGGATGGGGGAGTGTAACTCGCGCTGCGCACCCGGCGAGCCGCTCACGCCGGCCGGCGCAGGATCGCGAAGAGCGAGAGTCCGACCGGCAGCGGGAGGCGCAGCGTCCACCACGCCTCGGCGCGGAGCCATGCGGAAAGGATTGCGTTGATCGGCGCCGGCGGAAGGGCGACGTCGGAACGCGCCGGTCCGCCGGCGGAACGGCGGCGCCGCCAGCGCGCCAGCGGGAAGAGGGTCGCGTTGAACCAGCAGAGCCGCTCGACGCCGAGTCCGGCCGCCGCCGCCATCCGCACGAGGTCGGCGCGCGCGTAGCGCCGCGCGGTGTGGATCACGGCGTCGTGGGCGCCGCGCAGCTCGGGATGGGCGGGGAGGTTCAGCAGCACGACGCCGCCCGGCCGGGTCACTCGCGCCAGTTCGCGGAGCGCCGCCGCATCGTCGCTCACGGCGCGGTGGTAGAGGACGTCGGCGGAGACCACCGCATCGAAACAGCCGTCGCGGAACGGCACCCGCTCGATCGAGGCGCGCACCAGCGGGGCGCCGGCGCGGCGCGCGGCGAGGCGCAGCGCCGCCGGTGCGAAGTCGAAGCCGACGCGCTGCGCCTGCGGGAAGCGCCGTGCCAGCACGGCGAGCAGACCGCCGGTGCCGCAGCCGGCGTCCAGCAGGCGGCGCGGCCCGCCCGGCAACGCGCGCGCGAGCGCGCCGGCGAACAGCGCATGGAGCCCGCGGTACCAGAAGTGGTCGCGCTCGTGCGCATGGATGCGGTCGTACTCTTCGGGTTCCACGGCGCGAGTGTTACGTTCCGCCGCCGATGGATCCAGCGGCCAGCACGGGGCGGCGGGTGGCGCGGCGCGAGACGCTGGCGTCGGCGCTGCTCTACCTGGTGCTGGCGCTGCTGCTGCTGTGGCCGGCGCTGAGCAGCGGCGAGCGGCTCGGCGGCAAGGACTGGAACGCGTTCATCGGCCAGGCGCAGGCCGAGGCGGAGACGCTGCTCCAGTGGGGCGAGTTCCCGGCGTGGAATCCGTGGCGGCGCGGCGGCCAGGTCTCCTTCGCGCAGCCCGAGTCGATGCTGCTGACGCCGGTCACGCCGCTGGTGCTCCTGTTCGGCGCGCCGATCGCGTTCAAGCTGCTGCTGGTGCCGCTGTTCGTCGCCTGCGGGCTCGGGCTCCTGGCGCTGGCGCGCGACCTCGGGTTGCGCGGCGTCGCGGCGCTGCTGCCGGGCGCGATCTTCCTCTGCGCCGGGCCGCTGCCGCTCTACGTCAATGGCGGGCTCCCCAACTGGCAGTGGGGGATGGCGATCCTGCCGTGGCTCCTGCTGGCGAGCCGGCGGGCGGCGCACAGCCGCGCCGCGCTGGTCGGCGGGGCGCTCCTCTTCGCCCTGCTGCTCTTCGCCGGGAGCGTGCACCACTTCGTCTTCTTCCCGCTGCTGCTGGCGGTCGAGGCCGCGGCGCGCACGCTGCGCGAGCGCAGTCTGCGGCCGCTGCTGCGCAGCGCCGCGCTCGGCATCGTCGGCGTGGCCATCGCGCTGGTGCGCCTCGTCCCGCTGCTCGAGCTCTTCTCCGAGTTCCCGCGGCAACTCGATGCGAGCGGTCGCTTCATGCCGGCCGAGCTGATGCTGCGCTCGCTGCTGCTGCCGCACCCGCCCGAGGCGGTCGACGCGCTGCACGTGGCGGTGCAGGGCGGGAGCGTCCTCTACTGGGTCGACTGCGGCGCGTTCGTCGGGCCGCTGGTGCTGCTGCTGGCGGCGGCGGCGGTGATCGGGGCGTGGCGCGCCGCCTGGCCGTACGTCGCCATCGGCACGGCCTTCCTGTGGCTCGCGGCCGGGTCGAGCGTGCAGCCGTCGCTGTGGGATGCGCTGCACCATCTGCCGGTCTACGGCTCGATGCAGGCGCCCGAGCGGTTCATGGGCTACGTCGTGTTCGCGCTGGCGCTGCTGGCGGGGTTCGGCACGGCGGCCGGACAGGCGCGGCTGCAGGCGCTGGCGGCGCGGCGGACGGTCGCTGCGCGAAGCGGCGGTGACGGCGCGGCGCGCTGGGGCGGCGCGCTGCTGCTGCTCATCGTGGTGGGGCCGCTCGTCTGGTTCGACGCCGAGATCGCGCGCGGCGCGTTCTCGATCGAGCCGCCCGCGGACGTCGCGCCGAGCCGGATCGGGCAGCCGCTGCCGGAGCGGCCACCGTTCCGGCAGGGGCGCTACCCGAATCTCGCGCAGCAGTGGGGCGGGCCGCTGTACGAGGCGGTGCTGCGCCATCGCGGCAACGTCGACGGCCAGTCGGACGTCCCGTCGCTGTCGGCGGCACGGGCGGAAGGCGGGATCGACTATCGGGGCGAGGCGTTCCTCGACGGCGGCCACGGGACGATCGCGCGGTGCGAGTTCACGCCGAATCGCGTGCGGGTGACGGCGGCGCTCACTGCGCCCGACCAGCTGCTGATCAACCAGACCTGGTTCCCCGGCTGGCGCGACGCGACGAGCGGACGCGCGTGCGAGCCGGTGCGCGGGCTGATCGCGCTGCCGCTCGCGGCCGGCGAGCACGTGGTGGAGCTCGAGTTCGCGCCGCGGTCGCTCCCGGTGGCGGTCGGGCTCGCAGGGGTGGTGGGGGTCGTGCTGCTGGCGTGGGCGTTCGCGCTGCGGCGGGAGCGTCGGCGGGTCGAGGCGGCCGGCGCCGCGCCGTCCGCCGCGCCGTCCGCCGCGGGCGGGATTCCGGGGGCGTTCAGCTGGGAGCGGTATGCGGCGGC
>VGYY01000149.1 GCA_016872815.1 Planctomycetota bacterium
CCGCGCGAGGTAGCGCGCGGTCACGTCGATCGCCCGCGCGCGCGGCCGCGTGGGATCGAAGACCATCGGGAAGAGCGCCGGCGAATCGTTCCAGGTGACCGCCCAGATCGCGTGCTCGGGCGGCTCGTGCGACTGGCCGGCCGCCCGGCCGGTGAACCACCCCTCGTCGAGCGCATCGCCGGCCGGCTCGGCGGCACCGGTGAAACGCCACTGCGCGCCGTCCCACACCTCGACCCACGAGTGGTTGCCGCTGCCGTCGGCCCAGCGCGGCACGCCGACGAAGCGCGCCGGCACGCCGACGCTGCGGCAGGCGTCGATCAGCAGGATCGCGAGACCCGAGCACGACGCGAGGCCGCTCGCCATCGATTCGGACGGCGACTGGTCGGCCCGCTGGCGCTCCGTCGAGTAGCGGACGTTCACTTTCGCGAAGAGTTGCTGGTTCAGGCGGACCGCGGCGTGGCCCGGCTCGGTCACGCCGGCGATCAGCGGCAGGCAGAGCTCGCGCAGTTTCGGCAGCCAGAGCTCGCGCGTCTCGCTGACGCTGGCGTAGGGGAGGAGCGCGTCGCGGAAGAGCGCCTCGTCGACCTGCGCGCGCCACGGGGCCGCCTGCCACGCCGCGAACGCCGCCTGCGCGTGCGCGAGCAGGAAGTCGGCGGAGAGGGTCGCGCGATCGCCCGCCGGCATGGCGGCCAGCAGCCACTCCACGGTGGGGCGCAGTTCGGCTTGCGCGGCGGCGACGACGGCGGCGCGCGCCGGGCCGGCGGTGGTCTCATCGCGACCCGGCGGAGCGCAGGCGGCCAGCACGGCGAGCAGATGGGGGGCGACCATGGCGCGACCATACGCCGCCGGCAGGGTGATGGCACGGCGCGGCCTCCGGCGCACCCTCCGGCGCACCCTCCGGCGCGGCGTTAGGCTCTCCACCGATGGTCGTCTCGATCGTGATCGTGATCGTGATCGGGGTCGCGGGGCTCGGTGCCGGGCCGTTCGTCGCCGCGGGCGATGAGGACGGCGCCGGCGCCGCGGCGTTCGCGCGCCACGTTGCGCCGACGCTGCGCGACGTCTGCCAGCGCTGCCACGGGCCCGAGCGCCAGCGCGGCGGGCTGCGCCTTGATTCGCTGGCGGCGCTGCAGGCCGGCGGCGACCGCGGTCCCGCGCTGAGACCGGGCGATCCCGACGGCAGCCTGCTGCTGCGCGCGCTGCGCCACGACGACGAGGAGTTGGCGATGCCGCCCGGCGGCGCCGTCGACGCCGAGGTGGTGGCGGCGTTCGCGACCTGGATCGCGGCCGGCGCGCCGTGGTCCGACCTCGCCTTCGCGGCGCCGACGGCCGGGCGCGACGCGGAGTGGGCGTTCGCGCCGATCGTCGCCCGCCGCCCGCCCGCGGTCGACGCGGCGGCCCTTCCCGCCGGCTTCCTGCGCGATCCCGTCGACGCCTTCGTCGCTGCGCGCCTTGCGGCGGCCGGCCTCGCCCCCTCGCCCGCCGCCGATGCGCGCACGCTGATCCGCCGCGCGACCCTGGTCGCCACCGGGTTGCCGCCGACTCCGGAGGCGGTCGCCGACTTCGTCGCCGCGTCCGCGCCGTCGCCGGCCGCCGCCGACCACGCCTACGCGCAGCTGGTCGATCGCCTGATCGCCTCGCCGCGCCACGCCGAGCACGCCGCGCTCGACTGGCTCGACGGGGTCCGCTTCGCCGAGACGAACGGCTTCGAGATGAACCAGCCGCGCCCCGACGCGTGGCCCTATCGCGACTGGGTGATCGGCGCGTTCCACGCCGACCTGCCGTTCGCCGAGTTCGTGCGCCGGCAACTCGCCGGCGACCTGCTCGACGACGATCCCGCCACCGGTTTCCTCGTCGCCGGCGCCTGGGACGAGGTGAAGAGCCCCGATCCCGAGCTGACCGCGATGCAGCGCGACGACGAGCTCCACTCGCTGGTCGCCACCACCGGCGCGGCGTTCCTCGGGCTGACCGTCGGCTGCGCCAAGTGCCACGACCACAAGTTCGACCCGATCGACCAGCGCGACTACTTCGCGCTGCGCGCGTGCCTCGCCGGCGTGCAGTTCGGTTCCCGGCCGTGGCGCGGAGCCGCCGGCGCGAGCGAGCCGCCCGGCCGCGATCCGGTCGACCCGCGCCGCAACGAGGAGCGATTCGCGCCGGTCGTCGCGTCGCGGGTGCGCTTCGTCGTCGTTGCGACCAACGGCGGCGAGCCGTGCCTCGACGAGCTCGAGGTGCTGGCGGCGGGCGCGCCGCCGAGCGACACCGGCGGCACGCGGGTGAACGTCGCGCTGGCGGCGCTCGGCGCCGTAGCGCACGCGTCGAGCGCCTATCCCGGAGATCCGAAGCACCAGGTGGCGCACCTGAACGACGGGCAGCACGGCAACGGCCGCAGCGCGATCACCGCCGAGCCGGGCGGCTGGTTCGAGGTGGTGCTGGCGCAGCCGACCGTCGTCGACACCGTGGTGTGGGGGCGCGATCGCGACGGGGTCTACGCCGATCGGCTGGCCACCGACTACCGCATCGAGGTGCTGGTCGAGCGGCAGGGCTGGCGCGTGGTCGCCACCTCGGCGGGCCGCCGCCCGCTGCGGCCGCGGCCGGCGGTCTACGCCGGCCGCTTCGATCCGGCGCCGCCGCCGACGCGCCGGCTCGAGCGCGGCAATCCGCTCGCGCCGCGCGAGGAGATCGCGCCGGGCGGGCTTGCGGCGATCGACGTCCCGCTCGCGCTCCCGACCGACTCCGACGAGCCGCAGCGTCGCCTCGCGCTGGCCGACTGGATCGCCGATCCGCGCCATCCGCTGCCGTCCCGGGTCGTCGTCAATCGCCTCTGGCAGTTCGTCTTCGGCCGCGGCCTCGTCGGCACGCCCGGCGACTTCGGCGCGATGGGGGAGCGGCCGACCCATCCCGAGCTGCTCGATGCGCTGGCCGCCGACTTCCAGGCTGGCGGCGGTCGGCGCAAGCCGCTGCTGCGCCGTCTGCTCCTCTCCGGCACGTTCCGCCAGGCCGGCGCGCCGCGCGGCGAGGCGGCGGCGATCGACGGCGAGGGGCGCCTGCTCTGGCGCTTCCCGCCGCGCCGTCTCGCCGCCGAGGCGATCCGCGACTCGCTGCTCGCGGTGGCGGGAGTGCTCGATCCACGCGTCGGCGGGCCGGGCGTGTCGAGCTTCGCGCCGAACGACAACTACGTGCGGGTGTGGGAGGGCAAGCGCGAGTTCGGTCTGGAGGACTTCCGCCGCTCGATCCAGCTGCTGCGGGTGCGGATGCAGCCGGATCCGACCTTCGGCGTCTTCGACCAGCCCGATCAGGGGACGCCGTGTCCGCGTCGCGCGCGGTCGACCACCGCGTTGCAGGCGCTGGCGCTGACCCACGCGCCGTTCGTGCTCGAAGTGGCGGCTCGGTTCGCGGCGCGCCTCGAAGCGGAGGCGCCGGGCGAGCTAGCGGCGCAAGTGGTGCGCGGCTTCGCGCGCGCCTTCCAGCGGGTGCCCGATCGCGCGGAATTGGCGGCGGCCTGCGCGGTGGCGGAGGCGCACGGGCTCGCCGCCGCCGCCCGGGCGCTGCTCAATGCGAGCGAGCTGTCATGGATCGAATGACGCGTCGTGCCTTGCTGGCTCGCGGCGGCGACGGGCTCGCGTCGCTGGCGATCGCGGCGCTGCTGGCGGACGAGGCGGCGGCACGGACGCGGCGCCGCGCCGGCGGTCCGCGCGACGATCGCGGCCCGATCCGGCCGGCGCTCGATCCCGCGGCGCCGCTGCGCGCGCGGTCGCCCCACTTCGCGCCGAAGGCGAAGCGGGTGCTGGTGGTCTTCTGCTCGGGCGCGCTCTCCCACCTCGACACCTTCGACTGGAAGCCCGAGCTCGAGCGGCGCCACGGCACGCCGCTCCCCGGCGGCGAGGGATTGCTCACCTTCCAGGGCGAGAACGGCGATCTGGTGCGGAGCCCGTGGGCCTTCGCGCCGCAGGGCGGCTGCGGCAAGCGCGTCTCGTCGCTGCTGCCGCGTCTCGCGCAGCGGGTCGACCGCATGTGCTTCCTGCACGGCATGGTGGCGAAGAGCAACACCCACGGGCCGGGCGAGAACCAGATGAGCACCGGGTTCACGCTCGAGGGCTTCCCCGGCATGGGCGCCTGGGTCAGTTATGCGCTCGGCAGCGAGTGCGCGGAGCTGCCGGCGTTCGTCGCCATCCCCGATCCGCGCGGGCTGCCCCAATCGATGGGCAACCACTGGAGCGCAGCGTTCCTGCCCGGCGTCTTCCAGGGCACGCCGTTCAACGCGCAGCGGCCGATCGCCCACCTCTCACCGCCGCCGAAACTCGATCCGGCGGCCGACCTCGCTGCGCGCGAACTGACTGTCGAACTCGACCGCCGCCGGCTCGCCCGCTTCCCCGGTGATGCCGATCTCGCCGCGCGGATCGCCAGCTTCGAGCTGGCCGCGCGCATGCAGCTGCGGGCTGCCGCCGTCGGCGACCTCGCGACCGAGAGCGCCGCCACGCGCGCCGCTTACGGCTGCGACGACGCCGATCCGGTGAAGGCCGGCTTCGCCCGCAACTGCGTGCTGGCGCGCCGGCTGCTGGAGGCGGGCGTCCGCTTCGTCCAGCTGTTCAACGGCGCCTACGCGATGGGCGAAGGGGTCGGCAACTGGGACGGCCACAAGGAGCTGGTGAAGCAGTACTCGGTCCACGCGCCGATCCTCGACCAGCCGCTGGCGGCGCTGCTGGACGATCTCGCGGCGCGCGGCCTGCTCGACGACACCGTCGTGCTGTTCACCACCGAGTTCGGGCGCATGCCGACGTTCCAGAAGGGCGCCAGCGGCCGCGATCACAACCACAAGGGGTTCACCGTCTGGTTCGCCGGCGCCGGCGTGAAGGCGCCCTTCAGCCACGGCGCGACCGACGACTTCGGCTGGCAGGCGGTCGACGGCGTGACCACCGTCCACGACCTCCACGCGACGCTGCTCCACCTGATCGGCCTCGACCACGAGCGGCTCAGCTGGTACCACGACGGCATCGAGCGCCGCCTCACCGACGTCCACGGCAAGGTGATCGAGGCGATCCTGGCATGAGCCGCGCGGCGGGACTGGGTCTTCTTTTCGCCGTCAGTGGCGTGCTCGACGCGCCGCTGTCGGCGCAGGGCGCGGCGACGCTCGAGGCGCGGCTGCGGGCCGAGCCCGTCAAGGAGCTGGCGGCCGCGGCGCGGCGCGACGGCGACCCGCGGCGCGGGGCGGCCGTCTTCTTCCAGCCGGGACTCGCCTGCTCGCGCTGCCATGCGACGGATGCGCCGGCCGAACCGGTCGCGGCGCGACTCGGCCCCGACCTGACGCAACTCGGTGCCGCGGTCGACGACGTGATGCTGGTCGAGGCGCTGCTCGAGCCGTCGCGGCGCATCCGGCCCGGGTTCGAGCCGCCGGAGATCGAGCCGGGGCGGCCGGGTCGGCTGTCGACGATGCCGGCCGGACAGATGGCGGAGCTCGCCAGTCGCCAGCAGTTCCTCGATCTGGTCGCCTTCCTCGCCGCCGCGCGCGATGGCGGCCGCGCGCGCGTGCGCGAGCTTGCGCCGCCGCCCGAACTGCGCCGCCTGGCGCTGCCCGAGTACGAAGGGCGGCTCGACCACGCCGGGTTGATCGCGGCGCTCGACGACGCGGCGCTGGCGCGCGGTGCCACGATCTACCAGCGCGTCTGCGCCAACTGTCACGGCACGCGCGAGCAGGCCGGGTCGCTGCCGAACGCGCCGCGTTTCGGCACGACGCCGCTCAAGAACGGCAGCGATCCACTGGCGCTCTACCGCACGCTGACTCACGGCTTCGGCGCGATGGCGCCGCAGGCGTGGATGGTGCCGGCGCAGAAGTACGACGTGGTCCATTACCTGCGCGAGGCGCTGCTCCGGCCGTTCGCGCCGGCCGAATACGTCGCCGTCGATCGCACCTACCTCGCGGCACTGCCGCCGGGCGACACGCGCGGACCAGCGCCGGCGGCGCTCGAGCCGTGGATGGCGATGGACTGGGGCGCCAGCTTCGCGCACGTGGTCGAGGTGCCGGGCGGAGCGGCGCCGAACTTCGCCTACAAGGGTCTCACCGTCCGTCTCGACCCCGGCGCCGGCGGCGTCGCGCGCGGCAGCCACTGGCTGCTCTACGACCTCGACACGCTGCGCGTCGCGGCGGCGTGGAGTGCCGACGAATCGTCGACGGCGCGCTTCCTCGACTGGCGTGGCATCCAGCTCGACGGCGAGCACGCGATCCATCCGAAGCTGGTCGGGATGGTCGCCTTCGCCAACCCGAACGGGCCGGGCGTCGCGCGGCCGGGCAGCAGCTCGTTCTTCGACGACGCGCGGGTGGTCGGCCGCGACGGGCGCCGCTACGGCCCGCTGCCGCGCGAGTGGGCGCGACTGCGTGGCGTGCACCATCTCGGCACCGAGCGGGTGCTCGACTACTCGGTCGGCGCGACGCGCGTGCTGGAGCTGCCGGCGCTCGCCATCGGCGGGCCGGGCGCCCCCACACGCTTCGTGCGCCACCTCGAGATCGGGCCGCGCGCCGAACCGTTGCGGCTGCGCGTCGCGACGCTTGACGCGACCGCGACCATCGAGCCGCTCGCCGAAGGCAGCGGCGTGCGGTTCGGGCCGCCGGCGCAGGCGGCGAGCTCCGGCGACGGTCCGCGAGCGCTGCCGTTCGCTGGCTTCGACGGCAGCGCGTGGCTGGAACGGCCACTGCCGGTGAGAGCGACGAACGTCCCGTTCACCAACGACGACTTCACCCTCGCCGTCCGGATGCGCACGCGGCACGACGGCGCGATCGCCGCCGTCGTGACGTCCGGCCCGAGCTGGACCCCCAACGGCCAGGCGCTCTTCGTGCGCGACGGCCTGCTCTGCTTCGACATCGGCTGGGTCGGCTGCGTCAATTCCACGGCGCGCGTCGACGACGGCGCCTGGCACGAGATCGCCGCGCGCTGGCGGAGGAGCGACGGCCGCCTCGAACTCTGGATCGACGGGCGGCTCGATGCGCACGACGTGCTGGAGCCGCAGGCGCCGCTGAACGAGGCCGTGCTGCGCCTCGGCTACGGCGCGCCCGACTTCCCGGAGAACAGCGCATTCCGCGGCGAGCTCGCGGCGCTGCGGATCGACGGCGCGGCGGTCGGGCCGCCACCTCCTGCACGCGAGCGCACGCCGACAACGCTCGAACAGCTCGACGTGGCCGCCGCCGTCGGCAAGACGCCGCTGCCATCCGGATGGCGGAGGGCGGGCGACGCGGGCGCAGGCGTGTCGCCGAGGGCGGCGCCGGCGGTCGTTGCCAGCTTCACGCCCGCGGAGGCGCCGCTGTCGTGGCGGGCCGAGGGAGGCGGGCTGCTGCTCGAAGTCGCGGCGGGCCCTGCGCCGCTGCGCTTCGCGCTCTGGTGCGAAGGTGAGAGCGCTGGCGCGACGGCGCAATTGCCCGTCGTGCGCGACCTCGCAGCGCTGGTCGAGGCACCGCCGCGACGCACGGAAGAAGCCGTGATCACTGCTGTGCAGCGCGGCGCATCGAACGGGCCGTTCGCCGTCGACGTGCTGACGCTGCCCGATACGAACCCGTGGCTCGCGCTGGTGCGGCCAAGCGGGCTCGACTTCCTGCCCGACGGCCGCCTCGCGCTCTGCACGTGGGATGGCGACGTCTGGCTGGCGCGTCTGCTCGACGACGACCGGATCGAGTGGCGGCGCTTCGCCACCGGGCTCCACCAGCCGCTCGGGCTCAAGGTGGTCGACGGCCTGGTCCACCTCACCTGCCGCGACCAGCTCGCGGTGCTGCACGACCGGAACGGCGACGACCAGGTCGACTTCATCGAGTGCCGGAACGGCGACCATCAGGTGACCGAGCACTTCCACGAATTCGCGATGGGACTCCAGGTCGACGCGAACGGCGACTTCCTCTACGCCAAGTCGGGGCGCCACGCGTTGCCGGCGGTGGTGCCGCAGCACGGCACCGTGCTGCGCGTGCGCCGCGATGGCAGCGCCACGGACGTGGTGGCGTGCGGACTGCGGGCGGCGAACGGCATCGCGGTGCTGCCCGACGGCGCGATGGTCGTGACCGACCAGGAGGGGTTCTGGACCCCGAAGAACCGGATCAACTGGATTCCGCCCGGGTCGGGCGAGCCGCCCCGCTTCTACGGCAACCTGCTCGGCTGGCACGACGGCGTGTCGGCGGACGACGCCGCAATGGAGCCGCCGCTCTGCTGGTTGACCAACGAGTTCGACCGCTCGCCGGCGGAAGCGCTGCCGGTGCCGGCCGGGCGGTTCGGTGAACTCGGCGGCCAGCTGCTCTGCACTTCGTATGGCGAGGGGCGGCTGTTCCTCGTGCTGCACGAAGCGGTCGAGGTCGCAGCGCCGGGTGGCGGCGCCGGCTCCGGTGAACGTGCGACGCGGTCGCTTCGCCAGGGCGCCGCGCTGGCGCTGCCCGGCCTCGCCTTCCCGACCGGCGTGATGCGGGCGCGCTTCGCACCGGATCGCGACGAGCTGTTCGCCTGCGGCATGTTCGCGTGGGCCGGTGATGCGACGCAGCCGGGCGGGCTCTACCGGATCCGCCGGACCGCGGCACCACTGCAGCTGCCGCTCGCGCTGACGGCGACGGCGACCGGGCTACGCCTGACGTTCTCTTCGCCATTGGCGCCAGCGACGGTCACCCCCGCCGCCTTCACGGTGAAACGGTGGAGCCTGCGCCGCAGCGCCGAGTACGGCTCGCCGCATGTCGAAGAGCGGCGGGTGCCGACGGTGGCGGCGCGACTCCTGGCGGACGGCCGCACGGTCGACCTCGAGCTGCCCGGACTGGCACCGACCTGGTGCTACGAACTGCGCTACGTGTTGACGGCCGCCGACGGTGGCGAGGTGGCCGGGACGCTGCACGGCACGCTGCACGGCACGCCGCCAGGAACCGCGCCCGCGCCGGGGCGGTGACGAAGCACATCCGCTCCGCAATCACCGCTCACCTACCGCCACGGGCCGTTCTTCGTGACTCGAACGAACGACGCGCCGTCATGCCGGAAGAGACCGTGCGTCCCGCCCAGCCACAGGCGTCCGCTGCTGTCCTCCAGCAGGGTGAGCGCGAGCGAAGTGATCTCATCCTGCTCCTGCAACTTCGTGAAAGCGCTGCCGTCGTAGCGGTACAGCGGAGAGCGCTTGGCAGAGATCCAGATGTTTCCGGAGTGACCCTCATGAATGCACCAGATCTCCTTGCCTTCGACGACGCCGTCCTGGGTGAAGTTGGTGAAGGCGTTGCCATCGAAGCGACTGATGCCGCCGGTCGTGCCACACCAGATGGCACCGTCCTTGCCTTCCACGATCTTCTTGATCGTGACGCCTCGGCCCAGATCATCCTTGATGGCGTAGTGGGTCAGCGTCGTTCCGTCGTTGCGGAACGGGTCGCACTCGCCGCCGATCCAGAGCGTCCCGCGCGAATCCTCGAACACCGCGCGCACGACGCCGCTGATCTCTGCGGATGGGTCGACATCGATGACGAGAGCCGGCGGGCGCGGCGGCGCGTCCTGTTCTTGCGGAGGCTGCACGGCGCCGCGGGCGACGTCCGGCGATGGGTTGCACGCGACGGCCAACCACAGCACGCTCGAGACCGAAGCGACGATCGACGCGCGCTCGTCGCGGCCACGCATGTGGTCGCTCTCCAATGGACTCTTCCCTCACGATCGCCGCAGTCGGTCAGGCGCGACGATCGCTGGCGATCATGCTGCCTTGCGGCAGGGATCGAAGAGCGAGTTCAGCGTGGAGGAACGGCCGGCTCAGGGAAGCGCAGGCCATTGGCGTGCACGGGAAGTCGAAGCAGCCGGCCCCCTGCGGGAGCAGCGACGGCACGCTGCGGGACGAGTGGCTGAACGAGGCGCATTTCGACGACGTGGCGGCCGTGGGCGGCAAGCCGTTCCGACCCCCGGCCGCAAATCAGCCATTCGCGATCGGCCGGGCGGCGCACATGATGGGGGGCCCTTCCGACCGGGGATTCCCCGGTGCGGGGCAGGAGCCTTGCGATGGCCGACCACGACGATCCCCCCGACGAGAGCGACGCCGCACCGGAGACGATGCCGGATACCGAGCCGGATGAGCCGGCCGCCGACGCGTCGCTCACCGACGATGCGGTGCCCGACCCGACGGCGCCCGACGACGCGGCGCCGGAGGATGCCGCCGCCGATCAG
>VGYY01000150.1 GCA_016872815.1 Planctomycetota bacterium
ACCACCGCCGCCACGTCCGCCGCCGCCGCCCCCCTTGCCACCGCCGCCCCCCTTGCCACCGCCGGCGTTGCGCGCGCCGTTGCGGGTGCCCTCGGCGGCGACCATGCGGTCGATCACGGCGTCGATCGCGCTGCGCGAGCCGAGTTCGAGCAGCGCCAGCGCGACCGGCTGCGCGAATTCGTTCGGGGCGTCGGGACCGAGCTGCTTCAGGACGTCGGCCAAGGCATCGACCGAGCGGTCGTCGCGCAGCTTGCCGAGCGCGGCGACCAGGTCGGCGACGTAGCGCGTCCCATCGCGGGTGAGGATCTCGGCGCGGTCGTCGCCGCGCGCGCCGGCGCGGTCCTGGCCGACCTTGGCGAACTCGCCGCGCAGGTCCTTGAGCGCCGCCACCAGCGCCTTCACCGTCGCGTCGGCGTGCTGACCGTCCATCAGCTTCGCCACCACCTTCGCCCGCAGCGAGTAGTCCTTGTCGGACAGCGCGGTCTCGAGGACGTCGACCACCGCCCTTGACGGGGCATTCGCGTGCGCCGCGGTCAGCGCCGCTGCCGCTTCGATCGCCGCCTCGCGCTCGGCGACGTCCTTCGAGCGGATCTTGCCGCGCGCGGCCTCGAGCGCCTTGGCGTCGGCCTCCTGGTGGGGCGCGCAGAGGTCATCTCGTTTGCACTCCGCGCACTCCCCGAAGGCATGCAGGGTGAACGCGGCGAGGAGCGGCAGCAGCATGGAATCCCTCCACGGACCCGTGACGGCGGTAAGTCTGCCCGCGCCGGCCTGCCGCAGGAAGCCTGCGGCGGTGGAACCAGGGCGCGGACGGGCCGACGCTGCCCGCGATCGACGGGCACGCCGGCCGCACTTGAACCCGCGTCCGGCCACCTGGTTCCGGGGCGCGCCCCCGGAGGGCTGCGCCTCCTCGCCGCACCTCTCCGCTGATCCGCGCCGTCGGCGCGCCTCGCCCGGCGGGTGCGACGCTTCGGCGGGCGCGGTCCGGGATTTCCTCTCACGCTCTCAGCCGAAGCGGCCGGTGATGTAGTCCTCGGTCTGCTTCTCGCGCGGCTTCACGAACAGCTCGTCGGTGCGACCGAACTCGATCAGTCGCCCCATGTAGAGGAACGCGGTCAGGTCGGAGACGCGCGACGCCTGCTGCATGTTGTGGGTGACGATGACCAGCGTGTAGTCCTTCTTCAGCTCGAGCATCAGGTCCTCGATCTTGGCGGTCGCCACGGGATCGAGCGCCGAGCACGGCTCGTCGAGCAGCACCACCTCGGGTTCGACCGCGATCGCGCGTGCGATGCACAGTCGCTGCTGCTGGCCGCCCGACAATCCGAGCGCGCTCTGGCGCAGGCGATCCTTCACCTCGTCCCACAGCGCCGCGCCGCGCAGGCTCTTCTCGACCAGGTCGTCGAGCGCGCTCGCGCTGCGGACGCCGTGGACGCGCGGGCCGTAGGCGACGTTGTCGTAGATCGACTTCGGGAACGGGTTGCTCTTCTGGAACACCATCCCGATCCGCCGGCGCAGCAGGTTGACGTCGACCGCGTTGCCGAGGATCGTCCGGCCCTCGAAGCGGACGTCGCCCTCGGTGCGCACGCCGTCGACGAGGTCGTTCATCCGGTTGAAGCAGCGCAGCAGCGTCGACTTGCCGCAGCCCGAGGGGCCGATGAAGGCGGTGATCCGCCGGCGCGGGATGCGCAGCGAGATCCCGTGCAGCGCGGGCGCCTCGCCGTAGAAGAGGCGCAGGTCCTCGACCTCGAGGATCGCGGCGTCGTCCGGTGGGGCGGTCGGCTCGGTCATGGCGTGGGCGATCCCGTCAGACGGCGGAGGAGGCGTAGCGCTGGCGCAGCTGGTTGCGCAGCCGGATGGCGACGAGGTTCATCGCCACCACCAGCACCAGAAGCACCAGCGCGGTGGCGAACACCAGCGGCTTCGTCGCCTCGGCGTTCGGGCTCTGGAAACCGACGTCGTAGATGTGGAAGCCGAGGTGCATGAACTTGCGATCGAGATGGATGAAGGGTGCGTGGTGGTCGATCGGCAGCGCGGGCGCCAGCTTGACCATGCCGACGATCATCAGCGGCGCGACCTCGCCCGCCGCGCGCGCGATGGCGAGGATCACGCCGGTCAGCATTCCGGGCGCGGCCGCCGGCAGCACGACGCGCCAGGTGGTCTCGAACTTGGTGGCGCCGAGCGCCAGCGATCCCTCGCGGACGGCCCGCGGCACCGCCGCCAGCCCCTCCTCGGTGGCGACGATCACGACCGGTACGGTGAGCAGCGCCAGCGTCAGCGCCGCCCAGAGGATTCCGCCGGTGCCGAAGGTCGGCTGCGGCAGCGCCTCGGCATGGAACCACTGGTCGAGCGTCCCGCCGACGCCGTAGACGAAGAAACCGAGCCCGAACACCCCGAACACGATCGAGGGGACGCCGGCCAGGTTGTTGACCGCGATCCGCACGACGCGGACCAGCGCTCCCTGCCGCGCGTATTCGCGGAGGTAGAGCGCGGCGAGGACGCCGAGCGGCACCACGGCGACCGACATCAGGAACACCATCATCACGGTGCCGAAGAGCGCCGGGAAGATGCCGCCCTCGGTGTTCGACTCGCGCGGCTCCTCGAGCAGGAAGGCGAACAGGCGCGACGCCCACAACGCGAGCCGGTCGAGCGTCGAGAGCTCGTTCGGCCGCAGCGCGTGCACGATCGCGCCGATCTCGAGCAGCTGTTCCTTGCCGTCGGCGGTCACGAATCGCGCCGACTCCGCCGCGAGCGTCGTCCGCATCGCGTCGAGACGCGAGGTCAGCTCGAGGAACTGCGCGTCGAGCGTCGCCTGGCGCGCATCGAGCTCGGTCGCGCGCGCGGCCGCGTCGGGGCGGCGCCGTTCGAGCCGCAGCTCTTCGAGCTCGTGGTTGACGTCGCCCACGGCGCCGCGCTCGAGTTCGAGCAGGGCGTCGCGCTGCACCCGCTTCTCCTCGACCAGCGCGAGGAAGCGCGGCCAGGCGGCGTCGCCGGCGGCGAGGAGTTCGTCCCCGCGGCGGACGTCGCGCAGGAAGCCGTGGAACGCGCCCCATTCGAGCCGCTCGACGTGGACCGCGTCGGCCGGGCGGCGCGTCGCCGTCACCTCGCGCTCGTCGAGCCAGAGGAAGTCGGTGCCGGTGAGCTCGCGATTGGCGATCTTCAGCTGGATGCGCCACGGGAGGTCGCCGGCGAGCGTGGCCGGGTCGATGCCGGCCGGGCGGTACTGCTCGCGCGCATGGACCTCGCCCAGCAGCGTTCCCTCGGCGCCGCGCTCGAAGGCGACCAGCTCGCGCGGCCAGAAGTAGCCGAGTCCGTTCCACGCGATCAGCAGCAGCTGGGAGAGGACCAGCAGCAGGTTGAAGCCGAGCGCGCCGCCGCACAGCCAGATGAAGGCGCGTCCACCCGGCGGACGCGGGCGCGCGGCTCCCGGCGCGAGCGCGGCAGCTCGGTCGGAGGCGCGGGCGGCGGGCGGCGTGGCGTCGGGCATCGGCGGCTCAGAGCCTGGCGTACTTCGCGCGCAGCCGCTGGCGCACCAGCTCGGCCGCGGTGTTGGCGATGAAGGTCACGGCGAACAGGAGCAGCGCCGCGAGGAACAGCGTGCGATAGAAGGTGCTTCCGTGCGGCGCCTCGGGAATCTCGGTGGCGATGTTGGCCGAGAGGCTGCGCAGCCCGTTGAACAGGCTCCAGTCCATCACCGGCGTGTTGCCCGAGGCCATCACCACGATCATGGTCTCGCCGACCGCGCGGCCGAAGCCGATCATCACTGCGGAGAAGAGGCCCGGGCTGGCGGTCGGCAGGACCACGCGTGTGACCGTGTGCCAGCGATCGGCGCCGAGCGCGAGCGAGCCGGAGACGAGGCTGCGCGGGACGTTCGAGAACGCATCCTCCGCGATGGCGAAGATCACCGGGATCACGGCGATGCCCATCGCCAGGCCGAGCACCACGCAGTTCTTCTGGTCGTAGCTGATTCCGAGCGCATCGCGCATCCAGGCGACGAAGTCGCCGCCGAACCACGCCGCTTCGAGCGGCAGCGTCAGCTGCACGGTGGCCAGCAGCGTCAAGGTCAGCACGCCGATCGAGCCGAGCGCGCCGACCCCTTCCGGGAAGCGGTGGCGCCAGCGCGCCGGCAGCCGTTCGGCGAGCGACCCCGCGGCGAGCACGGCGAGCGGAGCGAGCAGCAGGAACAGCGGCACCGCGAGGAAGAACTGCGCGACGCGCGGCGCCAGCCAGAGGCCGGCGAGGAAGCCGAGCACGACGCTCGGCAGCGACGCCATGATCTCGACCGCCGGCTTGACCCAGCGCTTGAGCGATCCGTGCATGAATTGCGAGGCGTACATCGCCGACAGCAGCGCCAGCGGCACGGCGAACAGCAGCGAGAAGAGCGTCGCCTTGAGCGTGCCGAACAGCAGCGGCATCAGCCCGAACTTCGACTCGGCCTCGTTGCTGCCCGAGCTCGACTGCCAGACGTGCGCCGGTTCGTCGTAGCCCTCGTACCAGATGCGCCCGAAGAACGCGCCGAGCCCCGCCTCCGGATGGCGGCTGTCGACGGCGAGCGTCGCCAGCCGGCCCGGCGCCGCCAGCACGACGCCGTCGTTCTTCGGTTGCAGCGCCAGCGCGCAGGCGCCGGCGAGCGGCGCCGTTCCGTCCCACAGCACCCGGGTGGTGGTCGAGTAGGCGAGGCGCAGCGTGTCGTCGGCGCACAACGCGACGAACGTCCGATCGCGCCAGGAGGGGGCGAGCGCGCGCACGGCAGCCGGCAGCGGCGGGAAGTCGTGGGTGCGCACCAACTGCGCACGGCCGCCGCCGCGGGAGAGCCGATTCCAGACCGACAGCGAGCCGTCCTCCTGCCCGACGACCAGGCTCTGATCGCCGAGCAGCACCGTCAGCGCGCCGATGGCGGCGCCGACGGTCGTGCCGAGCGGCTCGCGCGGCTCCGTCTCCCGCAGGTTCCACCAGAACAGCCGGCCGTCGCTGCCGGAACCGAAGACGTTCTCGCGGCGCGCGTCGATCAGGAGGAGGCGCAACGGCGCGGGTGCGGCGAGGGTGCGCCGCTGGGTGGAACTCGTGCGCTCGCCGGTGAAGAGGTTCTCCTCGACCTGCGTCTCGACCAGCACCAGTTCGCCTTCGCCGACGGTGGCGATGGTGGCCGAGGAGAGCTCCCGCGTGCTCGACGCGCAGGCGATCACCGGCCGCCGCAACGGGTCGACTTCCGTGATCTCGGGCGGGTCGACTTCGGTCTCCACGCGCGGGGTGGCGGCGGAGAAGTCCTGCTTGAAGCGGATCGCGACCGAGAGGACGCGGCCGTCGCTGGTCCCGGCGACGAAGCCGTGGTCGCCGAAGCGGGCGGCGCCGCAGGTGAGGCGGACGTTCGCCGCGTCGCCGGCCCCGAACAAGGGGTGGTCACCGGTGATGGTCCCGTCCGCCAGGCGCACGACGCGGAGGTGCGCATCGTCGTGGAGCACGGCGACGTGGGTCGCGTCTTCGTCGGCCAGCACGGCGAGCGGCGCCGCCGGCGGCAGTGCGTGCGCGACGGCCGGCTCGACCCGCGCCGGGACCAGCAACGGCACCACTTCCGCCACCAGGAAGGCGAGGATGCCGAGCACGCTGACGATGATCGTGACACCGCCGGCGGACACGACCCAGCGGGCCAGCCGGTCGTGCCGGCGGCGGCGCTCGAGCCGGGAAGCGCCGGCCGCCGGAACGCCCCGGGGCAGGGAATCCGGCGGCCGGGTGGGGGTCTGCTCGGTCATTCGGAGTCGCCGGCGGCGATCAGGTCCGCTGCGCCGAGTCTTCCGTCACTTGATCTTCGCCAGTTCCTCGTTCGCGATCTTGGCCGGCAGCGGGTAGTAGCCGTCCTTGAGCGCCCCCTGCTGGCCCGGCTGCGACAGCACGTAGGTCAGGAACTCGCGGACCAGCGGATCGAGCGGCTTGCCCGGCGCCTTGTTGACGTAGACGTAGAGGAAGCGCGTCAGCGGGTACTTGCCGGCGTAGACCGACGCCGGCCCGACGCTGCCCGGATCGCTCTTCTCGTCCTTCGCCACCGGCACCGCACGCACGCCGGACGTCCGGTAGCCGATGCCGCTGTAGCCGATGCCGCCGCGGTCCTCGGTCACGCCCAGCACGACCGAGGCCGAACCCGGCTGCTCCTTCACGGTGTCCTTGTAATCGCCGTTCTTCAGCACGTGCTCCTTGAAGAAGCCGTAAGTGCCGGAGGCCGAGTTGCGGCCGTAAAGGCTGACCGGAACCGCGCCCCAGTCGCCGGTGACGCCCACATCGGCCCAGGTCAGCGCGTCCCTGGCCGCACCCTGCTTGCGCTGCTTGCCGAACAGGGCATCGACCTGCGCGAGAGTCAGCTTCTCGACCGGGTTGTCCTTGTGCACGTAGACCGCCAAGGCGTCGATGGCGACCTTGATCTCGGTCGGCTTGTAGCCGAACTTGCCCTGGAAGTCGTCGAGCTCGGTCGCCTTCATCGCGCGGCTCATCGGCCCGAGCTGCGCGGTGCCGGCGATCAGCGCCGGAGGGGCGGTCGAGCTGCCCTTGCCCTCGACCTGGATCCGGACGGCCGGGTACTGGCTGCGGAATCCTTCCGTCCACAGCGCCATGCAGTTGTTCAGCGTGTCGGAGCCGATCGAGTTCAGGTTGCCGGAGACGCCGGCGACCTTGGTGTAGGCCGGGACTCCGGCATCGACCTTGACCAGGTCGGTGTCGTCCGCCGCGGTGCGGCCGAAGCTCGGCAGCGCGAGGGCGGCGGCGCAGAGGGTGCCGGCGAACAGGTGCGACAAGTTCTGGCGGTGCATGCAAGCCTCCGACGGGGGTGCGGTCCTCAAGTCGGGGCGGGAAGCTAGGGGGGCACCATGAAGCGTCCGTGAAGGGCGCGTGAAGCGGCGCCGTCACGACCCGGCCGCAAATCGCTTCAGGGGCACGGCATTTTCTTCCGATACGCGGCGCAGACGCGGAGGAAGGCGATGGCGGCGCAGGCGCGGCGACGGCTCACTGGAACCCCTGGGGAATTGCACGCATTGGTGCTGGCGGGCGGCTTTGGCCGTCGGCTCGAGCCACTGACGCGGCGGCTCTTCGGTGAGGCGATCCCGAAGCAGTTCTGTCGCTTCGAGGGCGGCCGCTCTTTGCTGCAGCAGACGCTCGAACGACTGGCGCCGCTGGTGCCGGCGGCGAGGATGACCGTCGTCGTCGACCAGAGCCAACTCCATCGGGCGACCGCCCAGCTGCACGGCTGGTGCGACGCACGGATCGAGGTGCAGCCGTGCGATCGGGGGACCGCCGCCGGCGTGCTCCTGCCGCTGCGCTCGATCGCCGCGCGGGCGCCCGACGCGCTGGTGCTGATCGCGGCGTCCGACCATGGCGTGCGCGACGAGGCGTGCTTCCGCGCGGCCCTGCGGCGTGCCGAGGAGGCGGTCCGCCGCCACTCGGGCCGGATCGTGCTGCTCGGCGCGCAGGCCGAGGCGCCGACCACCGACTACGGCTGGATCGTGCATGGCGCTCCCGTCGGGGACGCCGCCCCGGGCGAGCTCGACCAGGTCGTCCGCTTCGTCGAGAAGCCGCTGGCTGACCTTGCCCATCTGCTGCATCGCTCCGGCACGGCATCGTGGAACACGATGGTGCTGGTCGGCAGTGCCGCGACGCTGCTGGCCGCATTCGCCCGCGAGCTTCCCGAACTCACTGCGGCCATGGACGCGCTGCCGCGACGCGCCGGTGGCGAGGGGCGCTTCGCCGCCGCCTACGCCGCGTTGCCGGTCGCGAACTTCTCGGCCGACGTGCTCGGCCGCGCCAACGAACTCGCGGTGGTCACGCTGCCGACCGAGGTCGGTTGGACCGATCTCGGGACCGAGCCGCGCATGCTCGAGTGGATGGCGCAGTCGGCGCCGCGGGCGGCCGCTCCGGCTGGCTTGCTGGTGACGCAGGAGGCGTGAGCGGCGGAGCGGGAATTCCCCGCTGCGTCAGCGGCACTCGATCGCGAGCGTCGCGCACGGTGCCGCCCCGGTCGCCGCGTCGACGTCGCGCAACGTCGCCAGCGCACGATCGCCGCGGCGCAAACGGCCGACGCCGGCCGGCGTGCCGGTGAAGATCAGGTCGCCCGCCTCGAGGCGGAAGCGATGCGACGCGAACCGGACGAGGTCGATCACCGGCGTGATCATGGCCGCCGTCGCGCCCTGCTGGCGCAACTCACCGTTCACCCGGAGTTCGACCGCCAGCGCGGCGAGTCGTGCGGCGTCGTCGAGCGCGATCAGCGCCGACAGCGGCGCCGACTGGTCGAAGCCCTTGGCCACCGCCCACGGATCGCCGGCCGCCTTGGCGCGTCGCTGCAGGTCGCGTGCAGTGAGGTCGAGCCCGACCGCGATCGCGTCGATCGCCGCGGCCGCCTGCGCCCGGTCGAGGCGGCGCCCGTCGCGGCCGATGCGCACCACCAGCTCCACCTCGTGGTCGATCTCGTCGCTGAACTCGGGCAGCTCGATCAAGCCGCCGCCCGGCACCAGCGCGGAGGAGGGCTTGAGGAACAGCAGCGGCTCGGCGTCGGGCGCGGCATGACCCATCTCGCGGGCGTGGTCGGCGAAGTTGCGGCCGACGGCGACGATCTTGCCCACCGGCAGCGTCGGCCGGCCCGGACAGGCCAGCGCGATCATCGTTCGGCCACCAGCTCGCGTTCGGGGAGCTTCAGCGTCCCCTTCGCCACCGCCGCCTGGAAGGCGTCGACCTGCGCCTCGAGGTCCTTCTGCGCCAGCAGGTCGGCGAACAGCTGGTCGACCGCCGCGGTCCCGCCGCGGCCGGAGAGTTCGAGCCTGGCGTAGTCCTGGAACCGCTTGCGCTCGCGCGCGTCGTTGGCGTACTCGAGCCAGAAGATCCAGAGCCACATGTCGGCATAGAAACCGCTCTGCATGATCATCGTCGCGCGGCCGGCGTCGACCACTTTCTGTTCGCGCGCCCATTGCGACGCCTCGGCCTCGAGCAGGCCGGCGTTGGCGCCGACCTTGAGCGCCGC
Organism: Planctomycetota bacterium; assembly: GCA_016872815.1. Taxonomy (GTDB): domain Bacteria; phylum Planctomycetota; class B15-G4; order B15-G4; family SIAN01; genus SIAN01. Next base: position 8,990 of record VGYY01000150.1, read on the forward strand.
GCGGAACGGGATGCGGACGCCGGCCGGCCGCTGGGTCAGTTCCTGCATGCGGCTCGACTTCCACGGCTGGAAGCGGATCGCCTCGCCGTCGCGGAAGTGGCACGACATCCACTCGGCGATCCCCTCGTTGAACCAGTGGGTCTGCACCGTGCGGATGTTGAAGAGCGTGCCGTCGTCCGTGGCGATGCGGTCGACCCAGGCGTGGGTGATCTCGTGCAGCAGCGCCTGCGTGCCCTCGATGAACTCCGGCGAGCGGATCGCCGTGACCTCGGGCGAGTAGGTGAAGCACCAGCGCTCGCGCGGCGTGAAGTGGGCGCGCATCCCGGGATGGCCGCTCGACTCCTCGAATTGCTGGAAGAAGCGGTCGTAGCTCGCGCGGTCGAGGAGGATGAAGACCGGGATGGTCGGGTCTTCCGTCGGCGGCTTCGGCGACAGCGGCAACAGGTAGTCGTGGATCGACTTGTCGTAGGCGGCGAGATAGGGGGCGTAGGCCTCCTCGACCGCCTCGCGCCGCGCGTCGCGCTCGGTGAGGTTGTTGCCCTTCAGCTCGACGAACAGCGCGTAGGGGCGGGTGGACTCGATCACCTCGTAGTCGAAGTTCTCGAAGAACGGCTTGTTGGCGAGGTCGTTGCGCATGCGGTCGACCTTGGTCAGGAACGGGTCGTCGGCCGCCTCGGCGACGCGGGCGTCGATCGACGCGCGGGCCGCATTCCAGCGCTCGACTTCGGCGGCGCGCTCCGTCCGCGACAGCTCCTTGCCGCGAAGCCTCAGGAACGGACGCACCATCCAGGACTGGGTGAACGGGACGTCATCGAGGCCCGGGAAGTCGGTGGCCGGATCGAGCGGGCGGACGTCGAGCTTGCGCTTCGCCAGGGTGTTGGCCGGGTCGAGCTCGAGCGCGCGTGCGTACGCGCGGTCGGCCAGTGCCGGCTGCTGCGCAGCCTTCGCCTCGTCGCCGAGCGTGATCGCCTCGGTGGCCGTCGTCGCCTGCTGCAGCGCCGCTGCATGGGCGGTGGCATCGAACGCGGGCACCTTCACCGGCGGCGCGCCGGCGGCCACTCTCGCGGCT
>VGYY01000151.1 GCA_016872815.1 Planctomycetota bacterium
TCCCCACCGCTGGCGCTCGGTCGCGCGCGAGCGCCCTCGCGTCGAGCTGCGGCGAGCCGTCGGCGCCGAAGAAGGCCATTGCACCGGCGCCCGCCAGGGCGCCGAGCAGCAACCCTGCCACCATCGCCATCACGCTCCGCGGCATCGGGCACTCCTCACGGCTTCCGGGAACGACCGGCGGCGGTGGTGCGAAGAGTCACCGGATGGCGGCCGCACTGAGGACGGCGCCGACAAGAAAACACAGGGCCCGCGGCGCCAGCGCGCATCGATCGACGTTCCTCCGCCGCGCGGGCTCGCGCACGGCCTCGCCCGAGACGGTAGCGGTCGGAAGCTGCCGCCGGGAGAGGTCTGGGCCGCGCCGCGAGTCGCAGCGACGGGAGGGGTCGCTTTCGGGTTCAGAACCCGATCGACAGCGCCAGCGTGCCGGTCCACTCGACGCCGGCGCCGTGGTTCAAGTCCTCCTGGTTGCCGTTCAGGAAGACCAGCTGCGTTCCGACCGAGCAGTTCCATTCACCGAAGCGCGACGCGAGCGGGAAGCTCGCGAAGAGCCCGACGTCGGCGTAGCCGTACGTGTCGTCCGAACCGCCGGCGTCCTCGTAGTAGCTGTCCAGGCTGAAGCCGTAGTTGAGCGGCACGCTCCAGGTGATCGGCAGCTCGCCGAGCTTGCCGCCGTCGAACTCGGGGGCGAAGCCGATGCCGAGGAAGATCCCCTCGTCGGTGCCGCCCGGCGCGGTGCTCTGGTCGCTCTGGCCGTCGACCTCGAATGCCAGCGTGAGACTCGGTGCGAGGTATGCCACGACGCCGAGGGCTTCGGTGCCGCTGAAATCGAGCTCAAGGTTCAGCTCGCTGGCGGTGGAGAACAGGCCGTTCGGGCTGGTGTATTCGACCCAGGTCAGGTCGAGGGTCGTGCCGCAGCGCAGACCGAGCGAGAGACCCGCCGCCCAGTCCGACTCGTACCACGCGCTCGGCGAGTTGTTCCCCGTTCCACCGGTGCCGGTCGGACCGGAGTGGAGGCTGTTCCAGGTGTAGGTCGTGAGGTCGAGCGTCCGGAGCCAGCCATCGCCTTCCCAGAGCGGCGCCGACAGCGCGATCTCCGGCTGGAAGATCAGCCCCTGGTCCTCCTGGATCAGGCCGCGGAAGAAGTAATGCGTCGTCGCGGTCAGGGTCAGCTCGCCGCTGATCGGCGATTCGCCCGCCCCCTCGCAGTCAGCGGCGGCCGCAGTGCCTTCCGCCACCCCCGCGTCCTGCGCGTCGGCGCGCTCGATCGGCGCCAAGAAACCGGCGATCCCCGCCGTGATCGTCGCGATCCGCTTCATGCTCCCCCATCCCCGTCGGGGCCGCGACGCGCTACCAGCGGAACAGCTCCTTCGCGAGCCATTCCCCGGCGATGCGCGCCTCGGCCGACTCGAGCCATGCGACCAGCGCAGCGGGATCTGCCGCCGCGATCCGTTCTTCGAGGCGGGCACAATACAGCGCGGTGAACGGTCCGGTTCCGGCCATCGCGGCGTCGAGCTGCGGTCGCGCGGCCTCGACGCCGGGCTTGCCGAGGATCGCCTTCTTCAGCGACTTGCCGCGCGCGACCAGCTGCATGAACGTCTTCGCCGCCGGCGTCGCCAGCTTCGGCTGCAGCGGTCTCCGGTCCTCTTCCGCGAGCGGCACCCCGAGCTGCTCGCCCCACGCGTAGAGCGTCGGCAGCGCCGCCAGCGCCTCCGGACCGCCGAGCCGCTCGAGCTTGGCGGCGGTGAGCTCGATCGAGCCGATGGTGGCCTTCAGGATCTTGAGCTGCGCCCGCAACGCGACCACGTCGGCGTCGAGCGCGCTCGGCATCGCCTCGGCCTGCTTCAGCAGCGGCAGCGCGGTCGCCAGGTCACCCGCCTGCCACGCCGCCTCGCCGGTCGCCTTCCAGCCGTTGCGCCATTTCGGCAGCTCGCGGATGGCGCGGCGCGTGACCAGCTCCCCCATCGGCGCGTCCAGCACGCTCGGCGCGCCGGCGACCCATGGCTCGTCGAAACCGAACCCGGGATCGCCCTCCCACGCCACCCGCTGGTCGACGTCCAGCAGCAGCACGCGCGGCAGGTTGAAGCGCTGGATGAAGTACTGCTCGAAGGTGGTGCCGTAGCTCTGGCGACCGCGCACCCGGGTGTCGTGCGCCACCGAGCCGACGAAGGTGTGGGTCTTCAGGTACGCCTCGAGCGCGCCGTCGTCGGGCGACCCGACGCAGATGACCTTCAAGCCGACGTCGCGCCACTGGTCGGCGAACTCCTTCAGCCAGCCATCGATGCGCAACCGGTCGTTCTGCGCGATGGAGAAGAAGACCAGCAGCTGCGGGACCGGGCCGGCCTCCTCGAAGCTCGCCCGCGGCTCGCGCACCCACTTCACCGCGGTCGGGAACGGCGGCACCGCGCCGACGTAGCTCGAACCGATCGGCACGCCGCTCTTCGCGGCCGCATCCCTGAGCCGCTGCATGGTGAGGTCGCGCTCGATCAGCGCGCCCGGATCGCGCGGATGGCGGGCGAGGTAACGGATGTTGCGCCAGCGCGCCTGGCCCGGCCCGGTGATCAGGCCGAAGTTGCCGCGCAGCACCTCGAGGCTCGGGAACTCCTGGGTGACGACCAGCTCGCCGTCGCACCAGACGTCGACCAGGCGGCCGGTCACGTCGACGCGCAGCTTGTGCCAGCCGGAGACCGTGCCGGGCAACACGTTGTGGCGCCAGACGCGGTAGTCGCCGGCGCCATAGAACGAGGTCAGGTCGACCGAGGCCTGGCGCCCCTCGACGTTGTAACGCGCGTCGGCGGCGCGGCCGGGGTAGTAGACCAGCGTGTGGAAGGTGCTGCCCGACTTCTTGCCGAACACCAGGCCGGCGAAGGCGAGCACGTTGTTCTCCGCCAGCAGCTCGGCCTCGAAGCTGAAGTCGCCCGACGTGACGGTGTCGCGGATCAGGAACTGGTAGTCGAACTTGCCCGCCGCGAGGTCGCCGAACTGCGAGGCGATCTCGGCGCCCTCGGCGCGGAACGCGTCGTTGCCGGCGTCGATCCAGCCGTCGAACCCCTTCTCGTCGTAGGCCAGCTGCCACTGCGCCAGCGACTTGCCCGACGCGCGCGCCGCCCGCTCGAACAGGTCGAACAGCTTCGGGAAGTTGAGCTCGGTGCCGAGCCGGTAGCTCACCTCCATCGCCATGCGCGGGCGACCGCCCGCCAGGTAGCGCTCGGCGATGCCGGTGGCCGCGGCCTCGAGCTGGTCCAGCACGCGATCGAGGAGCCGTCGCTTCGGATCGAGCGCCGAGAGGAGCTGGTCGGCCTCCTTGAGCTTCTTCTCGTCGACCTTCTCCATCCCCTCGATCAGCTGCAGCGCCCGCAGCGCCAGCTTGGCAGCGCGGTCGGTGGCGCGGCCAGCTCCCTTGCCGCCCTTCTCGCGCGTCTGCAGGTAGCGCGCGAACTCGAGGTGGAGGTCGAAGTCGTCCGGCGTCTCGACGATCCCCTTCTCGAAATGCTCCTTGGCGGCGAGGTGGTCCTTGCGCGTCAGCGCGTGCTTCGCCCAGGCGAGCCACGGCCGCTCGGGCGAGTCCTTGCCGGTCTGCTCGTCCCGCAGCGCGAGGATCCAGCGCTTCCAGACCCCGTCGAGCTCGGCGACCGTCTCCGGCAGCGCGAACTCGCCGTCCCGCTCGCTGAAGTCGGCGCCCTTGGTCGGCGGCGCCGGCTTCTGCAGCACCACCTTCTCGAAGTTCTCGACCGCCCCCTCGCCGCTGCGCCCGCCCGACGTGTCGATGAAGTCGCGGAACGCCGCGCGATAGACGAAGCGGCCGTCGAGCGGGTCCTGGTAGTTCCAGAGGAAGAAGACCACGCCCCAGGTCGGCGCGTACCAGGGCGGCCCCCACTGGTACTTGTTCTCCAGCACGATGCGGAAGGTCGGCGCGGTGCGCGGCTCGGCGTTCTGGTTGCCGGCCGCGATGCCGTCGTCGGGGCCGCTCATCCACCCCTGCTCCATCCGCTCCGCCAGCGGGAAGAGCCGGTGGTTGGCCGGCATGTTCATCAGCACGGTGCCGTTGGCGAGGATGCGGCACCCCTCGAAGAACGAGGCGAGACCCTCGTTGAGCCAGCCGACCGCCGTCGTCGCGAGGCCGACGAACTGGTGCGCCGCCTCGTGGAAGAGCGTGGTCGTGACCTCCTCGAAGCCGCCCGTTCCCATGAATGTTTCGACGGCGTTACCGGTGAAGTGGCCGCCCGACCACTCGACCGGCGGCCCGATGCCGAGCTTCAGGTACTCCTCGCGCGTCCTGAAGATGTGGAGCGCGATGCGCGGGACGCTCCGGCCGTCCTCCTCGGTGCCGTACCGGAAGAACTCCCGGTAGAAGGCGTTCATCTGCTCCATCGCCTCGGCCGCGCGCACCATCACTTCGTAGCCGGCGTCGGTCTTGGTGATGTAGTTCGGCCGCTCGAGGACGCCGCACTTCTCCCACGTCGAATGGTCCGCGTCGAACTTGCGGATCCACTCGTCGCTGATCCCCTCGAACAGGTCGCGCGCCTGCGCCGTCTCGGCGAGGCTCGGGTCGGGAGCGGCCGAGATCCGCTCGATCGCCTCGAGACTCGCCACCCGCTCCGGATCGAGCGCCAGCAACTGCTGGTGGACGCGGATCGCGGAATGGGGCCGTCGCTCCTTCTCGTAGGAGTCGGCCAGCGGGGCGAGCCGCTCGACGAAGGCCGCCTTGAGGTCGAGCAGGTCGGCTGCGACCGGATCGAGCGCCTCGATCTCCTTGCGCAGCGGCAACAGCTCGGCCGGCTTCGCCTTCTGGGCGACCCGCAGCGAATGGCGTCGGTGCAGCGCCCAGAGCTGCTCGTCGGGGTCGCCGGCGGCGGCCGCGAGCCGCGCCAGCAGCGTCCACGCCTCCGGCGACTTTGCGTCGCGTTCGAGCGTGCGCCCGACCTCGACCCGGGCGGCATCGAGGCGGTTCGCCTCGAGTTCATGCGTGCCGCGAGCGAGCGCGGCGGCGAACGGCGACTCGTCCTCTCCCCCGACGTTCGTCGCGCCCCAGGTGACAGCCGCGAGGAGCGCGGCGAGGCGAAACCTCACTTCGTCGCCTTCCAGCGTCGTCGCGCGACTTGCCGGGCGGCGCGCTTCAGCAGGCGCGGGCGGCTCGCCAGCGCCGCGTCGGCGAGCTGCTCGAGGAGTTCGCGGCCGCCCGACATCGAGCGCGCGATCCCGCCGGACCGCGCGCGCCGATCGAGCCGCTGGCAGTCGAGCGTCCGACCGAGCTCGGTCACGATCCGGGCGAGTCGCTGCGCCCGCTTCACGGTACGGCGCTGGTCGCCGCCAAGCGCCAGCAGCGCGCTCGCCAGCGTGCGCAGACGCTTGCGCGCGTCGTGGGTCTGCCGCGGATCGGACGGCTCACGGCGCGCCGCCCGGACCGCCGAACGCGCCTTGCGGGCCAGGCGTTTCCAACCGTGCTCGACGTCCTTGGCCTGGAGGCACCCCGGCAGCGAGCGCTCGAAGCGCTCGACCAGCGCCGCGAGCTTGACCGCGGCGACCGCCAGCTTGCGCGCCCGCTTCTGCGGACGGCGGGCGTCCAGTCGCTCGGTGAGCAGCAAGCCCTCGAGGCGCGCCCGCGCCTCGGCCGCCGCCGGAAGCGGGGCGAGCTCCGCCAGCACCGCCGGCAGCGCGTCGCGGTCGCGCATCGCGCCGGTGGCGCGGGTCACGGCCCGGAACGTGGCGAGCAGTTCGAGGCGAATGGAGGCCGGCAGCTGCGTCCGGCAGGTGGCGACGATCGCGCGGGCGTGGCGGACGGCGCGGCGGAAGGTGCGCAGCGATTCCTGCGGAGTGCGCTCGCTGGCAATCGCCGCCGCGAGGGCATGATCGATCGCCTCGGCGAACGCGCGCCGGACGCGGCGCGCCGTGGCGCTGCCCCGCGCACGGACGGGCGGGACCGGGAACGCGGGCACCACCTCGACGGCAGGTGAGGCGGTGGTGTCCGAACGGTGCATGACGAGCCTCGATGCGTTCCTCAACTTCGATGGGATGGCATAAACAGAGGCTGAGAGCGAAACGAGCGTGCGTGCTGCGCCCCGCCCCTTGAGTGCGGAGTTCGAACCATGTTGCTGGTGCTGATGCGGCACGGAATCGCCCAGGAGCTCGGCGAAGTCGCGCCTGCGCCCGGGGAGCAGTGGCCACGAGACGCGGATCGTGCGCTAACCGATCTTGGCCGGCGACGGGTGAGGAAGGCGGCACTCGGGCTGAAAAAGATCGGTTTCAGAGCGCATGCGATTGCCCACTCCGATCTGGTGCGCGCCCGCCAGACGGCCGAACTGGTGGCGGCCGCGATCGCGCCACGCGGCACCGCTCTGGAGGTGACCGCGGCGCTGCAACCGGAGGCGGATCCCGCCGAGTTCGTGCGCCTCCTGCCGCAATGGCGCGACCGCAAGTCCCTGCTCGCGGTTGGCCATCTGCCCCATCTCGATCGATTGGTCGCGCTGCTCTGCGGCAGCGGCGGTCGCCAGCTCACCGAGTTCGGCAAGGCGGCGACGCTCGCGATCGAGGTACCGGCCAGCGGCCGCCCTGCGGGCGTGCTGCGCTGGTATCTGCCGCCGAAGCTGCTGCGCCGGCTCGGTCGGCCGTAGCCTCGCGCGCGTGCCTCCTTCGCCGCCCCCGCTGCCGCCAACGGAGCCTCCCATCGAGCCGGAGCTCGATCCGGTCTTCGGCGATCTGCGCTGGTGCCTTCCGTTCGCGGACGCAGACGTCCTCGCCGTCGGCGGCGCGCAGGCCGGTGCCGCCAGCGCCGCGCTCGCGCCGCTGCTGCCCGAGGGGGTGCGACCGATCGCCGCGGCGCGCGCCGAGTCGGTCGGCGCGCCAGCCAGCGGGTGGTTGCTGGCGCCGGCGGACGGGATCGGGACGCCGGGCGACCATGTCCGCTTCATCGCGGCGATCGCGCGCCCGCGCTTCGGCAGGGATCGCCGCTCGGGCGCGCCACCGTGCTCGGTCGCGGCGATCGCGAGCGCGCTGCGCGCGGCGGGGTTCGCGCGGCAGGAGACCTTCCTCACGCTGCCGAGCTGGCGGAAGCCGCGGGCGATCATCCCGGCGGCGCTCGCCGGCATCGGCTCCGTCCACTTCGGCCGGCAGATCGAGGGCCGAAGCAGCGGCTGGCTCGCGCTGCTGGCGCGTCTTGGCTGGGCCGGCGCCTTCGCGCCGGGCGCGTTGATCGTCGCCCATCGCCGGGAGGAACGAGCGATTTCGCTGCTGCGCGAGGCGACGGCCGTGCTGGCGGAGTTCGCGCGCACCGAGCTCGGATCGACCGGTCCGTTGACGGCGATGAAGCTCTCGAGCCGGACCGATCCGGCCGGCTGCTTCGGGTTGCTCGCGTTCGCTCCGCCCGCGCGCGAACCGCTGGTCTGGGCCAAGCTGCCGCGCACGCGCGCCGCCGAGCGGCCGCTGGCGAACGAGGCGCAGGCGCTCGCCGATCTCGCCATGCATTCGACGCTCGCACCGCTGCTGCCGCTGCCATTCGCCCGCCTGCGGCTGGCGGACGGCCGCCCGCTGCTGGCGATGACCGCCATCGCCGGGCGCAGCGGCGCACGCCGCAGCGGGATGCGGACCGCGGCGACGGCGGCAGCGCTGTTCGCGGCCGCGGCTGCGCTGCGCGCGGCGCTCGATGCCGCGACCGGTTCCGGCACGCAACCGCTGCCGGAACTCGTCCGTCGCACGCTTGCCGAGCCGATCGCCGCGTCGCTGCAGCCCGTGGCTGAACGCGCGGCCGCGCACCTCCTCGCCGCGGTGGCGGACGGCAGCGCGCCGGCGGCCGCGCCGCTCGCCGCCGTGCATGGCGACTTCGTCCCCGACAACCTGCTGGCGCGTCGCGACGGCAGTTACGCGTTGATCGACTGGGAGCACTACCAGCCGAGCGGCGCCGCCTGGACCGACCGGTTGCAGTTCCTCTTCCCGTGGCTCGCGGACGCCGCGCGAGCGCGATGCGGCCGTCCGGCGCCGTTGCGGGAGTGGCTCACAGCGGCCGACTGGCGGGCCGCCGCGCCGCTGCTCCGCCCGTTCCTCGCAGGCGACGCGCCGGCACCGTGGTTCGAGCCGCTGTTCGCCCTGCACACGGTGGCGATGGCCGCGCGCGAGGCGCGCCTCGGCACGGCCACCGCGCGCCGCTGGAACGACCTTGCGATGATGCTGCCCCAGTGACTGCACCGACGCCGCAGCCCCATCTCTTCCTGCTCTGGTCGCGCGCGCGCAGCGAGGAGACACGCATCCTCGAGGACGCGGCTCGGCGCTTCCGCCTGCGCCGCGTCCTCGAACTGCGCTGGAGCGAGGAACGCTTCGGCGAGAACCTCACGCGCTTCTACGGCGAGAAGCTGCCGCCCGGCTCGCGCAAGGAGCTCCACTGCGGCAACGGGCCGATGCTCGCGCTCATCGTCGACGATCGCGCGCCGCGGCAGGAGCCGAGGGCGACCTCACGCGGCACCGAGGAGGTGAACGCCGCCACCTTCGACGCCAAGGCGTGCTGGCGCGAGTGGACCGGCGGCGGCCACAAGATCCACGGCACCAACTCGCCCGAGGAGGTGCGCCACGACCTCGCGCTGCTGTTCGGTCGCGAGGCCGACCTGCTGACGCGGCCCGATGCGCCCGATTGGGACGGCCGGATCGAGTCGCGGGCGCAGGACCTCGCCGGCGCGGGCGGCTGGCGCGACCTCGCCGAGCTCTTCTTCGTGCTCGACGCGACCCTGCCGCACGTGGTGCTGCGCAATTTCGCCGGCCTGCTCGACGCCGGCCCGGCGCGCGACCATCCCGACATCGACCTGCTGGTCGAGCAGTTCCAGTCCGCGGCCTGGATCGTGAATGGACGACCGACCCACCCGCGCCGGGCGGAGCGGGTGCAGGTCGCGGTCGCGGTCGGCGGGCAGCGCGCCTGCCTCGACCTGCGCCATGTGGGCGACGGCTATTTCGACGCCCGTTGGCAGCGCGAGCTGCTGGCGCGGCGCTTGCGCGATGGCGGCGGCTTGTGGGTCCCGTGCGCCGAAGATCACTTCCATTCGCTCGCGTACCACGCGCTGATCCACAAGCCCGCGCTCGCCGCCGACTACGTCGCGCGACTGCGGGAACTGGCCCCGACGGCGGGCATCGCCGCCGCCGACTGCGCGCGCCTCGGCGATCGCGCCGCGCTGCGCGAGCTGCTCGCTCGCTGGATGGCCGCGCGCGGCTACGCCTTCACCGAGCCCCACGACCGCTCGGTCCATTTCGAGGCCGCGAGCGCCGGCCTCGGGACGAGCCTGCGCCGCCGGGCCCACCTCGCCCTGCGCTCGCTGCGACGCCTGGCTCGCGGGCGCGCCCGCGGCTGAGGGGCTACCGCAGCTTCGCCGTCGCCGCCGCGTCGAGCAGCGGCAGCAGCTTCGCCAGCGCCGGCGGGAAGGCGTACTCCTCGCGCAGGAAGCGCCGGCCCGCCGCCGCGATCTGCGCGCGCTCGGCCGGCCGCGCGAGCCAATGGGCGATCACCTCGCCCCACTCGGCGAGCGGCGCCTCGACGTGATGGACGCCGGCGCGGAACGGCGCCTCGGGCGGCAGCGGCTCGCTCAGCACGAATGCGCCGTTGGCGAGGCAGAGCGCGAAGCGGTGGCTCTCCAGCGCCGGCGCTTCGCCCTGGTGGAGGTTCAGCTGGATGCGCGCGCTGCGCAGGAACTCGGCGCGCCGCGCACCCCACGCGACCGTGGTCGGCGCCAGCCGGAAGCGCCGTCCGAGCTCGCGCAGCGCCAGCGCACGCCGCCCTTCGGCCGGCCGGCCGAGGAACGCGAGGTCGAAGGGCGGCTCGGCGAGCGGCGCGAGCCCGCTCTCGAAGCGCGGCGTCCACGCGAACGGCAGCACGCCGGCCGCCGACCGGCCGCGCCGCGCCGACTCGGCCAGCAGGCACTCGTTGCACTCGAGCAGCAGGTCGCAGCCGGCGAGGAAGCGGTCGGTCTTCGCCATCAGCGGGTTCACCGCGCCGCCCGGCGTCCAGTCGGG
>VGYY01000152.1 GCA_016872815.1 Planctomycetota bacterium
CAGCAGGCCGCGGGCGCCGTCGGCCGCGACCGGGAGCGCCATGATCCGGCGCAGTTCGCGACCCGCTCCGTCGCGGGTGACGACGCGGACGGCGGCAAGCGGCGCGGTCGCCGCCTCGGCAGCGGCGATGGAACCTGCCGAACCGGCGTCCGCGTCCAACCCGCCGGAGCCGGGGCCGGTCACGCCTGGCGCAACGCCTGGCGCCGCCGTCCGCGGCGACGCGGCCGGCTCCGGACCGATCGCCGCCCCCGAATCGGTCTCGCTCGCGGTCCCCGCGGGCGCGCGGATCGCTGCCGCGGAGTCATCGCTGCTTCGCCATGCCCACCATGCACCCGCCGCGACGACGACCGCCAGCACCGCCCCGCCCACGCGCGCGCCGGCAGCGTTTGGCGGCACGAAGCGCGTGCCGCAGGCGGTGCAGGCCGCCGCGCCGGTCGAGAGCGCCGTGAAGCAGCGCGGACAACGCGATCCGGAGTGCTGGCGATCGGCGCGCGGCGTCATGCGGAGCTTTGTTCCCGCGTCGCTTCTTCGACGGCAGCGCGGCGCCGGTCGGAGCCGCAGTGCGGCCGAAGGTACACTCCGCGCCCGCAAGCCGGGAAAGCGGGAAACGCTTTCCCATCGCCTTGCGCGGGCGCTCTCCGAGGATCCCCCATGTTCGTGAACGCGTGGTCCCCCTGCGTCCTGCCGTTGCTGCTGGCGACGGCGTCGTCATTGTTCGCCAGTCCTGCCGCCGCGCGCGTCGCCCAGGCGCCGGCCGCTCAGGGCACCCCTCCGGCGGCGCCGACCGTCGTCGAGGAGTACACCTCGAAGTCGATCGACGGCATCACCGTGCGGCATGACCAGTCGATCGACATCCCGGCGGGCGACTTCGACACGCTGCTGTCGACCATGCGACTCACCCGCTCGGTGATGCAGAACGGCTTCGGGCTCGAGCTGCCGTTCGAGCCGATGGTGACGGTCCGCCGGGTCAAGGAGAGCAAGCGGCTCTACTACACCGACGGCGAGGACAAGATCTTCCTCGACTGGCCGACCGAGCACCACATCGCCCGCCTCCAGCTCGGCGACGAGCGCGTGGTGAAGTACGTGCTCCCGGCCTACCTGCAGATCTGGCTGTTCCGCTCGCTGTCGTCGAGCGCCGGACTCGACCGCCGCATCCTCGAGTCGCTGGTCGACTACGGCATGTTCATATACAAGCGCGAGGTCGAGCGGCTGTCACCGCAGCTCAAGGCGCCCGAGGAACCGGTCGGACTCGGACTCTGCTGGTACCAGCTCGAACAGCTCTACCCGGGCCGCACCTCGTTCATCCTCAACAACATCGCGACCGAGAAGGTCGCCGGCCACCGGCTCGGGCAGAAGCTGCGCGAGCTCGCCGTCGCCGCCACCGAGGATGCGAACGTGGGCCGGCTGTTCGACTCGATCACGCCGACCGAACCGCTCTTCTCCGACCGGGAGCTGACCCCGGGCACGCCGCTGGTGGCGGCGTCGCCGCTGCGGACCGGTCGGCTCGAGATGTGGAACGGCGTGCCCCTGCTCGACCTCGCCGGCGACGAACTCACCGCCGCCCAGCGGATGGGCGAGTTCGAGCGCGTCTACCTGCTGGCGATCACGCGGGCGCCCGACAACAAGATCAAGCGCGAGCCGCCGGCGATCCGCGACATCGACGTCTGGCGCCTCTATTTCGAGTTCCGCCCGCGCGTCCTGAAGGCGCGCGACAACTTCGACTACTACATGGTCCTGCGCGAGTTCTGCTCGCGCTTCCAGGATCGGTCGCTCGGCATCCTGCCGTCGCCGGCGGTGCCGGTCCCGCCGGGGAGCCCGTACTGGAGCGGCATCGCCGGCCTCAAGGTCGAACGCAATAGCGGGCGCTACTACGTCGCGCGCGTGACGTCCGACAAGGCGCCGGCGCAGGCCGGCATCACCGCCGGCCTCGAGATCACCGCCATCGACGGCCGCCCGCCGCAGCAGGTGCTCGACCGCATGGCCGAGTTCACCCGCACGTTCGACTCCTGCCCGTCGCAGCAGCGCGCCGAGGCGGCGGCGCTGAACAGCCTGCTGGCCGGACCGAAGGACTCGACCTGCACGCTGACGCTGCGCGACAACAGCAAGCCGAAGGACAAGGCGTTCGACGTCAAGCTGGTCCGCGGCCTGCCGCCCGATCCGAAGGCGGCCCCGCCGAGCGTCGAGCTCGACGTGGCGCGGCCGGACAAGATCGGCGTGGTCAAGGTGAACAACTTCGGCGCCGACTGCCTGCAGCGCTTCTCGGCGGCGTTCGACGAGGCGAACCGGCTCGGGCTGAAGGGGATGGTGATCGACCTGCGCGGCAACGAGGGCGTCACGCTGCTGGAGCAGAAGCAGCGGACCTCGAGCGCGCTGCTCGGCCGCCTGATGCCGATCGACAGCGGCAAGGTGGTGATCGGCAATGCCGTGCGCCGCGTCTCCGAGCGTTTCGAGCATCACCTGCCGACCGAGATCGTGATCGAGCGCCTCGCCGGCAGCAAGCCGTTCGACGGCCGCATGTGCGTGCTGGTCGACGCCTGGACCGGCGGCGAGGCCGAGTGGTTCACGCTCGGCTTCCAGCTGGCGAAGATCGGCGTCGTGGTCGGTCGGCAGACCGCCGGCAGCGTGTCGGCGCCGAAGCAGTTCGATCCGAAGCTGCAGTCGCTCGTCGACAGCAAGCTCGACCTGTCGCTGCCGGTCAGCACGGTGTTCAGCCCGGACGGGACGGTGGTGCAGTCGGTCGGGATCAAGCCGCAGTTCGAGGTCGAGCCGCTGCCGGACGACCTGCGCGTCGGGCGCGACACCGCGCTCGAGCGGGCGGCGGAGTTGATGCTGCGCGCGCCGTGACCGGCGGCGGGCGGCGCGATCGAGGCGCCGCCCCCGCCGTCGGCACCGGTCAGAAGTGGATGCGACCGGTGAAACTCACCTCGCGCACGTCGGCGCGCGGGCAGACGAGCTGACCGTTCGCCACCATCAGCACGACGCTCTCCGGCGTCTGCTTCATCAGCCGGCCGCGCAGGCGCTGGCCGTTGGTCAGCACCACCGACGCCTCCGGCATGTCGTTCTCGCGCCGATACTCGGGCTGGGTCGCATCGAGCAGGGCGATATCGGCGAGGTCGAACACGCACTCGCCGGAACCGACGCGCAGCGTGAGGCGGGTGTCACGCACCCGGCTGACGCGGCCGCGGAACAGGTGGCCGTTGCGCAGCTGGACGATCGTGTCCGAACCCTCGAGCGGCGAGCGGCCGGTGCGCGCCGCGGCTTCCGGCAGGCTGCGGTTCGCTTTCAGTTCGGTGGCGCGCTCGGTCGGAGCGGGGCCCGCCGCCGGAACGGTCGCGTCGACCGCGGTCGGCGACGGAGCCGCCGTCGCCACGACCGGCGCCACCGGATCCGCCGCCTCGACCGGCGCGTCGACCACCGGGTCGAACAGCGGATCGACCGGCGCTTCGATCGGCGCTTCGATCGGCGCCTGGATCAGGGGCTCCGCGGTGGTTTCGACCGCCGGTTCGGCGGCCGCGACCGCAGCTTCTGGCGCCAGGTCCTGCACCGGCGGTTCCGTGGCGGCCGGGGCGGCGATCGCCGCCGCAGCCGGATTCGGCGGCGCGACCGCCATCGTGGCGGTCGGAGCCGGCGGGCGGCGCGGGGCGACCGCGACCGACTCCGCGTCGCCGTCACCGAAGAGCGAGTGGCCCAGACCGCGCCGCTCGAGCTCGAACAGCAACGCGCCGGTGACGGTGGCGCCCAGCAGCATTCCGGCAGCGGCGAGCCAGCGGCGGCGACCGCGGCGCAGCGGCACCACCGGCGCCAACGCCGGTGCGGCCGCTTCGCCGCCGTCCGACCGTTCGGCCGACAGCGCGGCCGGCTCGGCGACGGCCGGCGCTGCGTCCGCGGCAACGTAGGCGGCGGCAGAGTGCCGTTCCTCGTCGTCGGCGACGGCGAGCGGCTCGAGTTCGGCGGCGACCGGCGCCAGTTCGGCGGCGACCGGCGCGAAATCCGCTGCCGGCGGCGCGCGGTCGGCAGCCGGCGGCGGATCGTCGCCGGCGGTGGCGAACGCCGGCAGCGCCTCGTCGTCCACGCTCGCGTCCTCGGTCATCCAGC
Source organism: Planctomycetota bacterium (assembly GCA_016872815.1). Taxonomy (GTDB): domain Bacteria; phylum Planctomycetota; class B15-G4; order B15-G4; family SIAN01; genus SIAN01. The sequence continues at coordinate 4,096 of VGYY01000152.1, forward strand.
GCGGCAGCTTCAGTGCGGCCGTGGGCGGCGCCGCTGGCGCCGCTGGCGCGGCCGGCGCGACCGGATCGACCGGATCGACCGGTTCGATCGCCGCGGCGCCGACGAGATCGTCGTCGACCAGCACGAATTCCTCGCCCCCGGCGTCAGCCGCCGCGGGCGTTGCCGGCGTCGCCGGGTCGAGATCGTCCACGTCGAGCAGGAAGCTGTCGTCCGGCAGCCAATCGGAGCTGCCGGCCGCCGCCTTCGCGGCCTCGTTCGCGTGCTCGCGCCGCGGTTCGCCCGGATTCGCCATGGATCGCCTCGCTCCCGTCCTTCCGCGCCGGCGCGCCACCGGCGGTCCGTCTTCGCTTCTTCGTCGGGCAGGGGGGCGCGGGTTGATGGCGCCGTGGCGCCCGGTCGCGGCCATCGGGAAGGAAGTTCCGCTCGCTGGCCGGCGACCGGCGTCCCGACGCCCTGTTGAGCCGCTGCCCCCGCTCCCGTATCAAGCAGGCCGAGTCGGCGCGCCGAAGGAGCGCGACGCCCCACCGGACGGAGCGCGCTCGCCCATGACCGATCGTTTGCGGCCGCGACCTGCATCGCATTCCCGCCTGGCCGCGGTACTCGCCGCGCTCTGCGTCGCCGGTTGCGCCCAGGTGCCGCCGTGGCTCGAGCGCAGCTACGCGCGGGTCGGCGTGGCTGCGCTGGCCGAGGAACTCGCGGTCGACCGGGAGAGCGAGCGCGGCCCGTTCCCCGGCGTCGCCGTGAACGTCGGCACGCTGGTCGGTCTCGCCGACACGCGCAGCGTCGCGCTGGAAGCCGGCCTCGCGGCGTTCGAGGCCGATGCGGGCGACCTCGACGGCTATGGCTTCCGCTGGACCGCCGGTCCGCGCTGGCAGTGGAACATGGGCGGCCGCGTCCGTCCGAGCGTCGGCACCGGGCTCAGCTGGACCGACTTCCGCTTCGACGACATCGAGCATGGCTTCGATCCGAGCGGTCCCGGCGGCTACCTCGACGTCGGGCTCGACTGGATGCTCACGCCGCACTTCGCGCTGGCGGCACGCATCCGCGACCACCTTCGCTACGAGGACGCGGCGCGCAACAAGGGCATCCAGAACGGGCTCGAATTCGTGCTCGAGACGGTATGGCGCTTCTGAGCGAGGATCCTCGATGACGGACTGGCCGCCGATCCCGACGCTCCCGACGCTCCCGACGCACCCGCCGCGCCGGCGCTGCGCCGCGCTGCTGGCGGCCAGCCTGCTGGTCGCTGCCGGTTGCATGCAACCGCTGCGCCCCACCGCGATGGCGCCCGATCGCGAGGTCGCCCGTCTGGAACCGCGCGACCCGGCGGTGCTGGCACTGCTCGACTTCGAGGACGCGCGACCGCCGGAAGAACGCGGCGCGTCCATGCTCGAGGAGGCGCCGATCGGCGGCCGCTGGTTCGCCACCGATCGTTTCTGGAGTTTCCATGACGATGCGGCCGCCCTCTCCGCCGACGCGGCGGCGCCGCCTGAGCTGCACGCGCGCGTGACCGGCGCGCAGGCGTTCACCTGGTATCCCTATCCGAACCACGGGATCGGCGCGCCGCGCCCGGCCCCGCTCGCGGTCGCGCTGCCGGACTATCTCGCCCTCCAGATCGAGCAGCGCGCGCTGTTCCACCGCGTGGTGCGCTGCCACGACGAGGCGACCGCGCTCGAACTCGGCGCCGACCTCGTGCTGAGCGGCCGCATCGACCATCTCGCCGGGATCCTCGCCGAGCGGCGCGATCCGTTCGCGGTGCGCCCGGACGATCGCGCCGAGTACAGCCTCCTCGCCGGCGCCGACTTCACCATCACGATCCACGCCCCGCCGGAGGCCGAGCCGCTGTTGGAGCGGCGCTGCCGCCATCGCGACGATCAGGCGCGCCTGCAGCAGGAGCTCGAGCGTTACCGGGGCACGCAGCCATCGCCGTGGTGGCAGCTCGACGCCGCCGATTTCCCGTCGATGGCGCTGCACGACCTCGGCGAGCGGACCCGCCGCGCGCTGGCGCAGGCGGCGGGCGGCCTGCTGGCGGAGCTCGAAGAGGCGGTGGCGGCCCGCGCGCCCGCCGCGGCCGTGGCGGGGACGGACCCGGAAGCGCCCCCGGAGGACGCCATGGACGAGGGCGATCCGGCGGCAGTCCCTGCCGGGACCGGGTCCGAAGATCTTGCCGACCCCGCCGACCGCCGCGACGGGACCGACTCGGACCGCCGCGGCGACGGCACGGCGGACGGCGACCGGCGCTGACCGCAGGAAGTCGGTCTCAAGGGAGGCCCCCTGAGGGGCCGAAGTCCCCCGAACTGACCGTCCTCGGGGACTTCGCTTGCCGCCCTTCGCCGTCGTCCACCCAGCGCGTTGCCTCTGGTTCGGCACGGCGTCGTCACCGCCGCGTGCGCTGCAGGCGGTGATCGCCGAACTCGACGGCGAGTGCCTCGCCAGCGGCGACCTCGTCTCCGCGCGCCGTCTGCTCGAAGCGGGTGACATCTCCGCGCTGCTCATCGACCTGTCGCACAAGGACGCGCGCGAACTCCTGCACGAACCGGCCGTTCCCGAGATCGCGCGCATCGCCGTCGGCGACGCCGCCGAGCTCCCGTCGCTGCCGGCCGACGTCGAGCTGCTCGATCCCGCGCGCAGCGCCGCGGAGGTCGCTCGCGGCTTCGTCCGCTCGCTGCGTGCCGCCGCCCAGGCACGGGCGTTGGCTCAGGCCGAACGGCAGCTCGATCGGACGCACCGATTCGCGCGGATCGGCGCGTTCGAGATCGACTGGAACGCGCAGGTCGTGCGCTGCTCCCCCCAGGCGCGGCGGATCTTCGGGCTCGACGGCGCGCCGGAGCGGATGGCGCTGACCGATTTCGCCGAGCGCGTCGGCGGCGCCAATCCCGATCCGTGGCACTGCTGGTGGTCGACGCTGGCGGCCGGCGCGCCGCAAGGCGCGTTCGAGCAACGGATCGCGCGCGCCGACGGCAGCGAGCGCGTGCTGCGCCTGCACGGCGAGCACGTGAAGGGCGCAGCCGGCGCGATCGTGGTGCAGGCGGTGGTGCATGACATCACCGATCGCCGCCGCGTCGAGGAAGAGCTCGAATACCAGGCGAACCACGACGACCTCACCGGACTCGCCAACCGCCGCCAGCTGAAGGACGCGCTGGTGCGGGCGCTGCGCGACGCCGCGGCGCTGGGCGAGCGGGTCGCCGTGTTCATCCTCGATCTCGACCGCTTCAAGGACGTCAACGAGAGCCTCGGCCACGCCGCGGGCGACGAGTTGCTGATCGAGATGGCGGGCCGGCTGCGCAACGGACTGCGCGCGAACGCGGGGCTGCGCCGCCGCACTCAGGCGCCCGACCTCATCGCGCGGATCGGCGGTGACGAGTTCGCGGTCGTGGTCGGCCAGCTCGGCCACGAGGCCGCGGCGACCGTGATCGGCGAACGGCTCCGCACCGCCTTCGCCGAACCGATCCGGGTGGCCGAGCGCGAGATCGCGCTCACGACCTGCATCGGCGTCGCCGTCAGCGGCGTGCTGCCGACGGAGGCATTCGACCACGACGGCGCCGCCGACGACCTGATCAAGCAGGCCGACATGGCGATGCACGCGGCCAAGGCGCGGGGCCGCTCGACGCTCTGCGTCTACGATCCCTCGATGCGCCGCGACACCGAGGAACGGCTCGAACTCGAGGCGGCGATGCGACGCGGGCTCGAGCGCGGCGAGTTCGAGGTGTGGTATCAGCCGCGCGTCGACCTGCGCGGCGGCCGCATCGTCGGTTTCGAGGCGCTGGTGCGCTGGCGCCGGCCGGAGATCGGACTGGTGCCGCCGCTGCAGTTCATCCAGCTGGCGGAGGAGTGCGGCTTCATCGTCCCGCTGGGGGCGTTCGTGCTGCGGGAGGCGTGCCGCCAGGCGCACGAGTGGCGCGCTGCGGGATTCGCGGAGCTCGCGATCGCCGTCAACCTCTCGGCGGCGCAGTTCCGCGACCGCGCGCTGGAGGAGACCATCGTCGACGCGCTCGCCGCCACCGGGCTGCCGGCCGGCGCGCTCGAACTCGAGCTGACCGAGAGCACGATCATGGAAGACGTCGAGAGCGCGCTGGTGCTGCTGAAGCAGCTCAAGACGCGCGGCGTCCATCTCGCGATCGACGACTTCGGCACCGGCTACAGCTCGCTCGCCTACCTGCGGCGCCTGCCGCTCGACTGCCTCAAGATCGACCGCTCGTTCGTCGCCGACGTGACCACCGACGCCGACGACGCCGCCATCGCCGCGCTGATCGTCACCATGGCGCACCGCCTGCGTCTGACCGTCGTCGCCGAAGGCGCCGAGACCGAGGAGCAGGTCGATTTCCTGCGCCGTGAAGGGTGCGACCAGGTGCAGGGCTTCTTCTTCGGCAAGCCGACCCCGGCGGCCGACGCCACCGCGCTCCTCGAGCACCAGCTGGTCGCGCCCTCCGCCTGAGCGCCCGGAGCGAACCGGCGCCGGCGCCGGCCGGTTTCCCCCCCGCAGCGCACGGCTACAGTGCCGTGCGCCCCGCACGGAGGGTGAGGCCGCATGGACGTGCAGTCGGTTCCGGATGACGATCGGCGCGCCACCAGCTGGCGCGCCGCCGTGGTGGTCGCACTGGCCGGGATCGCGGTCTGGCAGTGGACGCGCGGCGAGGAGTCGTTGCTCGACCCTGACGCGCGACCCCGTGCGGAGACGCCGCGTGGCGATCTGCTCGACGGCGAGCACGCCACCATCGCCCTGTTCGAGCGAGCGTCGCCGACAGTCGTGTTCATCCGCAACGTCGCCGGGGGGACCCTGACCCGCGCGCTGATCCCGACCGAGGCGCGCGAAGGGACCGGTTCCGGCTTCGTCTGGGACGACGCCCGCCACGTGGTGACCAACTACCACGTGATCCACGCCGCGCACGAGATCGAGGTGACCACCGCCGACCACCGGACCTGGCCGGCGCGAGTGGTCGGCTACGAGGTCGAGAAGGACATCGCGGTGCTCGAGGTCGAGGCGCCGCAGGACGCGCTCCCGCCGCTCGCCGTCGGGCGGTCGGCCGACCTGCGCGTCGGCCAGGACGTCTTCGCCATCGGCAATCCGTTCGGCCTCGACCAGACGCTCACGACCGGGATCATCAGCGGACTCGGCCGCGAGATGCCGGCGAAGTACGCCGACTTCGAGCGTGGGCAGCGCCTCCTGACCGACCTGATCCAGACCCAGGCGCCGATCAACCCGGGCAACTCGGGTGGCCCGCTGCTGGACAGCGCCGGTCGGCTGATCGGCATGAACACGGCGATCGTCTCGCCGTCCGGGGCGTCGGCCGGCATCGGCTTCGCGATCCCGGTCGACACCATCAACCGCATCGTCACCGAGATCCTGCGCTACGGCCACGCCATCCGGCCAAGCCTCGGCGTGCGCATCCTCGACGCAGCCGGCGTCCGCGGCGCCATCGTCACCGACATCATCCCCGGCAGCGGCGCCGAACGCGCCGGACTGCGCGGCGTCGACGTCAACCGCTTCTCGCGCATGGTCGACCTGGTGGCGAACTGCGACGTCATCGTCGCCATCGACGACGTGCCGGTGCGCGGCTCCGCCGACCTGTTCCGGGCGCTGAGCAACGTCGAGGTCGGCACGAGCGTGAAGCTCGCCGTCCGTCGCGCCGGCAAGCCGCTCGAGGTCGCGGTCGAGTTGAAGGACCTGCGCCAGTGAGCGGCGTGCGGTGGCTGCCGGGGGCGACGTTGCCGCTGCTGGCGCTCGCCTGCGGCGAACCGCCGCAAGTCGAGTGGCTGACGCCGGCCACTCGGAGCGGCGACGCCGCTCCGGCCGCGCCCGCACCGGCCGCCGCC